>CAYUPG010000059.1:0-12728 GCA_964446515.1 uncultured Treponema sp.
GTGCGGTGGAACTTATCATGCCCACCGCGCCTCTGTCAAGCGCTTCCGTCGATCCGCCGAAGCGAACACTCCAGAAACCCGCAGATATACTGCGAGCCTGCGGCAACGCAAAACGCTAAGTTGATTTTCTTGGCCACCCGAAACGCTTTTTTTTCAAGACAGCGCACACAGGCGACGGGTGTTAAACTATAACAAATGCACGCCGCATGTCAATAGAATTGACCAGGAATTCTTGCTATTTTCCCCTTTCAGAGTCTTTACCTGCAGCCCGGTAGACGGAGAGATAATCCCCGAGGGACGCCAGAGAAAGAACCACCGAAACGGCGAACACTGCTACGGCGGCGATCCTGAGAGCACCGAACAGGGAAGGAGAAAAACCCAACCGCATCGAAGACGCCGCAGCTAAAGAAAGCACCCCGGCGACCATATACGCCACAGCCTTGATCTTACCGCCGGAGCGCGCGCCCATCGCGATGCCCCGCTTCATCATGAGAGTCCTGAGAAACAGGATGCCGAATTCTCGATACAGGACAATCAGGAGCAAAATGGACGGCAGGATTCCGTCTACGACAAAGCACAAAAAGTAGGTTATCCTAACAAGGGTATCGGAAAAGGGGTCAAACAGCTTCCCGAAATCGCTCACTTCATTGCGTGACCGTGCCAGCATCCCATCGAAGAGGTCGGTGATCTCGGCTACGATAAAGAGAAACCAAAGCACGGGAATAGTCCACGAAGCACCGATTGGAAACCAAACGGGGAGAAGGTACACGACGAAAAAAACGGGTGCCAATACCAGCCTAACGGAAGTAACCTTATCAGCGAGCGTCATGGCGGAAGTATGGGGTTTGACAAGAATGATGTCAAGTAATAGTATTCCTCAAGATGCGTTTCGACCGGCATGATCCCCTGCACCAGTCGATAATCAAGACCGTCGGAGTCTATGGAGTCCTAGAACTCCTCTCGTTTACCCTGCTGAATGTTTTTTTTTCATTTGGATTGCCCTTCCGGATTGCCTACCTGATCACCCAGATCGCATACCACCTCCTTGTTATGGGACTCTTGATTGCGGGCGGCAATTTTTTTCGGATTGTCGGCTCGTCAAAGAGACTGGATAGGGTCAACGCCGCAAACAAGGTAACCCTCATCAGAATCAGCATGCTGCCTTCTTTGCTTTTTTTGATCCTGGCATTCAAGCAGCACCCCATCGGCGCAATCCTCATCATCGTGATTGCATTGACCTTCCTAACGGACTTGGTCGACGGTCGGATATCACGGGCTGGAAACCAAGTAACTGCGATGGGGAAGATTCTGGATTCCGTTGGGGATTATTCCTTACTGCTCGTAGTGGCCTTCGCATACCGCATCTACGATCTGCTGCCGGATTGGCTGTTTTACATCATCATGTTCAGGCTTCTTTTTCAGGCCGTCGGCATGCTGGCTCTTCTTATCGCCCACAAGAGAGTGGAGCCGCGCCCTACGGTCTTCGGCAAGATTGCAGTGGCCACCATCATGATTCTTTTTGCGATGGAACCGCTCAAGCTGCTGATTCCCGTTCTTCCAAGGCACGTCAAGACGGTGGAATTGGCCGCAGGCTGCATTGTCCTCGCCTCGGTCCTGGACAAGGGCTGGTATTTCTTCGGAAGCCGCAGGCTACGGCAGCAGCCGTAGCGAGCCGTCCCGCACAAGAGCGTAGCGACGGATAATCGCATCATCCATAGTCGGCAGGGCCGCATCGATAGTCTTCACAATCACCCCCGGGAAAGGATCGGGTCGTCCGTTTAGGAAGGGGTGCTGCTGCGCCCAGGGGAGCAGGATGGGGGGATGATCAGGGTTCTGCGAAACAACCCCCGCCACGGCGCCCCTGAGTGAACCGCCGACGGCCGGCAGACGGCGGTCTAGGGATAGGGATAGGTATCGAATGTCATAGCCGTCTGCCGCCGAAACGACTGCGCCGCCGTAGGGAGCATCCTCAAGAATTGCACACCTAAAGCCCCCGTCCGGGTTGCCCGAGATTTCGAAAAAGGCCGATACGTCCCCATCCGGTACGGGCATCCGCACAAAGAAATACCCATAAAACACGACGGCGAATCCCGTCAGCACCAGCACCGGGAACCCCGCCGCCCTGGGAAATACGAACGAGAGGGATGAAAGGCAAAATACGCAGAGCCAAACAGGCCGGAACCCGGCATCCGCAAGAAGGGGCAACCCTCCGAAGCCGGCTAAGGCCAGTGCAAAGGCCGCCACGGCCAGCGAACCGGCCACGGCGGCCGCACTGACGAGCCGCGCACCGCCGCCGCGGCTGCGGCGCAATAAAAATGCCTTGACCGCAGCTCCCGCCGAAATTCCAAGGAACAGTACGGCGAGGTACAGCAGGTCGGAGGCGTAGGCGCTAGAGCCCATAGAGGCGTTCGTACTTGGACTCCAGGTATTCTACGAAGGGCAGAATCGAAAGCGTTTCTCCGCATACGGACTGCAGCAATTCTTCGGGAAGCATGCGGCACCCGTGGCGGTGTATGCGCTCCCGGAGCCACGCCAACACCGCATCGAACCGGCCTTCGGCCAAGCGACTCTCCGCATCCGGAATTTCGCGGAGCAGCACTCTCCAGAACTGGAGACCATAGAGGTTTCCCAATGCGTAGCTCGGAAAGTAGCCGAACGCACCCATGGACCAGTGAATATCCTGAAGCACCCCGTCGGCATCGGTGTCGGGGACGACTCCCAGGTACTCGGCCATACCCCTATTCCATGCCGCCGGAAGGCCCTCAACGCCGAGGCTGCCGTCGAAGAGTCTCCGCTCGAGATCGAAGCGGAGAATGACATGGAGGCTGTAAGTGACCTCGTCCGCATCGACCCGAATGAGGGACGGCCGGACCGCATTGACGGCACGGTAGAAGGCACCTTCATCCACCGAGCCGAGCCGATCGGGAAATTGCTTCCGCAGGGCCGGGAAGCGCCCTCTCCAAAAGGCGCGGCTCCGGCCGACGACGTTCTCCCATAGGCGCGATTGGGATTCGTGGATGCCCATTGACGAACCGTCGGCAAGGCAGGTCCCGCGGATATCCGGCCCGAACCCCAGCTCGTACAAGGCATGTCCCGTCTCATGGATTATGGAGAACAGGCCCGAGGTCATATTGTCGCGGAAATACCTCGTGGTGATGCGCACATCGTCCGCGCCGAGGGTGGTGGTGAAGGGATGGGCGCTCAGATCCAACCTGCCGCGGGAAAGCTCATAGCCGAGATCGGCCATGAGCTGCCTTCCGAAACGGTCCTGATCCTCCACAGGATACTCGGCGCACAGGAAGGACGTATCGGGCGCGGGAGCCGCGGAGATTCTGCGCACCAACTCCGAAAGCCTCTTCCCAAGGGGATCAAAAAGGGAGGCTATCGTCTCCTGTCGGACGCCCGGCTCATGCTGGTCCAATAAGCCGTCGTAGGGATGGTCGGCAAACCCCCAGAATTCGGCCTTCTTTTTCGCGAAGGAGACCATGGCATCCAAGTGCGGCGCAAAGGACGGAAAATCATTGTTCCTGCGCGCTTCGGCCCAAGCGGCCTG
This sequence comes from uncultured Treponema sp., assembly GCA_964446515.1. Taxonomy (GTDB): domain Bacteria; phylum Spirochaetota; class Spirochaetia; order Treponematales; family Breznakiellaceae; genus CAYUPG01. The sequence continues at coordinate 3,554 of CAYUPG010000059.1, forward strand.
CGAAAGGCCTTCGGCCCGAGCGGCATCACGGACGAGTTGGCCGGGAAGACGTACGGCCTTGTCGTAGTTCCGCCGGAAGACTCGCAGAAAATCGCGATCCAAGGAGGGTAAGGCTTCATCTCCCCGGGGATTCTCAGGCGTGGAGCCTACACGTTCCAGAAGACTGCCGATCCGAGGGTCTACGGCCCGGTCGTGGGTCAACCCCTCCAGAAGGGCCAGCTGATCCGCGCGGCCCTCGACGGCCTCCGGCGGCATGTACGTCTCCTGATCCCACTGCAAGGCCGCAACGGCCTGGGTCAGGAGGCGCAAATCTTTGTCGATGCGATACAGTTCTTCCAGTGCCTCCGGCCTACCCATAGATGAACTCCTTTCTCATCATGATAACTGCGGATAGGCATCAGGGCAAGGATGGCCTGCAATCAGGGCATCACGCTGTACTCCTGCACAACCTGTATCTCCGATGCCACCGACTTCCCCGCGCAGACCTCCCGCGCGGCGGAGACGGCGGCCTCCACGGAGGATTGGGAATTGGCGACCCCGTGAAGCACCACCGAGCTTTCGGAGACGTGGGCCTCCAAAAAGTGGATGGGAATCTTCCGTGCGTACAGCACATGGTGAACCACCTGCTGGGAGAGGGTCAATTCCCGGATCTTTCCGCGGGCTGCGGTCTCGGCATCGGCGTTGATCACCATCGCCTTAAGGCCCACGATCAGTTCGGCGGCCGTGGCGGGATGGAGGGTGCCGGTATTGAGCGTCAGGTGATAGTTGTCCGGATCAGTCCAATTCATGTCGAAGAAGTACCGGTGAAAGCCGTCCCTGTCATGGTCGCTCTGCTCGATGATCTGCCGGGCACGCTTATCGTCGCACCTGAAGTAGCTCTTGACCCGTTCTATCCGGATGGGGAGAGGCGCCACCAGTCTAACGGAGAGCATGGCGGGCAGATCCTTGAATACGGCGTTCGCGCCGCGGCCGATAAAGACGCAGTTGCCCTCTTCCGCCTCGGCATAAAAGGCGGTCTTCAGATAGTGCAGATAATCGTCCCTATCCTGGGACAGGGATGCCCAGAAAGACGGCTTCCGCTCATCGTACTTTTCGAGCTTGGCTCCGGCGAAGCCGTAGGATGTGATACGCTGCTCCAACGCCTGCTTATCCACGAATCGGTAGCTCAGAAGCTTAGCAAGTTCGTGGGCGGTCTCGTCACCGAGTGCGGCGAGCTCACGGGAAATCGTTATGATTGCCATATCCAACCTCCTGCCGGCATGGTTGACCGCGTCGGAGGCCGACGGCCTATCGCGGCCTACTTAAAGCATAGAACCGCAGGAGGGCTTTGTCAAAACAAATCCATGTTCTTTGCCGGAATATAGGGAAATTGGAGAACGAAGCGCGTGCCGTCCCGGCTTTCCCAAGAAAAGGCGCCCCCCAGCTGCTCTCCCAGCGCTTTGACCAGCTGAAGCCCGAGGCTGTTGAGAGACTCCATCTCAAACCCATCGGGAAGGCCATGGCCCGAGTCATGAACCTCAAGCGTAAGCCGATCGCCCTCCGTCCGCCTGAACAGAACGGCAATCACGCCGGAGGAACGGGCCAAGCCGTGCTTGATCGAATTGGACACCAGCTCGTTCACTATGAGCGCCAGGGGTATGGCCTGGTCGATGCTGAGGTGCACGTGCTCGCAATCGACCTCGGCGCGCACGTTTTCGGGATCAACCTCGTAGGATCGGAACAGATAGGCGGTCAAGGCGGAAAGGTAGTCCGCCGCGTCTATGGCCTGAAGATCATCGCTCTGGTACAGCTGCTCATGCACCATGGCCATGGACTGTATCTGGGTCTGGGAATCGTAAAAGATCTCCCTAGCCGCAAGATCCTCTATGGCGGAGCTTTGAAGGCTCAGCAGGCTGGAGACGACCTGAAGGTTGTTCTTTACCCGGTGGTGTATCTCCTTGAGCAGGATCTCCTTCAAGCGGAGATCCTCCTTGAGCTTCAGTTCCTCGTTCCTGCGCTGGGTGATATCCCTAATTATACCGACGGTGCCGATATCGCTTCCCTCATACTCCGGCAGAGCAAGCCCGACGCACGAAATTTCACCGTAGGAATCGACCACCGCAGTCGAAGCCAGGTTGAACTCCGGGGGTTTGTGCTTCAGCCGCACCACCAGGTTCCGAGTCATGCGCTCGCCCCGACGCCGCTCGTCGAAGAGCTTGGGGGCTCCTCCGGCCCCGGTCGTCTTGCCGCCCAGGGTCTTCAGCACGATTTCCCTGCTCACTTTGGGAACATCCGAATCCTCAAGCAAGGCAGAAAAATGCTTACCGTACAGCTCCGCGGGCTGATAGCCCAGCTGAGCTACCGCATCGTTTATGTAGATGAAGCGGCCCTCGCCGTCCAGGGTGTAGACGATGTCGGGGATGGAGCTCACCAGCTCCATGTAGCGCCGTTCGCTTATCTGCAGGTGCACATTCTGCCGATCCAGGCTCTCGCGGATATTCAGGACCTTGCGGATCATGGTGGGAAGCGATCCGAGATGCCTATACTCGCTGTCCCGCATTATGAAGGAGCAAGCCTCGTCGCGAATAAGGTCGTCCAGGCGTTTTTCTTCCCCGTAGTAGGCAAAAATGATGAAGGGATGGGGCCAGAGGGACAGCCAATCGGCGAAGGCCCCCCCGGCGAAATCGGTATCCGTGATTATGATGTCCACAGGGTTTTCCGCCATCAGGCGGTCCGCATCCTTCAAATCCTGGGGCAGAAGAAGAACATAGGGCAGCTTTTTGATCGAGATCAGATCGGCGAAGCGCTGCCGCTCCTGCTCGACCGTGGATGCAAACACTATGCGTATCGACCTATCGCTTCCCATAGACTACAAAAGTATATACGAGTAAGCGATAAAAAGCTATTCTCCATCCATGGAACACGATCATCTGCGATGGAAGGAGCTTGCTAGGAAGGAAGCCTATGCCTGCCGGGTTTTTTCCGTCATGGACGTCCGAAGCGCCGCGCCCGACGGATCGGTAGGCACCTATTCGGTTATGGATGCCCCCGACTGGGCCATCGTAGTTCCCGTAATTGAGGCCGAAGACGGCGACAGATTCCTTATGGTGCGGCAATGGCGGCACGGAAGCCGCAGCCTCAGCGTGGAATTCCCCGGAGGAGTCCTGGAAAAGGGCGAAGATGTGGAAGCCGCCGCCCGAAGGGAACTATTGGAAGAAACGGGATGGTCCGCCGGAAAGCTCACAAAGCTTGGATCCTTCAACCCGAACCCGGCCATCATGTCGAATAGGGTGCACATCTTTGCCGCCGGCCGACTAACCCGCAAGGGCGACCAAGACCTGGACCACGACGAATACGTCGACGTGGTCCAGGTCCCGGCAGCCGAAGCGGTCCGAGGCATGGGGGCGCAGCCTTACGACCACGCCCTCATGGCCTCGGCGCTCATGCTCTACTTGCGCTTGGGCAGGGGGGCATAAGCCCTCCCGGCGACCCAGAGGCCCTCCCGGACTTCCCCGGCGATGCTGGGGATATCGAGGACGGTGCCCACATGCAGGAGGTCCGGATTGTCCGGCCTGCGGAGCTTGGTCTTGTTCGCCTCGTAGAGGAGCCGCCACTTGGTGGGATCTCCGTATACCCACGAATACCCGGCGATATTCCAGAAGCAGTCCTTGGTCTGAGCCCAAGGTCGGACGGTGTACCGTGCCGGCAGGGGTGCGAACTCCCTGACATCCGCGAGGGCCGCCAGAACCCGCCGCGCCGCGGCGATTGCGCCGTTCCAGTCCTCGGCCGCGCGGGCCGCGAGAGCTTCGTCGTAGGCGGATGAAGCGTCGGCGAATTGCCGCGGATAGGTCTTGTCGGCACCGACGCCGCGGGCCCAGTCCAAACGGGTTTTCGCCGCGGCGATGGCCTCGTCGGCGGCCGCCAGGGCGGCGCGCCTGCGGGCCTCTTCGACGCGGCCGGCGATGTATTCATCCGACAGCTGGGCGTAGCGCAGGGCCTCCGCGGCGTATGCGGCGGCGGCGTCGTAGTCGCCGTAGTCGAAGGATTCGACCGACAGGGCCTTATAGCGGAGGCTCTCCCGATAGTACTCGTTGTTCAGAACCCCCGCGGGCATTACCGGTTCCGCCTCCGCTTCAGCTTCCCAGGCTTCCGAGGCGGCGCTCACCGCGTCCGAGCCGGCCGCCTGCACCAAGGTGGCGACGGAGTTCAGATCCACCTGATCCGCCGGAACGCCCGGATCGACGCCCCAGAGCAGCGCCATGAGGGCCGGATCGGCGGCGGAAAAAGCTTCCTGAGCGGAGGCTGCCGGAGCGGCTGCCTCGAAGGGAAGATCGGGCTCGGGAAGAGCGGACGAGGCTTGAGAAAATACGGAAACCGCAGGCATGACCGCGAGGGCCGCGCACAGAAGAAGCAGGCTGCGTTTCATCGCGTACCTCCTTGCAGGATGGAATCGGCCTCTTTCGCGGCCTGTTCCGTTTCGGCTATCCTGCGCCGGGCACGTTCCATGGCCTCCTCGGCGATTCGCCGCTTTTCGGCAGCCACATCCCTGACGGCGGCGAATTGGGACTCCGCATCGCCGTACAGATCGGCGGCCTCATCGAAGCGTCCCGCCTTGAAAGCCGTATCGGCCCGGGTCATCACCGCGGCCGCCGCATCGAAGTCGGACCTGACGGCCACGTTCGCCTTGAGATCCAGGGCGGCACGGCGCCTTTCGCCCGCCGCGCTGCTCCGCTCGCCCGCATTCAGCTCACGGCCCTTGCCGAGGGCGAGATTGTACCTCTGCAGGGACTCGTCCACGGCGCTCCGTGCGGCGGGGATATCTCCCCCATCGTAGGAAGCCATGGCCTGGCCGAGCTTGGTGCCTGCCAGGGCGTAGTTGCCCGAATCGAAGCGGGCGAAATTCCTTCGATCAATCTCCGACTTCACGGCGACCGCATCGGCCCCGATCTTGAGGGCTTCGTATCTGGCCCCCGCTTCGGCGGCGGCATCCGCTGCGGCGTAGTAGTCCTCCCGGCCGTAGAGCCCGATGGCCCGCTCGGAGACCGCATCCGCTGCGGCAAAGCGGTCGGGATCCAGCTGCGGCACACCCGCAGCTACGGCGCGATTCCGGGCCGCTTCGACCTCGCTGCGCCGGGCCTCGGCATAGAGGGGCAGAGCCTTCCTCGCCACGGCGTCGTAGGCGTCCGCAGCGGCGCCGTATCCGGCGGCGGCGGCCCTATAGGCGGCAAGATTCCGTTCCCCCGCCGCAGTCCGGGCATCCAGGAAGAGCGTCTCCGCGGATTTCCAATCGTCGGGGAAATAGGAGGGCGACTCAAGGTCGAAGGCCTGTTTCCTGGACTTCTCCGCCCGCGCCCGCGCCGCTTCCAGCGCATCAATTGAAGCTTGATCGGGCTCCATCTTGGACGGATCCGGGGGAGTCTCCGGGGCCGGGGCCACCACCTGGGGTGTCGGCTCCGCCGGCACCTGCGCCGCAGGCTCTTCCGGAACGGGTTTGGCCGGCTTAGCCCCTCCCGCGCAGGACGCCGCTGACAGGACAACGGCCGCCCCCAACAGGACGAACGCCATAGGTCTACGTTTCATAGGCAGCTCCTGATATAGATTTTTAGTGCGCATAGATAAGCTTTTTTCTCAACCTTAGTGTAATGCCCTTTCGGCTTCAGGGCAAGCCGTAACACTTTTTAATAGGAACGTTCTTGTCAAAAAGCGAAAGCGGCCCCTACACTACAGTTCGGAGGGACCATGTCGGATCTTACCTACGATATCGTCAAGAGCTTCGGCGTTCTGTCCGAAGAAAAGAGCGGCTGGAAAAAGGAATTGAACCTGGTGTCCTGGAACGGCAGGGCGCCGAAGTTGGACATCCGGGACTGGGCTCCGGGCCACGAGAAGATGGGAAAGGGGGTCACCCTGACCATGGAGGAGGGCAAGACCCTGCTGGAGCTCCTTAAAACGGCCCTGGAGGACGGGACGAAGTAGCGCGTCCCCGTCCGAACTCAGCGGAGGGAGGCAATGGCCTCCTGGGTCATGCGGTCCACCCGCTCGTTGTACTCGTGCCCGGCGTGGCCCTTCACCCAGCGCCACTGTATGGCCAGGCGGCCGGAAAGCTCATCCAAGCGCTGCCAAAGATCCCTGTTCTTGACCGGGTCCTTGGAGGCGGTGCGCCAGCCGTTCCGCTTCCAGGAGTGTATCCAGGTGCTTATGCCCTTCTGCACGTACTGGGAGTCCGTGTAGAGGGTCACGTCGGAGCCCGCCAGGGCGGAATCCGAGAGCACCCGCTCCAGGGCGGCCACCGCGGCGGAAAGCTCCATGCGGTTGTTGGTGGTGGCAGGCTCGGCGCCCCACTTCTCCGCGACCAGGGCTCCATCCTCCCATAGAATGGCGTAGGCCCAGCCGCCGGGGCCGGGATTGCCGGAACAACCCCCATCGGTGAATACCATCAGCGCCTTAGTTCCCATGGGAGACCCCCGAGGCCGAAGGCCGCATGCGGATCCTGAGGGCGGGATCGGTGCGGGCCCACGCCTCCTCAAGAAGGGCGGCGGTATCCTCCCAGCCGATGCAGGGATCGGTCACGGAGACGCCGTAGCGCAGGCCCTCGCCGCCGGGGCTGGGCGCCTGGCAGCCGCCCTCCAGATTGCTTTCGAGCATGACACCCACGAGGGGAGCGACGCCGTCCTGCCGCTGAGCGAGGACGTCCCGGAGCACCAAGGCCTGGCGCTCGGGCTTCTTCTCCGAGTTGCCGTGGCTGCAGTCCACCACCACGGCGGGATTGAGACCCACGGCCTCCATGCGCCGGGACGCCTCGTGGACGTTGAGCCTATCGAAGTTGGTGCCCCCCTTGCCGCCCCGGAGTATGAGGTGGCCGTCGGGATTTCCGGCGGTGCGCATGACTATGGTGCTGCCCTGCCTGTCGATGCCCACGAAGGAGTGGGGGCTGGCTGCGGACAGGATGGCGTTGATGGCTATCTGGATGTCCCCGTCCGTTGCGTTCTTGAAGCCTATGGGCATGGAGAGCCCCGAGGCCATCTCGCGGTGCGTTTGGGATTCGGTGGTCCGGGCGCCGATGGAGGCCCAGGAGATGAGCTCCGCGATGTACTGGGGGATGATGGGGTCCAGCATCTCGCTCCCGGCGGGGAGCCCCATGCCGTTGAGGTCCACCAGGAGCTGCCGGGCGACCCTGAGCCCCCGGGCGATGTCGTAGCTGCCGTCCATGCCGGGGTCGGTGATGAGGCCCCGCCAGCCCAAGGCGGTCCGGGGCTTTTCGAAGTAGACCCGCATCACCACGAAGAGGCGATCGGCGAATTTCCTCGAGAGTTCGGACAGCCTTCTGCCGTATTCCAGGGCCGCGTCCACGTCATGGATGGAGCAGGGGCCGACGACGACCAGGAGCCTGCCGTCCCTGCCTGCGAGTATGTCCGTAATGCGCCGCCGGCTTTCAGCCACGTTGCCCGCGGCGCCGTCGGTCATGGGTATCTCCCGGGCCAATTCGGCGGGAGACACCAGGGGCAACTCCGCTAGGATGCGGAGGTTGTTGGTCTTGATCATAAGGTGAGCTGAGCATACCCGTTACACCCCGCCGCCGCAAGCGGTCGGCGGGGAATAGCGGAACGGGAAATTTAGTAACGTTTTACCGCTTCCCACTTCCCGGAATCCGCGGAAGCGGCAAGGGCGTCGAGCACCGCCATGTTGGCCACCGCGTCGGATACCGGCGTCGGGACCGGCGACTTCTCGGCAACAGAGCGGGCGAAGGCGTCGAATTCCAGCAGGTACTGGTCCACGACCTCCGTCTCCACCACCCTGCGGCCCACGTCCGTGGCCACGTGCAGGCGCCCGGGAACATCGCCGTACATATTGAAGGGAACCTCCACCGAGAGGGAGCCTCCGGTGCCGTAGGCATCCACCCGCTGCATGGAGAAGAGCTGGGTACCCACGGTGAAGGTGGACCGCCGTCCGCCGCCGAAATCCAGGATGCCCGAGGCCAGCACGTCGGTCTTGAAATCTCCGTCCCGGAGGACCTGGCACACCACCCGCTCGGGCTCGGCGCCCATGAGAAGGCGCGCCGAAGAGACGGCGTAGCAGCCGATGTCCAGAAGGCCGCCGCCGCCGTAGGCCGCGATGTTGCGGATATTCTTGGGATCCCGGTTGTTGTAGGAGAACATGCCGTGGGTCGCCATGACCCTGCCTATCTCGGAGGCTACCACCAGGTCCTTGGCCCGCCGCCATTGGGGATGGAAGCGGTACATGAAGGCTTCCATAAGAGGCACGCCCTTCTTTTCGCAGTAGGCCGCAGCTTCGGCCGCCTCCCGGGCGTTGAGGCCCAGGGGCTTCTCGCAGAGCATGGGCTTGCCCGCGTCGGCGGCCTTCTTGATCCATTCCAGGTGCAGGTGGTTGGGTAGGGGATTGTAGATGAAATCTACCTTGGGGTCCGCAAGCAGGGCCTCGTAGGATCCGTAGGATACCGGAAAGTCCCATTCCGATGCCGAAGCGGCCGCCCGCGCGGCATCCCGTGAGGCGATCGCGTAGGGTTCCACCAGAAGGGATTCCCGAAGGGGAACGGCTACCCGCTTGAAGTAATGGCCGGAACACCCGAGCACGCCCATCCGAAGCTTATCCATAATCATACCTCCGCGGAAAGTTTACTTTTATAATACAGTCCGGTGGGGGTTACCGCCAGTCCTCCCTCCGCGCTCTCCTTGATGGAGGCAGGGAGGGAATCTCCGATGGATTTCATGGCGGATACGACTTCGTCGAAGGGCACGACGCTCCGTATGCCCGCGAGGGCGAGCTCCGCCGCGGTCACGGCGGCGGCGGCGACGAAGGCGTTGCGCTTGACGCAGGGAACCTCCACGAGGCCCGCCACGGGATCGCAGGCCAGTCCGAGGGAGTTCTTGAGGGCCAGGGCCGCGGCGGAGAAGGATTCTTCGATGGGGAGGCCCTCACGGTACGCCAGGGCCGCGGCGGCCATGGCTCCCGCGGCGCCGCACTCCGCCTGGCACCCCCCCTCCGCGCCGGCCAAAGTGGCGCCCTGGGCGATGAGCACCCCCACGAGGCCCGCCGTGAGGAAGGCGCCCCGGAGCCGGTCGTCGTAGGGGGCATCCAGGGGCTCGGGCGGCGCGAGAGGCCCGGAGGAGCGGGCCGCTTCGGCGTCGCCGCCGGCTGCGGCGCCCGCTGCGGAGGGGGCGGCAAAGGTATCCCACCAGGC
>CAYUPG010000060.1:0-1796 GCA_964446515.1 uncultured Treponema sp.
GTATGTCCACCTCCACGGAGTCGTCTATCACGGGAAATACGTACACGGAGGAGAAGGAGGTGTGCCTGCGGGCGTTCGCATCGAAGGGGGAAATGCGCACCAGCCGATGGACCCCCGATTCGCCCTTGAGGTACCCGTAGGCGAATTGGCCGTCGATCCGCACCGTGGCGGACTTGAGGCCCCCTTCCGCCTCCAGGACGTCTACCTCCTCCAAGGTGAAGCCGCGGCGCTCAGCCCAGCGGAGGTACATGCGGTAGAGCATCTGGGTCCAGTCGCAGGCTTCCGTTCCACCGGCGCCCGCGTGGACCGTCAGGAAGCAGCCGCTCCCGTCCATTTCACCGGACATGAGCTCGAAGACATTCTGCTTGTCGAAACGGGCCCCGAGATCCTCAAGACCCGCGGCAATCTCTTCGGCGTGGGACTCGTCGTCCTCCGCAGACGCCAACTCGTAGAGCACCGCGAGATCTTCGATTTCGGCCACCAGGGCTTTCCAGGGCTCGTAACGGGCCTTGAGGGCTTTGATCTCCCCCATGACCTTCTCCGCCTTGGAGGGCTCGTTCCAGAAATCCGCCTCCGCGCTCATGTCCTCCAGTTCGGCGACCCGCTTCTCGAATGAAGCGCTTTCAAAGACGCCTCCATGTGTCGTGGATGCGGGCCTTGAGCTCTTGGATGCGCGGACCGAGTTCGGAAAGTATCAACATGGCTTGCTCCTATTTTGTCCGGCGGCCGGGGGTCCTCGAGTCCTTATCGGGCACGCGGGCCACCAAACGGCGCCATTTCTTCTCCCGCAGGGAAGACACCACCAAGGTGCCGTCCACGGGAAATTGGAATATACGTATCCGGTCGTACGCGTCGGTAGCCCTATCCAGATCGTGCTTGAGACGATCCAGGGTTGCCTGGGGTATGACGGCGGACTCCCAAAGTCCCCGCTGAACCTTCTCGAAGCCATAGCGGGCGAGAAGGTCCGCCAAATCCCGGGCCCGTTCTTCCGAGCCGGGGTCCAATGCGACGGATACGAACATGATGGACAGCTTACGAAAAAGCGCCTACTCTGTCAAACCACTCTGGACGAGGAAGGTTTTCGCCGAATACTATAGTAGTATGAAGCGAATAAGGTTCCGTATCGGCATCGCGGCCCTCTGTCTGCTATCCGCCGCCGCTCATGCCCAAGGCGTTCCGGCTTCTGAGGCCGATGACTCCGTATTCGCCCCCTTCGTGAGCCGTTTGAGTGCGGAGACGGACGGCGGCACGGTCAGGCTTGTCTGGGAAGACTCTCCAGACGTGGCAGGCTCCGTATTCATCTACAGGACCGTCGGAAACACAGGTCTTGGGTCCGCCGCGGGAAGAGAACCTTTGGCGCAGGTGCCCTACGGAGCCGAATCCTATATCGACCGCTACGAAGGCGACGGCGTACTCAACTATTTTGTGGTCTGTTCGGACGAATCGGGCAGGAAGTACGACGTGGCTATCCCCTACGGGAACACCCTGACGGTCCGGATCGTGCGGCCGGAGCCGCCGGAAGCGGCAGAGTCGCCCGAACCGGAGGCGCCGGCTCCGGCCCCGCAGCCGCCGCGCGTCTCCGCCGTCGTCGCGGAGGCCGGCCGCATCGAAGCCCTGAATGCGGAAGTCAAGGGCGATGCGGTGGTGCTTTCCTATTCATCCGAGAGCTCCGGAGCGGCGGCCCTCCTCTACCGCAGCGCCCAGCCCATCAGGGGCACCGCCGATCTCCTGGACGCGGTGATAGTTCAGGCGGACATTCGGACCTCGCCCTTCGTCGACTACCCCGTGCCGGGGAT
>CAYUPG010000060.1:1806-12680 GCA_964446515.1 uncultured Treponema sp.
CTACTACTACGCCATGGTGTACGAGGAAGACCTGAAGGTCGGTTCCGTCCGCATAGAGGCCGGAAGAAACGCAACCATAGTCCCGGTGGAGGTTCCCGCGGGCCGTTACCGCATCGGACTTCCGGGTCCCCGCGCCGACCTTAGGTCGATGCCGCTGCCCCTCATGTCGGTACAGAGCGCCGTCCCGCCGTCGGGCGTCCTGATGGACGCATCCTCCGTGCTTCCCCAGGCCTTAGCCCTGAGCGCCGAGGCGGCAAAGGCGGTCGCATCGCTTCCGCCTCCCCTAAAAAGGATCGAGCGGGCTGAAAAGCGTCCCCGGGCCTTTTCCGAAGACCTCGAGGCGCCGGCGGGGGGAGAAGAGTATACCCTCCGTTCCGTCGTGCAGGGCCCCTTCGCCAGAAAGGATTGGACCGCCGCTGCGGAGCAGCTTGAGAAATTTCTATCCCTGCCCCGCTCGGCAAGGGCCGAAGGGCGGGCCAGATTCTATCTAGGACAGTCCTACTATTTTTCCGGAAATATGCGGAACGCCCTCTTCCAGTTCCTGCTGGTGCAGACGAATTACCCCGGAGAGGCCTCCGAGTGGATACAGGCCGTACTGCCCCGCCTCGGCGGGGCAAGGATCCCGTAAGTCTTGCCTTGAGCGCCTAGCGGCGCAGATTCCTGAGCAGGGCCCGCAGCTCCGGATCCGCAGGGGAGCCCGGGAGCGGAGCCGCCGGGGCGGCCTCGTCCTTGTCCCGCACGGGGACCAGCTCGTCCCCCGCGGCGATCCTGTCGAAGAACCCCGACCGGCTCAAAGAGCCCGATGAGACCAGTTCGTCCACTTCCTCCACGGTGAATGAGCCCACTACGTCCGCAGGATCGTAGGCCAAGCCTATGCCTTCGCTGCGCACCTGAAGCGCGCCCTTGCGCACCAGCTCGAAAACCGCTCCCGGCTGTACGCCGTCGGCCTTGCCTTTATTGATCAAGCCCAGGGATACGCGGCGCTGCAGCAGGGTTGCCCTGAAGGGCAGAGCCGCAGAAAGCTGTTCGGCGATGAGCCGCCCCCCGTTCCTCAGACGGTCGGGACCCGTGCGGAAGGAAGAGAAGGTTCCTGCGGGAGAACCGGTGCGTCCCACAAAGAGCTCGCCCTTCAGGGATAGGTCGCGTCCGCTCTCGCCGACGGATACTACGAGGAAGTAGTCGGCACCGGACTCCCTGGCGCTGCGGAAGGCGGAGGAAAAGCTGCTCTGCCGCAATTCCACCTCCATGGCGGCGATATTGCCGTCGTGGGAGAAGAGATCCTTGAGGAAGGCTGCGGCCACGGAAGAGGCGTCGACGTGGCTGTAGGCCGACTGGGACGCCACCGAGAATACCGCGATCTTCCAATGCCGGGAAGTTTGGGCTGCCGCGTCGACGCGCATGCGCCGATGGAGGGCATCCGCCAGGAGAGAGTCGTAGGCCTCGACCGCATCGTTAACCGCCCTGTCGGCCAAGCCCAGGTCCTGCATGAAGCGCAGCTCCTCGAGATGCCGTCCGGGAAACCCCAAGATCCGGAGCAGTTCCGCGTATTCCCGACGCTGGGAGGCATAGGGATTGATGCGCAGGCCGCGCCGGTATTCGAAGAGGGCTTGGTCGGCGAGGTTGCGGGAGCGGTAGTCCGCGGCCCTCTGGAAGTGGTAGGCGGCCCAGCGGGCCCGCTCCGCCGATTCGAGGGGCGTGTCGGATAGAAGGGCTTCCTCCAAGGCGGCCCGCACGAATTCGTCCTCAGGATCGATCGAGAGGGCTACGGAAAACACCTGTCGGGCATCCGCCGACCTGCCCAGGCGGACCAGCGCCATACCCTTCAGATACCAGGAAGCTACGTCGTTCCGGTCGGCGGCTATAGCCGCGTCCGCGAGGCGGAGGGCATCGTCGAAGCGGCCCGACCGGTACCGCACCGAGGCGAGGAGGGAACGGGCGGGACCGAAATCGGGACGCAGGGATAGGGCCGCTTCCAGGTTGCGGGAGGCGGCATCGAGGCGGCCCGCGGCGGCGTCAAGGTATGCGGCGAAGAAATGGACTCGAAAATCCCCCTTATGGACAAGGAGGGCCCGGTCCGCGTAGGACTTGGCGCCTTCCGCATCTCCGAGGGAGCTGAGAACCAGGGCGAGGGACAGGAGGGCCCGCCGGTCGTCGGGGTAGCGGCGGACGGCCTCCCGATACCGGAGCACCGCTTCTCCCGAGCGTCCCCCTGCGACCTCCAGTTCGGCGGCGGCGAACAGGGCTTCCCGGTTGTAGGGTTCCCGGGCCAGCACGTCGGCGATGACCGAGGAAGCTGCGTCGAGACGCCCGAGGGCTATGAGGATGAGGGCCTCCAGGTTTGCCAGGGAAGTGTTTGCCCGTGCCAAGGCGCGGGCCCTGCGGACCCAGATCAGGGCCTGATCGAATTCCCGCAGCTCGTAGTAGCACTCCGCCAGGGCCGAGGCGCTCTCGGCGTGGGAGGGGTTGAGGCGCAGGGCCTCTAGGAACTGTTCCGCCGCGGCGTACCAGTCCTCTTGGACCATGTGACGGCGCCCCTGCTCGTACCGGGCGGGAGCACCGGAAGTCGCGCCCTGCCCCGCAGAAGGAGCGAAGGCTCCGCGTGAATCCTGGGCGAAGGCCCCCTGCGCGCAGGCCAGAAGCGCCGCGAGCAGGAGGAGCGCGGAGCGGCGGCGGGCCATCAGTCGGCCTCCTCCCTGCGCAGGACTATCTTTACCGTATTGATCTTGTGTCCTTCCATGTCCTGGATGATGAAATCATGGCCGCCGAAGCGGACCTTCTCATACTTCACGGGAATCTTCCCGAAGAGGTCGAACACGAAGCCCCCCAGGGTATCGAAGTCGGAAACCGGCAGCTCCACGGAAAGCTCCTCCGCCATATCTTCAAGGTTCACCCTGGCGTCGCAGAGGTAGACCCCGTCCCCGATCTGGAGGATATCCTCCCGCTCGTTGTCGAACTCGTCCTGGATGTCCCCGACTATCTCCTCGATGATGTCTTCCATGCAGACGATGCCCGACACGCCGCCGTACTCGTCCACCGCCACGGCGATATGCACCCTCCTTCGCCTGAGTTCCCGGAGCAGATCGTCGATGCGCTTGGATTCGGGCACGAAGAAGGGCTTGCGGAGCAAAGCCTGGATCTGGAAATCTTCCTTGCGGACCAGTATGCGCAGAAGGTCCTTCACATAGAGCACCCCGATCACGTTGTCGATGGTGTCCTTGTACACGGGGAAACGGGAGTGCCCGCTGCCGACGATGCGCTCCAGCAGTTCGTCCTGCAGGGCATCCACGGAGAGAAAAACCGTATCGATGCGGGGAACCATCACTTCCTTGACCGTGGTTTCCGAAAGCTCAACCACCCCCCGTATCATATCCTGCTGTTCGGATTCCAGTCCGGGGAACTCCTTGCGGTCATCTCCCGGCTTGTGGGCGAACAGGCCCCTGATCATGGTCACCACGCTCATCGTAGAATGCGCTCCTCCGACAATTCGGACATGATTTTTTCCTGAAGCGAGAGCATAGGCTCGGTCGGGTCGTTCGAACCGTGGTCCATGCCGTCCAAGTGAAGGATACCATGAACTACGAGACGGCGTAACTCCTCGTCCTGGGAAACATTGAAATATGCGGCGTTAACCGGCAGGGTTTCCAGGGATACGACGACGTCGCCGGCAAGATAGCGTTCCCCCGCCTCGCCGTCGTCCATACGCTCCCCCAGTCCAAAGGACAGCACGTCGGTGCTCTCGTCCTTGCCCCGATAGTTCCTGTTGAGCTCCCGCATCGCAGCGTCGTCGCATAGGGCAAGGGAAAGATCCCACCCGTCCCTGCCGAGGGCCGCGAGGACCTTGAGGGCGAAGGCCTCCAGGTCGGCCGACCACTCGGGCAGATCGAGCCCCTCCGCCGCGATTTCAACCCGGTTCACGAAAGGACCTCCCGGGCGGTCTTGGGGTACTCTATCCGGGAATGGTAGTGCCCGGCCAGCACCCTGACGAAGGCGTTCTTGATGGTTTCCAGGTCCCGGAAGCTCAGCTCCGATTCCGCAAGCTGCCCCTGCTCGAACTTGGACATGATGAGCTCCTGGACGAATTTTTCCATACGGGACATGGTGGGCTTCTTGAGAGTCCGGACGGCCGCTTCCACGGTGTCGGCGAGCATCACGACCGCCGACTCCTTCGACCGGGGCGGAGACCCGGGATACGCGAAGTCGTCCGCCGCCACCTGGTCCTCCCGCTTGAGGGCCTCGTTGTAGAACCAGCTTATGATGGAGTTGCCGTGGTGCTCGGCGATGATGTCCACCACCTCCTGGGGCAGCTTCAGGCGCCGGGCCTTCTCGATCCCCACTTTGACGTGGCTGCGTATCACCGTGGCGGAGAGCCGGGGCGCCAGCTCCTCGTGCTTGTTGTAGGCGGCCTGGTTCTCGATGAAATAATCCGGCTGGTCCATCTTTCCGATGTCGTGGTAGTAGGCGCCGACCCTCGCCAGGAGGGCGTTGGCGCCGATCTCCCTGCAGGCGGATTCCGCCAGGTTGGCCACGGTGACCGAGTGGCTGTAGGTGCCGGGGGCCACGGTCAAGAGGCGCTTGAGCATGGGCGCGTTCAAATCCGACAGCTCGATGAGGCGGAAGGGCGTGGCCGCGTTGAGGGCCTGCTCGAAGAGGGGCAGGCAGCCCAGCACCAGCATGCCGCAGGCCATGCCGTTGAAGGCGGCCCAGAACAGGGCCGGCGGATACTCGCTCAAGGGGGCGCGGCCGGACAGCAGGACCGCGGAAACGGCGGCCAGATTCGCCACGGATATGATGAAGCCGGCCTTGATGAGATCCATGCGCTTCTCCGCTCCCTGGAGGGCGTAGGCCCCCGCCACGCCGGAGGCTATGGCGAAGAAGAAGGCAGCCACGTCCATGGAGCCGGCGGCGAAGGAGGCCAGGGGAAGTCCGACGGCCACCGCGGCGGCGACCCGGGGCCCCATGAGGACCGCGGGAAGCATCACCACCAAAGCGGTGGGCATGAACAGGGAAGCGGGAAGAAAATCGTTGTCCCAGACCGGGCGGGCGGCGAATACCGAGCCGACCACATAGGCAACCGCAAGGGCCGTCAACAGGTAGGTCTCGGGGCGCGACAGCCTGCGGCCGACGACCCTGGGCCCCGCCAGGTACAGCAATAGGGCGAAAACAAGGGTAATGTTGAGCACGAGGCCCGCCTTGCGCCCCGGATCCGCCCCCTTCCGAGACCTATCCAGGGCCCCCAGTTGAGTCATGTCTTCCTTCGATACTATGAAGCCCTTGCGGATGATTCGGTCTCCCCGCTCTATCTCCTTTATCACCGGCACGACCCGGGAGCGCTCTTCCTCGATCCGGGCGGCGCTGTCCTCGGCGGAATAAAATACGTTTTCCACGATGAAGGGACTCACCAGAGCCGGCGCGAGGGCGGCGAAGGCGGAGGGGTAGGAACCCGATGCGGCGATTTCGGCTATCCGCTCCTTGACGGATCGCAGGGTAACCATCTTTTCGAAGGGAACCCGCTCGCGCTCCGTCCTTCCGCCTGCTTTCCGAACCATCTCCACGGCATCGGGGTTGTGGCGGTCAAGCTCCACCTTGGGCAGCGCGAAGACTCCGCCCTCGAGGGCGATGCGGACCAGGGAATCCCCGTATTCCAGGAAGCGTTCCCGGGAGGGATTCCGGAAGAGGCCGTCCAGGGTTTCCTTGGGAAAAGTGCCCGGGTATTCGGCCTGGAGGGCGAGCTTGAAGGCCTCCGCCGAAGCGCGCCCGTCGAAGAGCTTTTTAACCTGGTCCCTGAACCGGGCATAGGACGTCAGGGCATCCCTGGTGGAATCCTGGGAATACCGGAACACCGCCGGGACCAGGCGCTCCTGGGCTTCCCGCCGAAGGCGCGTCGCCTCTTCGTCCACGTAGGAGACGTTCCTGTCGGCGACAACGTCCCGCTCCGCGACCCGTCCGACTTCGAACTCCCGCAGCTCCGTGGCGCCGCCCCCGGGAGAGCCGACGCCGCCTGCTACGAAGGCGAGGGTCGCCAGGAAGCCTGAAAGGACCACCGCCACCGGGCCGGTCCTCAGTGAAGAGGGTCCCAGGGCCTTGAAGAAGGAGCTGCCGGAAAAATCGGCCTTATTTCGTTTCGCGGTCATATGCTTGGATTATTTTCTTGATGAGGGGGTTCCTCACGACGTCGGCGGTGTTGAGGTAGGAGAAATGCAGGCCCTCCACATCGGATAGGATGGAGAGCGCATGGAGAAGTCCGGACTCCATACGGCGGGGCAGGTCGATCTGCGTGGCGTCGCCGGTAATGATGGCCTGGGATCCCTGACCCAGGCGGGTGAGGAACATCTTCATCTGCTCCTTCGTGGTGTTCTGGGCTTCGTCCAGGATGACCACGCTGTCGTTCAGGCTCCGTCCCCGCATGTAGGCCAAGGGCGCGATTTCTATGGCCCGGTTCTCCTCCATCCGCCTGATGGTCTCGTAGGGCACCAGGGCCTCCATGGCGTCGTACAGCGGCCTCAGGTAGGGGTGTATCTTCTGGGCCAAATCGCCCGGAAGGAAGCCGAGGCTCTCCCCCGCCTCAACCACGGGACGGGTGAGGATGAGCTTGCGCCGCTTTTTTGCCAGCACCAGACGGAGCGCCTCGGCGACGGCAAGATAGGTCTTTCCGGTGCCCGCGGGGCCTACGCAGAACGCGATGTCGTGGGAGCGTATGCCCTGAATATAGGCGGCCTGATTGAGGCTGCGCGGATACACACGCCCGAAGCCGCTGGGTATCTGCACCACCGATGCCCGAAGGGGGTCGGCCTCGACGGCCTGCGGCACCCCTTCGGCAACGGAGGAGGCCAGGGCCCGAACAAAATCCGGAGACGGATGGTCGCCGCTGCGGACCGCAGCCGCCAGATTGTCGATGACGGCCCTAAACCGGCGGCCTGAATGCTCGTCGGGGCTCTCCAGGCGCAGCTCGTTGCCCCGGGAAGCGATTCGCCCGCCGAGGGCTTCTTCGATCACACGAAGATTTCCGTCGTTGGCCCCGCAGACGCCGGAAAGCACATCGTGATTATCCAAAACGATCGTGATGCTATCGTCCAAGAGAACCTCTGGTGGAAAAGTGTATAGGCGCGGCCGACCTAAGTCAATATGCCCGCCGTGCTCCGGCGGTCCGCCTCTCATTTGAAGAGGAAACCGTCCTTATCTCCGTATACTTCGGTCTTGATCTCCGAAATGGGTATCCACTTGACCAGGAAGGATACCTGGGTGTTGAAGCGGTAGCGGAAGGGACCGGCATCCTTGTCCAAATAGGGAGCCAGGCTGACACCCAGATTCGCCGTCCAGTCTCCCATATAATGGACGGCCTTGAGCTCGAAGGCTTTCAGCTTGTAGCCTGAAGCGATCCGCAGCTCCTCGTCGTCGAAGCGGAATGAGTTGATCAGGTCCCTGATCGGATCGCGCTCTCCGGGCAGGCTTATGGGCTCCTCCCAAAAGGGAAGGTCCTGGAGATACCGGAACACCACGGCGTTCTGCGACTTGGCATTGAGGGATAGGTCCAAAAATTCGAAAACCTTGAAGGTCGTCCCGATGGTGAAGTAGAACGTGGAATAGGTGTAGCGCTGAAGGTCCAAGGTAAGTCTGGTATCGAGATCCAGGGAATAGGAAAGCCTGTTTCTCCAAATATCCGCCCGCTTCGCGGAACCGACATAGGCGACGGCCAGGCTTTTCGGCCGCAGCCGTTCGCTTCCCGAGGAAACCCTCCACCCCAGACTATCCTCCAGTATGTACGCCCGTCCGTAGGATGCAGCATAGGATGCGCTCAATCCGCCGAAAGCGAGGCTTGATACGAAGGATGTGAGCTCACCCAATTCCGGATCCCAGATCAGTTCCTGCCTGATGTTCCGCTTAGACCCGAAATCCACCGTCTCCGTGAAGGTGACCGGCCTGTAGAGCGGCGAGCCGAAGGGATCTTCCACCGAGGCCTTGGCAGTGGAGGTGGTCCGCCATATCCTGATCGCCGTATCCCCCGCCACGAGGGCATCCTCGGGGGGGAGGTCCGCGGAGAGGGTAAGGTTCTGCTGCCTGTCCCGCACCGATGCGACGAGGTTGAGGGATACGCGGTGGATGTCGATATCTTCCTTGCGCCATTCGCCGTAGAGCACTTCCCAGGAGGGGTCCTCCGCGGTGCCGTCGAAGGCGGACTTGGCGACAAGCCCCTTAAGACTGTACTGGAGATTGGAGGAACCCCATACGCCGTTCCCGAGCAGGGGCTTGGCGGCGAGGCTCAGCTCGGAGTTGGTTGAGAAGGATACGGCCCGGTACGTCCGCAGCAGGGCCGCATCCCGCTCCTCCTGGGTGTCGTATTCTTCCGCCTGCTCATTCATGTAGCCGTAACCTTGCCACGCCGCATTGCCGCCGAACTTCAGGCCGGCGGTGAATCGGCCGCCCGCCACGGAAAGGGTGGAGCCGAGGGTTCCGTCGCTGCGGACCGTGGTGAGGATCGAAGAATGCTCATCCCAATCGATGTCCTCCGCCTCGGGCCAGTTGGCCTGGGAGGATCGGAACTGGAGGTCCGAAGCCGCCGAGGGCGTCATGCGGTAATCCAGGGAAAAGGTCGTCTTGGTGTCCCGGGAGGCCGTCTCGAAGCGCTGGTCCAAGGGCGGAGGGACCAGGGGATCTGCGGTGCCGGCGGGGGCGGAGCGGCCGGGGGCACCATTCGTCGGGGATGCGGGCCAGGGCGACCTGCCCTCGGCTGCGGCCGGCGGAGCAGCATCCGCCGCCGCGGGAGCCGGCTTAGCGCCTGCCGCGCCTGCCGCGGCGGTCCCGAGGCTGAGGGGGCGTCCGCCCAAGGAACCGCTGAAAGAGAAGAGGTTCAGCCTGTCGGGGTAGAAAAAAGAACGGTCGGGAGAAACCGTGCCGCCGTAGAGGACGGAGGTCCGGCTTCCGAAGCTCAGGGAGCTCGAAAGGTTGGTTATGCTCAGGGATGTCAGATAGGGCGCAAGAGAAGGAACGCCGGGATTGGCGGAAGAGGAAACCCGCCATTCGTAGGAACCCAGCACCCCTACGGAACCGGCCTCCTCGGTCGCGTCGGCTCCGCTCTTCACGATATTGAACCAGTCCATGTCCTCCGACCTGTTCAGAAAATCCCTGTCCACGTAGGGGTCGGCGTAGAAGGGGAACACCCAGGACAGGTTGAAAGCCTTGGCGGACACGGAGCCGGAAGCCTTGAAGCGGTACCGCAAGGGTATTTCCCTATCGAAGAGGCGGCCCTCGTTCCAATCGCTCGTCCCGTCGAACTGGGCGAAGGGCGTGTAGTAGTCGGGACTTACCTGATAGACGTTCCTGGTGAGTCCAAGGCCAAAGGAGAGATCGGTCTTCCCGAGGACTCCCGATTTCGGGATGCTCAGCTCCGTGCCCAGGTAGGAGCCCAGGTTGGCGTAGGCGTCGAAGAGCAGGGAAAGGCTGGGCTCCTCCTCGTTCTTCCGCCGCGTCCCGGTGCTGCGGAGGAAGATGCCCTGACGCTCCCGCTCCATATCTGCGCCGGAACCTAGAATGGAGGTGATGGAACTCTCGGTGGAGGTCTTGGCCTTGGGCCTGCCCAGTATGTACGTGGTGGTCTGCAGGAAGCTGCCCTCCCGGGACCGGTAGCCGAGTACAGGATGGAAGACCAGCTCGTCCCCGGGAAGAAAGAAGAAGGGGATGTAGAGAAGGGGAATTTCCCCTACCTTGAGTACGCCGTTGAGGATGGCCCACTCCGATCCCGGGAGCAGCCAGAGCTTGGATGCATTGATGGACCAGTAGGCCTCGGGGGTCGCCGCGTTGGTGATGACGGCGTCGGTCATCACCGTTACGTCCTCCCCGTCCCGGGAAATCAGGCGGCCTGCGAAGCGGTAGGTGGTCGATTCCTTATCCAGGGAACGCTCCGAGGCCCCTTCCAGGAATACGCCGGTCCAGTCGTCCAGGGACAAAACCAGGGATTCGCCCCGGAAGGTCTCCACGGTCCCCTCCCCGCTCTTTCGGTACTCCACCCCGCCCGAGGCGCTGAGAACGTTCCTGGTGCGGTTGTAGAGCAGGTCCCGGGCCTTGAGCCTATGGACCGTATCCCCCTCCTTGAGGCTCACTACCACGTCGCCCTGAAGGCGCGCATACTCTTCGTTCACCGTCTCCAGGGTGAAATACTCGGTGCTCCGGGCGGATTCGATCACGATGCTGCGCTCTCCCTCCGGCCGGGGCGCCGGGCCTGAGCCCAGGCCGTAGTGGGTCCTGAGCCGAGCGGCGAGGTCTTCCTTTGTGCCGCCGTCGCTCAGGCCCAGACGGCGGCACCACTCGGCCAGCTCGAGGAGCGTGGATGTGCGTATGTCCATGTCGATGATGTCCAGGTCGCCGGTCGGCACGGAGGCCGCGGAGGTTTCGGAGTCCGAAGCTCGGCCCGGCGCATCCTGGGCGTGGATCGGCCCGGAGACGAGAACCAGGAACAGCAGCAGGAGCGCCGTACCGGCCGCCGCAGCGCGGGGAAGACTCATGTCCTCCGGTCCAGGAGCTCGCGGATATAGCGTCCCGTGTACGAGCGGGGATAGGCGGCGACCTCCTCGGGCGTTCCGGTCACCACGATCTCCCCGCCCCGGTCGCCGCCCTCCGGCCCCAGGTCGATGAGGTAGTCCGCCTGGAGTATGACGTCCAGGTTGTGCTCTATCATGATCACCGTGTTCCCCGACTCCATGAGCCGGTGGATCACCGCCATGAGCTGCACCACGTCGGCGAAGTGGAGACCCGTGGTGGGTTCGTCCAGGATGTAGAGGGTCTTCCCAGTGGACCGCTTGGAGAGCTCCAGGGCCAGCTTGACCCGCTGGGCCTCCCCCCCCGAGAGGGTCAGGGCGGATTGCCCGAGCTTGATGTAGCCC
>CAYUPG010000061.1:0-12590 GCA_964446515.1 uncultured Treponema sp.
CCTCCTACGGAGACCTGGTCTTCCAGGCCCTGGAAGCGACGGAGCTGCTGGCCAAGAAGGGCATAGAGGCGGAGGTGATCGACTTCTATTCCCTCAAGCCCTGGGACAGGGCGGCCCTGGCGTCCTCCCTGTCCAAGACCGGCGCCCTCGTGGTGGCGGAAAACCACCAGAGACGGAACGGCTTCGGCTACGAGGTCGCCGCCGCCCTGGCCCTGGAACCGGCAGTCTTCGGCGGACAGGTGCCCCTCGCCCTGGTGGGCCTCGAGGACACCTTCGCGGAGAGCGGCAACTATTTCAAGACCCTTGAGAAATTCGGACTCGACGCCGCGGGCATCGCGGAGCAGGCGGAGCGCGTTGTCGCCCGCAAGAACAGCTAGAGCAAGGAGAGCGCAATGAAATTAGCGGTGATCAGCAGCTTCCTGGGCAAGACCAAGGACCGTTTCCATGAGTACAACGAAGTCCGGACCCTGGACGAAAAGTTCGCCATGGCGGCGGCCATCCCCGGCATGAAGGGGCTCGAGATCGTCTACCCCTACGAGGTTTCCAAAGTCGAAGAGACCGCCGCCCTGCTCAAGAAGCACGGCCTGTCCGTGGCTGCGGTGAACGTCAACGTCAAGGCGGAGCCGGAGTTCCGCAACGGCGGCCTCACCAGCGAGGATCCCGCGGTGCGGGCCAAGGCTGTGCGCTTCATAAAGGAGGCGAAGGACTTCGCCGAAGCCCTGGGGGCCGACAAGGTCACCTGCTGCCCCCTGGGAGACGGGTACGAGTTCGCCTTCCAGTACGACTACGCCCGCTCCTGGAATTACCTGCGTGACGCCTTCAAGGAGGCGGGGGCCTACAAGCCCGACATCAAGCTCTTCCTGGAGTACAAGCCCAGCGAGACCCGGGGAACCTGCTTCCTGAACACCGCGGGAAAGACCCTCTACATGCTCCAGCAGATCGGCAACACGAACATCGGAGTCACCCTGGACTTCGGCCACTCCATGTACGGCGGAGAGAACCCCGCCGAGGCGGCGGCCCTAGTGCTGGAGTCGCCCTTCCCCCTCTACGTGCACATCAACGACAACGACGCCAAGTGGGACTGGGATTACTTCTGCGGCACCAAGCACTATCTTGAGTACGTGGAATTCCTGTACTACCTCAAGAAGTACGGGTACTCCGACTGGCTCACCTCCGACACCTCCCCCACCCGCTGGGACATCGCCGGAACCTTCGAGGCCAACACCCGCATGACGACCAAGATCCTCAAGCTCCTGGACCGCATCGACCTCAAGGAACTCTCCGTCCGCACGGGCACCGCCGACTACCTGAGCACCTGGAAGTTCATCGAGCGGGAAATCTTCGGGTTGAAGGACTAGGCATGGCGAAACCCAAGGTATACGTCACAAGGATTATTCCCCAGGTAGGGCTGGACCTTCTTGCCCAGGCCTGCGAGGTGGAAGTCAGCCCCCACGACAGGCCCCTGGGGCGGGAAGAGTTCCTTTCCGCCATACGGGGCCGGGACGGGGTGCTCTGCCTGCTCACCGACAAGATCAACGCCGAGGCCTTCGACGCCGCCCCCACGGTCAAGGGCTTCGCCAACTACGCCGTGGGCTTCGACAACATGGACGTCCAGGAGGCGACGCGGCGGGGCATACCCCTGTCGAACACCCCCGACGTGCTCACCGAGGCGACGGCGGACATGGCCTGGGCCCTCCTGTTCGCAGCGGCCCGCCGGGTGGTGGAATCCGACGCGGTCATGCGCAGCGGCTCCTGGCCGGGCTGGGGGCCCATGCAGTTCATAGGCGGCGACATCCAGGGGGCGACCTTGGGTATAGTCGGCGCGGGGCGCATAGGAGCCGCCATGGCCAGGAAGTCCGTGGGCTTCAAGATGAAGATCCTGTACACCGACGCTCGTCCCAACCCCGCCTTCGAGGCGGAGCTGGGCGCGGAGTTCGTAAGCTTCGAGGATCTTACCTCCCGCTCTGACTACGTGAGCATCCACGTGCCCCTGATGCCTCAGACCCGGCACATGTTCACCTACGACACCTTCGCGCGGATGAAGAGGACGGCCTACCTCATCAACACAGCTCGGGGACCCATCGTCAAGGAAGACGACCTGGTGCGCGCCCTGAAGGAGGGTCTGATCGCCGGCGCCGGCTTGGACGTCTACGAGAACGAGCCCCGGATGGCCGAGGGTCTGGCGCAGTGCCCCAACGCGGTGCTCTGCCCCCATACGGCCAGCGCGACGGTCTCCAGCCGCAACGGCATGGCGGTCAAGGCGGCCACGAACCTCATCGCCATGGTGTCCGGCAAGCCCGCCCCGGATTGCCTGAACCCCGCGGTCTACGGGAACTGAGGAGCCTGAACGAAAGAGGCCGGCCGGGGCGCGATGCCCGGCCGGCCTTTCTTTTGCCGGAAACGCCGTCAGTCTACTATTTTAGTCGTCCGCTCTATGGCCGGGTCGGTGAACTCGTCCAGCACGTCCCGCACGCAGGTGGAGAAGCTGAAGACCACGCAGCCGCCGCTGCCGCCCTGCAGCCAGTGCGGCGTGCCGGGCTCTATGGTGATCTGATCGCCCCGGACCATCACCCGCTCGTGCCTGCAGGAGTAGGCGTATTCCTTGCCCGCGGGAATGCGGGCGTGGACGAGGCCGGCCGACCGCCCGTCGCCGGAGGCGTCGCCCGGATCCACGTAGTACAGGGTGCCGGAGACGACCCTGAGGGTCTCTTCCTTCCCCGGATCGAGGCCCGCCGCGGTGGGCACGGGGGGGTGCCGGTGCTCCGGCAGGGTCTGGCCGGGAAGCAGCTCGATGAGCTTTCCGGAGATGCGGTCGGTGTTGAAGAAGGTGAGTATCTGCGCCCCCTCGGAGCGCAGGTTCGACAGGCCGAAGTCGGCGGCCACCGTGCGGTCCTCGTCCCCCGCCCCAACCGGAAAGCCCGTGGCGGCTATGACGCCGAAGGCCCGCAGGCGGGCCTCGTCGTATTCCTTTCGCGTAAGCATGATGCTCCTTGTTCCTTTCCCTATAATCCCATGATGCGCCGGGCTTCCGCGGGACTCGCCAGTTCCACCCCCAGGGCGTCGGCGGTCCTACGGAACTCCCGCACTATGGAGGCGTTGTCCCGCATCTCTTTGCCGGACACGAAGCGCGAATCCTCGAAGCCCACCCGGGTAAAGGTTGCGCCCAGGAGTATGGTCTCCACGTGCAGGGAGAAGTCCTGGTACCCGAAGAACACGGCTCCCCAGCGGTCCCGTCGATCCAGCATGCCCCGCAGGACGGACAGGAGGGGCGGATGGTAGGGCATGCCCCACCGGGCGTTGAAGATGAAATTGTAGGACAGTGGCGAGGCCAGCAGCCCCTCGTCGATAAGGGCCCGGGCGGTGGCTATGTTGCCGGTATCGAATATCTCCAGGGTGGGGACCTTCCCCGCCGCCCGCATCGCGGAGAGCCAGTAGCGTATGTCCGGCACCGAGTTATGGTACACCTGGTCGCCGAAGTTCAGGGACCCCATGTTGAAGGAGGCGGCCTCGGCCTCCGGGGCCTCCAGGGTGCGCGCCCTGTCGGCGGCGCCCATGTCCGAAAGGCCGCCGGTGGAGGCCTCTATGATGATGTCCGACTCCGCGCGGATGAGCCGGCAGGTCTCCCGGTACAGGTCCGGCTCCGCGCGGAGCCGGCCGTCCAGGTCTCGGGAGTGCAGGTGCACCCAGGAAACCCCCAGCTCCGCGCAGGCCAGCACGTCGTCACGGATCCGCTCGGGCTCCAGGGGATTGCCGTGGTCCTTCCCCCACCCTCCCGTGGGAGCCACGGCCAGGACCAGCTTAGCCGCCGCCATGCTAGGCCGCCTTTCCCGCGGAACGGAACTTGCTCTTCAGGGCCGCCGCGGCCTTCTTGTAGGGCGGCGTCTGGGATAGGAAGGTGAAGACGATCACCAGGAAGAGCAGCAAGGCCACGGGCCGCTGGAACATGGGCATGAAGCTGCCCTCGCCGATCATCAGGGCCCGCCTGAGGCTCTCGTCCGCCATGGGACCCAGGATGAGCCCTATGACCAGGGGCGCGATTGGGTACCCCATCTCCGTCAGGAAGAAGGCCACGATGCCCACCGGAACCATCAGGTAGAGGTTGAAGACGTTCGCTCCGATGGAGTAGGACCCGATGACGCAGAGCACCCCGACTATGGGCATGAGCAGCGGGTTGGGGATGCGCAGGATCTTGATGGTCTGCTTGGTCAGGTAGATGCCGAGCACCCACATGGCGATGGAGGCCAGCAGCAGGATGGCGGTGACGCTGGGCAGGAAGGTGGGATTCTCCACCAGGAGCAGGGGGCCGGGATTGAGGCCGTGGAGCATGAGGGCCCCCAGGAGCATGGCCGCCGGAGGGCTGCCCGGTATGCCCAGGCTGAACAGGGGAATCAGGGCGCCCCCGATGCAGGCGTTGTTCGACGTCTCCGTGGAGATGATGGCGCCGTAGTCACCCTTGCCGAAGTTCTCCGGGTGCTTGGACGCCCTCTTGGCCGCCCCGTAGGAAGTCCAGGCGGCGATGTCCTCGCCTATCCCGGGCACGGATCCTATGCCCACGCCGATCAGGGACGACCGGACGATGTCGGGGATGTGCTTGAAGATGGTCTTCCACTCGGGAAGGACCCGCTTGACCTCGTGCATGACCTGCACCACCACGTTCGACTTCAGCGTCGCGATGATCTGGGGTATGCCGAAGGCGCCGATGAGGATGGGGACCACGTCCAGACCTCCCTCCAGGGAGGCGATGCCGAGGGTATAGCGGGGATAGAATTGGAGCCGATCCCTGCCGACCACGGAGAGGAAGAGGCCGAGGAAGCCGGCTATCCAGCCCTTGACCACCAGGTCGGGCAGCACCAGGGTGCCGGAGATGATGATGCCGAAGAAGGCAAGAAGGAAGAATTCCCAGCTGGTGAACTGCAGGGCGACTTGGGATATGACCGGGGACAGGACCACGACGAAGAGCATTCCGATGAAGGTGCCGATGGCCGAGGCCGACGTGGTGAGCCCGAGGGCCTTGCCCGCCTCGCCGCGCTGGGCCAGGGGATGGCCGTCCACGGCCGTGGCCGCCGCCGCCGCGGTGCCGGGGATGTTCAGCAGTATGGAGGAATAGCAGCCGCCGTAGACGGCCCCGACATAGACCCCCAGCAGGGAGATCATCGCGACCGCCGGCTCCAGGCCGTAGGTCAGCGTGGTCAGGAGGGCGACGCCCAGGGTCGCCGTCAAGCCCGGAAGGGCGCCGAAGACTATCCCAAGGAATACGGACCCGAACATCATGAAGAGGTTCAGGGGATTCGTCAGTAGACCGGCGAAGGACACGAAGAAGTGGCCTACGAGTTGCAGTGAGTCGTTCATGGCGCCCAACCTATCGCGGGAAGAGCCGGAACTTCGCCAGGCTCATGAGACCGATGATGCCGCCCTCATAGGGGAGCGGAACTTGCAGCAGGAATTTGAATACCGGACAGATGAAGAGGGGAAACAGGATCGAGAGGAGAAGCATGACGCGGAATTTCCGCCTATTGGCCGCATCCAGTCCCACCTCCTTCGCGACGATCCCGCGGACCAGAAACGCGAAGAGCACCACGAAGACCAGCATGAGCACGTCGCCGGAATATTTAAAGGCTCCGTAGGCCGCCTTGCCCAGCCCGGAAAGGTAATAGGCGGCGAAGAAGGCGGCTCCGGCCAGGTAGACCGTCCAAACCTTTCTCAAGACCCGGAAGCTTCCGAAGTAGAACATCGGAATGAAGGCCAGGAGAAAGAGCACCGAGTTGAGGAAGAAATCTATCCGAGGTATGTAGAGGTAGACCCACAGCAGCAATTGGGAAGCCATGGCGAAGAACATGACGTTCCCTTGGCTCGGCTTGCCGACGGCCCGGCGGGCAACGCGGGCGGCGACGGCCTTAAGCTCGGGCAGACCCACCTCGCGCAGGGCGTTCATGAAGAGCGCGACGCTGAGCAGCACTATCGCGACGCCTATGCCGATGGGCATGAGGGCCGGAGAAACGTACCACACGTTCATCACGCCGCCCCAGCTGTCCTTCATCGGCATCTTGAAGGCTTCCACGAGTATCCATACGCCTAGGGCGATCAGGGCAAGCGCGGTGAACGCGTCGGCCTTTCGCATTTTGGTTCTTTCAAGCATTGCGCACTTCCAAGACAAAAGGATTGCGGAAAGAGAATCCGGGGCCGAAGCCCCGGATTACGTCACGAGCGGCTTAGAGCTTCGGGATGCCCAGGGTCTTCGGATCCACCTTAGCGGCGCCGAGCTCCCAGAGGGTCCAGGAGAAGTTGGATTCCAGGGCGGCGAACACCGCCTGGGCTTCCTTGCCGACCTTGCCGGAGGGCAGGTAGTAGTTGTCCTTGAGCCACTTCTGCACCGGCTCGGAGCCCATGGCGGTCAGGAAGGCGGCGCGGAGCTTAGCCTTAACCGGCTCGGGGGTCGCGGCGGGAACCGCCATGCCGATGGCCTGGGCCAGGGGCAGGTACTGGGAGAGTCCGGGATAGGGCTTGAAGGCGGTGGGGATGGTTCCCACGCCCTCCATGATGAAATCGTCCGGCACGAGCATGGTCAGGGGCCTGAGTTTGCCGGATTTGATCAGCTGGGCCTGCTCGGCGACGGAGGTGATGACCAGCTCGATCTCGCCGGTCATGGCTGCGTTCTGGGAAGCGGCCGAGCTCGTGTACGGGATGAACTGGAGCTTGATCCCCGCGCCCTTCTCGAAGGCCAGCAGGTTCAGGTGATGGATGGAACCGGCGGCGCTGGCCCCGGACTTGATGCTTCCGGGATTGGCTTTCGCCGCGGCCACGAGCTCATCGACGGTCTTGTAGGGAGCATTCGGGGTGACGGAGATGAGGTCCGGGGAACCGCCCACGATGAAGGGCTCCCAGACGTCGAAGCGCTTGTCCCAGCCGCCCTGCACGCCGGCGGTCACGCAGGACTCGGAAATGCCCGCCAGGTTGTAGCCGTCGTGGGGCTTGGAGTACACGTCCAGCATACCCAGGGAACCGCCGACGCCGCCGGTCTTGTTGACCACGGCGATGTTCACCTTGAGGGCCTTCGCCATCTCGGCGCTCACGGTCCGGTTGCACAGGTCGGTGCCGCCTCCGGCGCCCCAGACCACCGTGTTCGTGATGTCCTTGGTGGGGAATTCCTGCTGCCCTTCGGCGAACGCGAAGGACGCGAGGACCACGGCAAAAGCGACGATTAGTAGCCTCTTCATCGTAACCTCCTAAAGCTTTGCATCAAAAATATTGTATACAAAATATCATAGCATGGATTTTCCACTTGTCAAGCAAAAAATCGGACCTATCGCGGCACGCTCTACAGCAGTGCCGGCGCGGCGGATCGGAAGGTGAAACCGGACTTGCGGGCCGCCTTTAGGTCCATATTCCGGCGGCCCCGGCCCACCCCGACACGTGGTCGGATATATTTATTACTATTTTAATCATGTTATGTTGATTTTACATTTTGTAAAGTATATATTACATATCGGAGGCAACATATGAAGCACGAGCTTATACGCCGTTGGGCGCTCGGTCTGATCGGAACCCTGTCCGTCGCCGCCTGCGCCCAGAATTCGGCTTCGGTGCCCGATCCCCCGATCGATCCCATCCGCTCGGGGCTTGACGCCGCGGTGCTCGCGGGGGGCTGCTTCTGGGGCGTCGAGGAGGTGTTTCAGAACATCCGCGGCGTCCAGGAGGTGGTGTCGGGCTACACGGGGGGTGCGGCGAGGGATCCCACCTACGAGGAGGTGAGCGGCGGGCGGACCGGCCACGCGGAGGCGGTCCTGATACGGTACGACGCCTCGGTGGTCTCCTACGGGACCCTGCTCAAGGTGTTCTTCTCGGTGGCCCACGATCCGACCCAGCTCAACTACCAGGGGCCCGACGTGGGGACCCAGTACCGCTCGGCGATCTTCTACGGGAGCGAGGAGCAGCGCATGACCGCGGAGGCCTATATAGCGGCCCTGGACGCGGCCAAGGCCTACCCCCGCCCCGTGGTCACCCAGGTGGCGCCGCTTGAGGAGTTCTACCCCGCCGAGGACTACCACCAGGACTTCATGCTGCGGAACCCGGCCCACCCGTACATAGTCCGGTGGGATCTTCCCAAGATCGAGGATCTCCACGCCAGGTATCCGGAGTTGACCGTCGCCGGAAAGCGGGAGGAGGCGGCCTGGTACGGCTACAGGGTGTACCCCCAGGGAACTGAGCTGCCGGTACCCGTCGTCAAGAGCGACGGGGAATGGAAGCGCCTGCTCGGCGAGCCGGCCTATTCGATACTGCGGCATGAGGGGACGGAACGGGCCTTCACGGGAAAACTCGACAAGGAATACCGGAGCGGAACCTACTACTCCGCCGCCACGGGTCAGCCCCTCTTCCGATCGGAGACCAAGTTCGATTCCGGCACCGGTTGGCCGAGCTTTTCGAAGCCCATACATCCCGACGCCGTGATTCTGAAGTGGGACACCCTGCTGGGCTATCCCCGGGTCGAGGTGGAGGACTCTTCCTCGGGCAGCCATTTGGGCCACGTCTTCGACGACGGCCCCGGGCCCTCGGCCCAATTCCCCGAAGGGACCGGTCTGCGGTTCTGCATCAACAGCGCGAGCCTCATTTTCGTACCGGACGGAAGCGAAGTTCCCGAATTGGTCGGGAAGTATTCGGAGAATCAGCGTTTATAAGGAGAAGTCTATGAAGAAGCGCATAGCGGCAACGGCATTGATCCTTGCAGTGGCCTTTTCGGCGGCGGCGGGGGGAGCGAAGGACGGAGCCATGGCCAAAGACGGCGACGCCATGATGGCGAAGGACGACGCCATGACTAAAGAGGGCGACGCCATGATGGCGAAGGACGACAGGGCCAAGGGCTTCTACGATCTTTCCGGACTCGGAGAGGGGGTTTCCTACTTCGAGGGAGAGGAAGCGGCCCTGAAGGCCGCGGGGATGGACAAGCGGACGCCGGTCTACTTCTTCGCCGCCTCCTGGTGCCCCACCTGCAAGGCGACCTACGAGGATATACGCAAGAACGCCGCGGCTATTCCCTCCGACCTCAGGATCATATTCGTGAACTACGACACGGAGAAGGAGCTCAAGGCGAAGTACGGCGTGACCTACCAGCACACCTTCGTGGTCCCCGACGGCATGGGCAAGGCCGTCCGCACCTGGTCGGGCTCCGCCGGCGTGGCGGACATCGCGGCCAAGGCGAAGGGACTGTAAGAACGTTCAGGTAAGTCCGGACCGGCGAACGTAAGCCGGTCCGGCGCGGCCGGGGCCCGTCCCCAAGGAGTAAGCTATGGCGGTACTGCTGGTCTTCGCGTTCCTGGCGGGGATCGTTACGGTCCTTTCTCCCTGCATACTTCCCGTCCTTCCCATAGTGCTTTCCAACACCGCAGCGGAGGGAAGGCGCAGGCCCCTCGGAGTCATCGCGGGGTTCACCGCAAGCTTCTCTGCTCTGACCCTGACCCTCGCCGCCCTGGTGCGGGCTCTTGGGCTTGATCCCGACCTTCCCCGCACGGCAGCGGCGGTCCTCATCCTGGTTCTTTCGGCGGTGCTCCTGGTGCCGGCCCTCAAGGACCGGTTCATGCTCCTGGCCGGGCGCATAGCCTCCGGCGCCGGGGGAAACGGCCGGGCTCCGGGCGCTCCGGGGCGGCAAACGGGCTTCTGGGCGGGCTTCCTCACCGGGATAGGGCTCGGGGCGGTATGGACGCCCTGCGTCGGGCCCATCATGGCTTCGGTCATCGGCGCGGCCATCTCCCAATCGGTGGACGGGGCCTCGGTCGCGATAACCGCCGCCTACGCCCTGGGGACCTCCCTGCCCCTCTTCGCGGTGATGCGGGGCGGCAGGGCGCTCATCGCCCGCCGGCCCGGCCTGATGCGGCGGCTCCCGGCGCTGCAGCGCGTCTTCGCGGCCCTCATGCTCCTGACAGGAATCTCCCTGCTTACCGGATGGGATAGGGATTTCCAGAGCTTCATGCTCAGAACCTTTCCATCCTATGGATCGGGCCTCACGGCCATAGAAGAGAACGCCGCCGTCAAGGAGGCGCTGGATCGGCGTTCGAGGCCTGCGGAGACCGCGCCCGTCCCCGACACGTCGGGTCCCGACCCCCTTACCCGCACGGCCGGGCCCTGGCACAACTCCCCTCCCCTGACCCTATCAGGCCTGAAGGGCAAGGTGGTGCTCGTGGACTTCTGGACCTACTCCTGCATCAACTGCCGGCGCACCATCCCCTACTTGGCGGCCTGGCACGAACGCTACGCGGCGGAGGGTCTGGTGATCGTGGGCGTCCATTCGCCGGAATTCGCCTTCGAGCGGGACGTCTCGAACCTGGTCGCCGCCATGGCGGATCTGGGCGTCCTCTGGCCGGTGGTGCAGGACAACGATTTCGGCATCTGGAACGCCTTCTCCAACCGCTACTGGCCCGCGAAGTACCTCTTCGACCGGGATGGACGGCTGGTCTACACCCATTTCGGCGAGGGCGCCTACGCGGAGACGGAGCGGATGATCCAGAGCCTTTTAGGCATGCCCGCCCTGGGAAACGCCGCCGCGGAGCTCCGGGAGGAGGAAAAGACCGACGGCCGGAACCCGGAGACCTACCTGGGCTCGGACAGGGCGGAGCTCCAGGAGCGCCAGGATCGGGATGCGGAGGGCCGCTTCCTGCCGCCTGAAACCCTGGGACGCTTCCGCTGGGCCCTTGAGGGGCACTGGGAGCAGGAAGGGGAATACCTCGAGGCCCGCTCGGGGGCGGCCCTGGAGCTCGACTTCTACGCCCGTCGGGTGCTGCTGGTCGTCGAGCCGCCCCCGGGCGGGACGGCGGCCCTCCGGGTGACGGTGGACGACATGCCCGCGGAGAGCGCCGACGTCTCAGGCGGCGTCCTGCGCCCCGAAGCCGGCAGGCTCTACGAGCTCTTCAGGTCCGGCGCCCCCCGGCGGGGCGTCCTCAGACTGGAGGCGGAGGGCCCGGCGCGGCTCTTCGCCTTCACCTTCTCGTGAACGGCCTCCGCGGACCCGGGCTTGACGGGCCGCGGCTGAGCCGCTAAGGTCGAAGGAATGCCGGAACCCAGACTGGAGAACGACCTGCGCACGCGGCGCGTGGTGGCCAACCTGACCCAGGAGCAATTGGCCGACGCGGTGGGCGTGACGCGGCAGACCATCATCGCCATCGAGAAGGGGAACTACACCCCCTCGGTGCTGCTGGCCCTGCGGCTGTCGGCGTTCCTGGGCTGTTCGGTGGAGGAGCTCTTCCATGAAAAGCCTGCCTGAGATCCTGTTTTCCTCGGCCCTGCTGCTGGTGATACTCCTGAAGATCGATCCCCTGCACTGGTTCATGCCAACGGCCATGCAGATGCTCCTCCTCGCACTCCTTACGGCGGGCATGGCCATCTACGTGGGCATCATCTACCGGGAGCGGGCCCGGGACGAGCGGGAGCGGGACCACCTGTACCGCGCCAGCCGGGCGGGCTACCTCGTGGGGGTCGTGTCCCTCTCCGCCCTCGTGGTCATCCAGGACCTCCGCCACGAGCTGGATCCCCTGGTGCTCATCGTGCTGGCCCTGATGATCTTGACCAAGCTCGCGGTGCTCAAATTCAACCAGTACCGGCGATAAATTTCATCCCTTGGCCCAGCCGGAGTTGTTCTGGAGGACTGCGACTTGGCGCGCATGGCATTCAGCCGGCCAAGCGTCGATATCCCCCAGGGCCGCCAGGCGTTCCTTCAATTCTACGGTGGCTTGAATCATGTCCTGGTCGGTGATGAAGTCGATCTCACCCTGCGGGCGTTTCCAGAATGCTGATTTTCCCGGAGCTTGCCGAGATCCGGTCTATTATAAACACAGATGAAGAAGGCTAACGGGGTGAAGAGACGGACGCGGCACGTCCTGGTATTGGAAGGCGGGTTCACCGACCACGACCGCTTCGTCTACCTGCCCATCGGTGCCGACGCGGGCATGCTAAAGGTTTGGCAAGCAGCGACGCCGGCACTATCGGCATCCCCCAAGGAGTTCTACAAGGGATTCGAGTTCGTTGACCAGCCGGCAGCCCATCTTCCGCCCCGGCGTGTCCAGGTTGCGCCGCCAAAGTTAGGCCGCGACTACTGTCGCGCGACTACTTCAGAAGGTCTACGAAGTTGACCCGTTCATCTGTCCGTTTGTGCCCGTTCGCCGCCGGAACCGGCTTTGGTGCAAGTATAAGTCCTCGCAAACGGTGCTTATCAGCGCCGCGGTAGGACTCTGTCCGCAGGTACCGTTGCATCCCCTGAAATTCCAATCAGCTCATTTATCCACTAATTAGGTACATATTCAACGAATCTGGACGCCGCCTGCTCGATAGTGGTGTACAAAGTTGGGTGATTATGCCCTTGCCCACTATCGGAGACTACAAGATGCGCCACCATATTCGTCGCGTATACCTTCGAGCGGCCTCGCTCGCCGCCGTCGTCGCCCTCTCGACCCCCGCAGCCTCGGCCGATCAGGCCTTTACCGTGACGGCCGCACCCCTGGTCACCTTTCCGCTCAGCTCCGACGCCTTCGGGCCCAACGAGAGCTTCGACGTAGCCTTCGGCGGCTCGCTGGGGCTCGAGTACGCCCTGGCGACGCCCGTCCCGCTGG
>CAYUPG010000062.1:0-12510 GCA_964446515.1 uncultured Treponema sp.
GTTCCCATGGGCATGCCCGTGCAGGTGCCGAAGGCGGCGCTGGTATCCGCCGCCGCGCCGAAGCGGACCGCGGCGACGCTGGAGCCGCCCCCCAGGTGGCAGGTCACCAGCTTGAGTTCCGCCAGGTCCCGGCCCAGCAGGGCGGCGGCCCTTCCGGCCACGTAGCGGTGGCTGGCGCCGTGGAAGCCGAAGCGCCGATAGCCGCCGGCTTCCCGCAGTTCGGCGGGAAGGGGCACCAGAGAGGCGACCTCGTCCTTGCCCTGGTGGAAAGCCGTATCGAAGGACGCCGCATGGGGAAGCTCGGGGTGGAGGGCCATGGAGGCGCGTATGCCCGCGAGCTGCACGGGGTTGTGCAGGGGAGCCAGGGGCGCGCAGGCCTCTATCTTGGCCAGGGTATCCTCGTTCGCCGCCGCGGCCCCCGCAAAGAAGCTTCCCCCGTGGACCACCCGGTGCCCCACCGCGTGGACCGGCAGGTCCACGGGCAGTATGCCGTAGACCCAGGCGAGCGCCTCGGCGTGGTCCGCCGACGGAAGGACGGCCGATTCCTTGGGCCCGTCATCGCCCCGCCGGAAGGACGCGGCGCAGTCCTCCCTGCCCAGGCGGTCCACCCCGCCCTTGAAGAGGGCCTTCCCCGAGCCCGTATCCACCAGCTGGAACTTGATGGTGGTGCTCCCGCAGTTGAGGACAAGCACGTTGAGTCGATCCATGCCCCAGTATACCACTTTTCGGGTGATTCACGAAACGGCGGCGGGGACGCAGACTAGGAGATAGGAGAATGAGAGATCATGCGTGGGGGAATTCTCCGTTCCCTATCCAGGAAATCTGAAAACGGAAAATACCAGGGACATGGGATGGGCCGAATCAAAGGGCCTTTCCGCCGAAGGCTATTCCTGGATCGTCTACGAAAGCGACAACTGAGGCGTCGCCCGTTCACATCGCCATTATCTAAAATGCGCTTGACAGGGCGGCGGAACCATCCCTACTGTAAAAAGCATGGGAGAAACCGTTTCAGGCGCCTCAGGCCGGCTCAAGCCGGCCCTTCCCGTGATCGCCTACGTGGGCTGCGGCTACGGGTGGGTGATGGCCTTCTTCACGGACACCACGCTCTGGAGCATCCTTTCATCCGCCCCCGAAGGCGCGGTCGCCGCCGCCCACTCGATCTATTTCGTGCTCTCCTGCGTCTTCCTGTTCTTAGGCAGCTTCATTCCCCTCCGCTTTTTCGACGCCGGAGCGGCCGCATCGGGGGCCGGGGCGGTCCTGTCCGTCCTAGTCCTGGCCCTGGCTCCCGGAGAGCAGGCCCTATACGCTGCCGCATCCGTCTTGGGCATTTCGGCGGGCCTGACCTTCGCCCTGAGCTTCATGTTCCTGATCCATCGCCTGAACATGCCGGTCAAGACGGTCGCCATAGCCCTAAGCCTCTTCTGCTACTACGGCATCTCCGCCCTCGCGATGTTCCTGGGCACCAAGTTCGGCTACGGCGCCGCGCTCGCCGCCTCCCTCGCCCTGCCCGTTCTTGCGGTCCTTGCCTCGCGCCGGACGTCGCACCCGGGGCAGGCAGACCGCGCGGAAAGGAGCCGACCGCCTTTGAGCCTGCTGGCCTGGGAGGCCGTCCTGACGGCGCTCATCTATACGGCCTACAACATCGTTTCGGCCCATGCGGTCCAGACGGGCTCGTCCTTCCTCCCCGAAGCGGCGCTCGACTGGATCGCGAGGACGGCGGCGGTGGCCTTCATGCTGCTCATCGGCCGATCGCTCAACATGATCAGAATGCTCTACGGAAGCTTCGTCCTCATCATGATGGTCCTGGCGTTCCGCCTCATGGGCCCCGCCGCTCGAATTCCCTACGGGCTGCTCATCAACCTATCCTTCGCCCTGACGGACCTGTGCATCGCGGCCATAGTGGTCGACCTGAGCGCCGCCCACCGCAACAGCAGATGGGTCTTCAGCGCGGCGATGCTCATAACGGTCTCTTCCACCCTGGGGGGCTACGCCCTCGGCAACATCCTCTTTCCGCTCCTATTGGAGAACACCGTGCTGTTCACGGGAACGGCGCTGGTCCTCTTCTGCACCGCCCTTCTGTTCGCCTCGCCGCTTCTGCGGGCCTTCGACCAGGATCTTTCCGCCGTCCCCGTGGACGGCACGGACCCCCAGGAGGCGGTGGTCCGCAGCCCCTCCTACGCCCGCCTCAGTCCCGAGCGGGTCCTGGAAGCCCTGGATCAGCGCTACGATGCGGACTGCCGGCTCAGCAGGCGCGAGCGGGACGTAGCCCTTCTGCTCCTGGACCGCTACGACTACGACGCCATAGCAAAACGGCTGGGCATCTCCGTCAATACGGTTAAGACCCACGCCAAGACCATCTACCAGAAATACGACATCCGGGGAAGGAAGGACCTGATCGAGCTTACCTTGACGCTCGCCGCCTTCGGTTAGGACCGCTGCCGCTTTCCGCCGCCGCGCCCTGGCTATTTCCCTCAGGCCGCACTATCCTATGGTGGAGGAGACTCTGAGGGATGGATGCCTATGCCGCGCTCATGGTCGCTATCGGTCTAGGGTCTTTCGCCGTTCAGAGCGCCGCGGCGGCCGCGGCCCTGCGGCTCATCGCCCTGACCAAAAGAAAGGCGGCCTGGACCTTCATCGCCGCGGCCCTCATCCTCATGGCGCTGCGCCGCCTGTTTTCCCTGTACGGCTTTCTCTTCCGCGGAAGCGCCCCGCTCTTTTGGTTCGACCTGACGGGGCTGGTACTCTCCCTGTGCATGCTCATAGGCATCATTAAAATACGCGGCGTGTTCGCGGACCAGCTGCGGTCCGAGGCCCTGGTGCGGAGCCTCTTGGGAGAGAAGGAGACCATGCTCCGGGAGGTGCA
The DNA here is from genome assembly GCA_964446515.1 of uncultured Treponema sp. Classification (GTDB taxonomy): domain Bacteria; phylum Spirochaetota; class Spirochaetia; order Treponematales; family Breznakiellaceae; genus CAYUPG01. Next base: position 2,864 of record CAYUPG010000062.1, read on the forward strand.
CCACCGCATCAAGCACAACATGATCACCATGGGCATACTGCTCAAGAACCAGGGCGAATGCTTCGACGACCTGGCCGTACGGGGCGCCTTCGCGGACGCCCAGGGGCGCCTCGACGCCATGCTGGTCCTGTACGACAAGCTGTACCATTCGCCCATCCAAAGTTCCGTGGAGGCGCAGGAATACATCGAGGACCTGGGGCGGGAAATACTGGCTATCCTGAACGACGGGCTGCGGATACGCTTCCGGGTGGAGGCGCCGGGCCTGACGCTGAAGGCCGGAAACACCCTCTTCCTGGGGATAATCCTGAACGAGCTCCTGACCAACGCCGCAAAATACGCATTCTGCGGCATCGCCGATCCGGAGATCGTCGTGCGCATGGAAGACCGGAACGGACGGGCCCTCTTTACGGTGTCCGACAACGGCAGGGGCCTTCCTTCAACGTTCCGCATCGACGATTCCAAGGGCTTCGGCGTCTCCCTGGTCAAAAACCTTACGGAGCAGATGGGCGGATCCCTGAAGGTCGGCGTCGGAGAAGGAACCCGCTGGGAGATGGAGTTCAAGGACGAGGCGATACTCCACGTGTGAATCGCCCCCGCTTTCCGCCTGTTCGTCACCGCATGGCGAGGCCGCCGTTGACGTCCAGGGCTTCGCCGTTGATGAAGCCGTTCTCCGCGATCATCCGTATGGCCATGGCGATATGCACGGGTTCGCCGTTCCGCTTGAGCGGATTGCCCGCCGCCCAGGCGGCCATCTGCTCGGGCGTGCTCACCTTGTGGTGGAAGGGCGTGTCGATGACCCCGGGAACCACGCTGTTCACCCGTATATGGGGCGCCAATTCCTTGCAGAGCCCCCGGGTAAAGACGTCCACCGCCCCCTTGGCCGCCGCGTAGAGAGTCGCGGTAGCGCCGCCGTGGCGGATCACCACGCTCGAAACGTTGACGATGTTGGGATCGTCGGAGCTCCTGCGCAGGAGCGGCACGCAGAGCGAGCTTATCTTCATCAGGCTGAAGGCGTTGAGGGCGAATATGCGCTCCATCAGATCCCATTCAAGGGCGTCGCAGGCCTGCCGTCGGATAAGGCCGCCCGCGTTGTTGATGAGCACGTCCAGGTGGTCCGTGTGGGAAGCGAGCTCCCGCACCAGGGCCAGACAGGCCTGCTCGCTTGAGATATCGGCACGGAGCAGGGTCGCCGATCCGCCGAGCCGCTCCACTTCGGCCTTGACGTTCCGAATCTCATCCGCGGATTGGTTGTAGTGAAGGAAGAGGCGGTTCCCCGCCGCCATTACCTTTGCCGTTTCCGCGCCGATGCCCGTTCCGGCGCCGGTGATGAAAATGGTCCTCATGATGGAATATCCTCCGTTCGTTTCTTGCCGAAGGCCCTCAGCATGCTCTCCGCAAAATCCCTGAGGGCATACAGGCTCAGGAGGGCGCCGGATATGGGTATGGATAGATAGGCCCAGCGCTTCGGAATCCCCAGGGTCGGCATGGTCTGGTGGGCGCCGTTGAACAGGCTGAGACCGTATGCGAAGAGCAGGACGTAGAAGGTCAGAGCCGTCAGGTGGGCCGCCGCGTCCACAAGGTGGAACTTCTTATATCCCTTGAATTTCTGGAAGAGCAGGTCCACCTTGAAGTGCGCCTTCTCGTGCCCCAGGGCCGCGGCCATGCTGAACACCATGTAGGCGAAGAGTATCTCCGCCATTTCGGAGTACCAGCTCATCTTTATGTGGAGGCCGAAGAAGCGGATGACCACATTGGCGAGGAGCAGGCAAAAGAGGGCGACCATGCAGAACAGGGCGATTCCTTTGCAGATGCGGTACACCAGGTCGTTCAATGCTCGAAGTATCATAGTCGGCCCTCCCTTCATCCGAAAAGCGTCGGCAGCAGCATGGAGATCGGCGGAAACAGGGCTACGGCCAGCAGCACCAGGAAGATCCCGATCAGATAGGGAATCACGGCCCGGGACAGGTCCAGCACCCCCACGCCGCTTATGCTGGAGACCGCGTAGAGGCTCATCCCTACCGGCGGAGTCAGCAGGCCGATCATGCTGGCGAGTATCATCACGACGCCGAACTGCACGGGGTCCATGCCGATGCGCTCCACCACCGGCATGAACACCGGCGTGGCGATAAGGATGACCGCGACGCCCTCTATGAAGCAGCCCAGCAGGAGCAGGATGCCTATAATGAGCAGGATGATGACCGACGGGTTGGAGGAGATAGACAGGAGACCGTCGATAACCTGATTGGGGATCCGCTGGTGGGTCAGGAAGTAGGCAAGGAAATTCGCCACGGCGATGATGAAGAGGGTCTTGGCGCTCTGCCGCACCGATTCCATGATGATGGCCGTGAGCTTCTTGATGTCCAGCTCGCGGTAGACCACGGTGCCCAGAAGCAGCGCGTAGGCGCTCGCCACGACCGCCGCTTCGGTGGCAGTAAAGACGCCGCCCCAAATGCCCCCGATGATGATCACCACGGTCATGAGGGAAGGAACCGCCTTGAAGAAGTATCGGAACCGCAGCTTCCAGGGCATGCGCGGTTCGACCGGGTAGCCCCTCTTCTTGCTTATGAGGTACACGCTGAAGCCCATGGCTACGGCCATCAGGAATCCGGGTATGAAGCCCGCAAGAAACAGCTTCCCGACCGATACGCCCACGATGGACGCATAGATGACGAAGGGAATGCTCGGGGGGATGACCGGACCTATGGTCGAAGAAGCGGCCGTGATGCCCGCGGAAAAGCGCTTGTCGAAGCCGGCATCGTTCATCGCCTTGATCTCTATCGCCCCCAGCCCCGCGGCGTCGGCGACGGCCGAGCCGCTCATGCCGGAAAAGATGAGGCTGGAAACGATATTGACCTGCCCGAGGCCTCCGGGCCAGTGGCCGCAGCAGGCCTTGGCGAAGTTGAATATCCTGTCCGTTATGCCGCCGGTGTTCATGAGATTGCCGGCCAGTATGAAGAACGGGATGGCGAGCATGGTGATGCTCGTGGCGCCCACATAGATGCGCTGGGGCATGACCGTAAGAAAACCCGCATTCCCGAGGAATGCATAAATCGCCGCGGCGCTTATGCCCATGCTCGCCGCCACGGATACGCCCGCCAGCATCAGGCCGACGAGCAGAACGGAAGTAATCAATGCCAACAAACCGGGCCTCCTGCCGAACGCGCCCGGCCCGGAGCCTTTCCGGACCGGGCCGTCATGGTCCCTACTTATTCGCCTTCACCATCTTCATGAAGGTGTCTATATACTCCTGGTTGCCGATGTACTTGGCAATGGCGGCGTAGGCGTAATCCATCTTTGCCGCAAAGGCGGCGTTGTCCGGATAGGTGACCGCAACACCCTCCTTCTGGAGATTGGCGATGTAGAAGGCGTCGCCGCTCTTGATGAGGTCCCGCATGGTCTTGGCGGCCTTGCGGCTCTCTTCCCGTATGATGCTCTGGAAATCCGGGCTCAGCTTGTCCCAGGTCTTCTTGGACACCACCAGGTTCATGGAGTTGTACACGTGGTTGGTGATCGCCACGTACTTCTGGGTCTCGTAGAATTTGTTGAAGTAGATGACCGACAGGGGATTTTCCTGACCGTCCACGGTCCCCTGCTTGAGGGCCAAGTACAGCTCGTTGAAGGGGATGGCCTGGACGTTGGCGCCCAGGGACTCCATGCAGGACTGCAGCTGGATCTCCCCGGGAGTGCGGATCTTGAGACCCTTGACGTCTTCGGGCTTGGAGATGGGGCGTACCGAGTTGGTCAGGTTACGGAAACCGTAGTCCCAGCTGCCGATGTAGACCAGCCCCTGGGCCAGAAGGTCGTCCTTGGTCCAATCGTAGAAGGGGCCGTCGAGAACCTTGTAGGCGTGGTCGTAGCTTTCGAACACGAAGGGCAGCATGACGGTGGCGAACTTCTTGGAATACTTGTCCAGGGAGCCCTGGGTGCCCAGCGTCATATCGACCACGCCCTGGATGTTCTGCTCAAGCATCTCGTCCGGAGCCCCCAGCTGGTTGCTGGGGTACACCTCGATGACGATCTTTCCCTCGGTCCTCCGCTGCACGGCCTCGGCGAACTGCTTGGCCGCGACCCCGCCGGGATGGTCCACGGCGGCATAGTGGGCCAACTTCATGACCAGCGGCTTCGACGCGGCCTGATCCTTGGAACCCTCGGCGAAAAGCGAAGCCGCAAGAGATGCCGCGCAAAGGAGCGCTATGCTCAGTTTCTTACCCATCAGTATCCTCCTGTATTCTTCCGTCCCTACCGGGACAGGGCCTCCAAGAGGCCCGTGAACCAAGTCGCCGCATCGGTTTTCACCGCGTTCTTAGGATAGGACCCATCCTCGAGGGGCATGGTCCCGTACTTTACCATCCTCTCCACGTGCCCGCCGGGATCGGTCCTCGGGGGGGCGAAGATGTCGATGCCCTTGAAGCCCGTCAGGGTTTTTCCCCCGTGCATGACCCCGCCAGGATGGACGCAGACGTCGCCCGCTTCCATATGTATCTCCTGGCCGTCGATGATGTGCTCCTCGCTCCCCTCCAGTATGATCATTATCTGCTCGGCGTCGTGGCTGTGGTAGGGGAAGGTCGCTCCCGGGGGATTCTGAATAAAGCTTATCTGAAGACTCTTGCCCAATAGAAATTGGGTGACGATGCCTTCGCTCTCCACAAGGGGCGTGAAGGGAAGCTCGTCGATCTTAAAAACGTACTTGCGGTCTGCCATAGTGTCCTCTTCTCCTGGGGATCGGGTGCCGGAAGACAACCTGCGGCGCCACATGTTGTATCCAAGCATAGACGTCTTTTTCCCGTTCCTGGAACACTATAGGGTCATATTATTCATCCTGTCAAGAAAAAAATCGATACATGTATACATCAATGGCGATGCAACTTCATTTTTAGTGATTATTATCTCTATTTTGTCTATTTATTGGCATCTTTCAATATTTTTGTTGTATACATCATAAATTGAATTACTAACTGCTCTCCAAGCAATAACTTTCTCCATACTTGAATGAGAGTTAAGCGCCAAAGAATGACCACACCTTGCATACATCATGTATTTCAGCTATAACGGACAGTAGCGTTCGGCAAGGGGATCCGGAATATGAACGAGACAAAATTGGCGTTCTCCATGAACGAGATCTACCAGATTCTGCGCAGGGAAATTCTGACCCTCAAGTTGTCCCCCGGCTCGCTGCTCACGGAGACCCAGGTGGGGCTTAGGTTCAATATCTCCCGAACGCCGGTCCGCAACGTATTCGCCCATCTCAATCGGGACGGACTGCTGGAGATTCGTCCGAAGGTCGGCACCTACGTCTCGCTCATAGACCTGGAAATCGCGACCCAGATCATCTTCATGCGCGCCCAATCGGAACTGGCGGTCATGACCCACCTGTCTAAGCACCCGGACGCCAAGCTCCTGGTTAATCTGGAAAAGAACCTCGAAGAGCAGAAGCGGCAGATAGACATCGGAGTTGTGGACGAGGAATTCTACCGCATAGATTCGCGCTTCCACGAATTCTGCATGATCTCCTACAACAAGCACAAAGTCTGGCAGCTCATCCAGCAGATGGACGTGCACTATTCTCGCTACCGCCTCCTGGACTACATGGCGACCAGAACCAATCACGTGTTCGAAACCCTCTACGCGGAGCACTACAACCTGTACGAGCTCATCAGGGAAGGGCGGACCGAGAAGCTGAAGTACGCGCTCACCTCCCACCTCTACGGCGGCTTTTTGAGGATCAATACCCGATTCAAGACCGAGTACCCTCATTTCTTCGCCAACAGTGATCGGACCATCGAGGACATACTCCTGGAGATCAAGATGATGGTCAACGAAGCCGCCTCGTAGGGGGGTCCATAAGCGCTCCCGGTTGTTTTTTCTCCCCCCAATGCTGCAATCGGTGTATCTTTTATACATAACTGCCCTTCATGAGGGCTCGGCGTTCCATGCGCCGCAAGGAGGAGATCGGATGCTGGAACCGGCAGTGCGGCAGAGGGTGATGGACCGCCTTACCGAGGCGTTTTCCCGCGGGGACCTGGACATGGAGTCCTACGAGAAGCGGGTGGATGCGGCGCTGCAGGCCGCGTCGGCCGCGTCGCTGGACGAGCTGGTCGCAGATCTTCCCGCCCGGGCCGGGGAAGGCATCGAGCCTGCGCAGGCCCGACCGGCCGCGCCGCCGTCCCAGGGGGCCAAGAAGACCTCCTGCGTCATGGGAGACAGGCACCTGAGCGGCAACTGGCTCCAGGGCGACGGCGTCTCCGCCCTTACGGTGATGGGTTCCACCACCCTGGACCTCTGCGGCTGCGACCTGCCCCCCGGTCCGACCTGCATCGAATTGTTCACCCTCATGGGCGACACCCGCATCATCGTGCCGCCCTCCCTGCCGGTCCGCTTCGAGGTCTCAAGCTTCATGGCGGACTCCAAGGTCGGCAAATCGGTCAACCAGGACCTGCGGGGCGCCCGCAGCTGGGTGGAGATCCGCGGCACCGTGGTGATGGGGGACGTAAAGGTCACGGCCGCGAAAGGCTGAAGCTTGCGCAAGGAATGCGCCGGTCGATCTTGCTGCGCAGTTCTCCTATCGATCTCCATCCCGGTCGTTCTAGGTTCGTGCGGGACCAGAATAACCGGGACCGCGGGTACCGTTACTACAATTCATAAGTCTTGCCTATTTATGACTATTTTAGTAATCTAAAAACAGAGGTACCTTCAATGCCCGCCTTCAGAAAAATTACCGTTTCGGTCACCGTACATGCAGAGCCAAGCCGGGCGTGGAAAGCCTTCACCGGCGCCGGTTCAATAATGGAATGGAACTTTGCATCCGACGACTGGTGCTGTCCTAAGGCCGCCGTCGACCTCCGCCGGGGCGGGTCCTTCAACTACCGGATGGAATCCAGGGACGGGAAATATGGGTTTGATTTCTGCGGAGTTTTTACGAATGTGGTGCCAGAGAGCCGTATAGACTACGTTCTTGGCGACGATCGAACCGTTTCGATCGAATTCCGCAAAACCAGAAACGGAACGGAGGTTATTGAAACCTTTGATGCCGAAACGGAAAACTCCCTTGAGCTGCAGAAGAGCGGTTGGCAGGCAATACTGGACAACTTCAAGAAGCATGCCGAAACAGGAGGACCATGACCATGCTTGATTTCAGCTTCTCCCTCGTACCCTTTCTCATTGTCGGAATCGGCAATTTCATGCTCAGCTGGCTGTATTACTCTCCCGCGGTTCCCTGGTTCAAGACCTGGGCGCGGAACGTGGGTATGGACATCACGAAGAAGGAAATGACGGAGCAGGAAAAGAAGGATATACCCCGCCTGATGGGAGGTGCGGTTGTCGCCAGCTTCCTCCTATCCTATGGTCTGCAGGTGCTGATCCACAGCCTTAAGCTTACAAGCTTCCTGAGCGGCGCCTTGGCAGGAGTGGTGTTCTGGATGGTTTTTGCCGTTACCCTCAGCCTTAATTCCCAGTTCGAGGGACGCAAGCCGGTGGTGCTGGTCATAAACAATGTCCTGTACCTTCTTACCTATGCAGGGTTTTCAGGGCTCGTCGCGGTTCTCTGAATAGACGGAACGGCGGAGACGTCGCGAGCCTTCCCGTAGTATACTCGGCGGACGTACGACAACCGAGGATGACGCCGTGGGCTCCCGTCTGTGGACAAAAGAGTTCGTTTCGCTGTTTTTCCAGAATTTCTGCATCCTCGCCTCGATCAACGTGCTGAACGTCATTCCGGACCATTTGGCGTCCGTCGGCGCGAGCAAGACCTACATCGGCCTCTACATGAACATCAATTCCCTGGTGCTGGTGGCGCTGGCTCTTCCCCTGAGCGACCACGCGGACAAGTTCGGAAGGAAGCGGCTGATCCTGGCGGGCTACGCGGCGGGACTCGTCTCCGCGGCCGGCGCCTTCGTCTTTCCCGCGAACCTTCCGCTCCTCGCGGCGATGAGGGCGATCGGAAGCTTCCTATTCTGCGCAGCCTTCACCATCCAGATGTCGGAAATGTTCGGCAGACTGCCCCGGGAACGGCGCTATTCGGGCATGGCCCTCTACGGCGTCAGCGGCCTCCTCGCCAATCCCTTGGGAACCTGGATCGGAGAACTGCTGGCCGGAACGGTGGGCGCCCGTTGGCTCTTCGCCGCCTCCTTCGCCTTCATCGCAGCGGGGCTGCGGCCGGCCTGGAGCCACCGGTTTCTCGAGCAGGTGCAGGAGGACCGGGGAAAATCCTCCTCGTTCTTCGCGCTCCTCAAGCGGAAGGAACTGCGCAGCCTATCAATCCTGGCCGTCCTCCTCGGCGGGGCCTATGCGGTCTTCGCGACCTTCCTGGTCAACCTGACGCGGGAACGCCTGGGAACTCCGACGATAGTCGGCTTCTTCGCTTCCTTTTCCGCCGTCGCGATATGCATCCGCCTATTCCTGAGCGGCAGGGTGGAGCTCCTGTCCCCCCGACTGCTGGCGTCGGCGGGCTTCGGCCTGGAGGCGGTCGCCTTCGTCCTCGCCTTCTTCCTGCGGAGTCCAGGAATGCTCATTCCCATCGGCATCCTCTACGGAACGGGCCATTCGGTGATGTTTCCCCTGCTGTCGACCCTGTACGTGAATTCCGGAACGGAAACGGACCGGCTCGGGCTCAACAACCTCTACTCCGCCACGAATATGCTGGGGAACATCGTCCTGGCCCTCCTCATGGGCGCCCTAGCCGACGCGGCCGGCCTCTCGGTCGTGTTCCTGCTGATGGCCTTCCTCTGCGCGGCCATGCTCCCCGTCGCTCTCCGGATAGGCAGGCCCTTCCGGGGCTGAGGAACGCCGCGGGGCCGGAGACGGCGACGGCCACGCCGGCTACCATCAGCGGCGCAGAAGGCCGTCGATCTCCCCAAAGTGCGCATCGAAGCTCAATAGGTGAGCACCATGTTCCAGGCAGCTCGCGGCAATCCAAATATCGTTCGTCGGGATGGGCTTGCCCTTGGCGCGGAGCATGCGCTTGATCTCCGCGAACCATTCCGCGGTGGCGTCCGTGATCGGGACGCACAGGGTCCGGGGTTTTCCCCGGAATCGATCGAAAATTTCACGGTTTTCTTTCTGATGCGTTCTGTTCCGAAATCCGTCGTACAATTCGCCGACCACGATGGGTGAAAGCAGAACCGCCTCGCTGCGCGCCAATTCGTCCGCGACGCGGCCGTCGCCGCGCAGGAGCGCCGCGTAGGCATTCGTGTCGATGAGAAGGCGGGCCACTAAAGCCAGTCCTCTGCATCGATGCGGGAATTGTCCGCCTGGGACGCCAGGAAGGCCTCGTGCTCCGCATCGCTCCAGAGGCCGCAGAACTCCCGATAGTCGTCGGAGAAGGCCCCTTCTATTTTCAGTCCAAGGGATTGAGCGAGCAGGTCCTTCACCAGCCGGTTCTTGCTCTTTTTGGCTGACCGAGCCTCCTGGCTGAGCCGGAGGTCCAAGGCTTCATCGAGAGCGTGTATGGTGATCGATCCCATGGTTCAGCGGACTAGCGTGGGCCCCCTCAGCCCATGTGCACAAGCGCGTTCCTGATTGTAAAAGCTCCCCGCCGGGGATGAGCGAGGGGGCGCGGGGGAGAGAGAAGGGAGCCCCCTTCTCTTCCCCCCGCAATCCCCAATTTTTACTTCTTCCCGTACAGCGGGCGCCCTCCGTGCGGAGCACGGAGG
>CAYUPG010000063.1:0-2138 GCA_964446515.1 uncultured Treponema sp.
CAGGGCATTCTTGCCCTGCGGCGTTCTCGGAAAAATAGTTGGGGCCTCCGGCCCCAACTATCCGGTAAGGGTGAAAAGGTGGGGTAAGAGCCCACCGCGGAAGCGGCGACGCTTCCGGCACGGCAAGCCTCATCAGGAGCAAAGTCGAGCAGCGGAATGGACGGCCCGTCCGCAACACCGCGGGTAGACTGCGTCGACGCCGCCGGCAACGGCGGCGCAAGATAGATGGCGGCGGCGCGGCTCCTCGGAGCCGCGACACAGAACCCGGCTTATGGATCCATCGCCTTTTTTTTACCTTCCCCTGCGACGGCCTTTCCGTTGACTTTTTATGCCAAAAAGGATTAAATCCTTAAGTCTATGTTCGAACGGTCGCGCTCCGCCTATGGTGCAAAAATCCTCAGGAAACGGCTCCTTAAGTCGGCGGCCCTCGCCGCGGTGCTCGTCCTGACGGCGGGGGGGGCGGCCGCAGGCATCCGGGCATGGAACGATTCCGCGGACGCGGACAAGCGCGAACTGCGCACGCTCTGGGATGAAGGCGCCTACGAGGATACCCTGGCCCTTTCCCACTCGGGCCTTTCCAAACGGCCCATGGATCCCTTCCTGCTCATCGTCTACGGATTCTCCTCGTATCAGCTGGCCATGGGGCAGATAAACACCCAGGATTCCCTGGGCTATCTGGATGAATGCATCTGGTCCCTTCGGAAGGCGCTGCTCACCAGGGCCGGAGCCAAAGACAAGCGCATACCCTACGTTCTCGGCAAGGCCTATTTCCACAAGGGATCCTCATACGCCGACCTCTCGGTGCAGTACCTTGAGCTTGCCCGAGAATCGGGCTACGCGGCCGCCGACCTGGCGGAATACCTCGGCCTGGCCTACGCGGCCCTCAAGGATTACCGGAACAGCGTCATAGCCTTCAGCCGGGCGCTTGAGGGTGCCGAAGCCTCCCCGTCGGGACCGTCGGACCTGCTCCTGCTGTCCATGGCGAGGTCCTATATCGAACTCGGCGAGGGCGCATCCGCGAAGGCCTACATCATGCGCTGCATAGAGTCGTCCTCCGACGCCTCGGTGGTCGTCCAGGCGCGCCTGCTGCTCGGGAAGCTGCATTCGGATGCGGGGGAGAGCGCCGAGGCGGAGCGCCAGTATACGGCAATCGTAGACTCGGGAGAGCAGAGCGCCGAGGCCCACTACCAATTGGGAGAAATTTTCGCCGCCGCCGGTGATCCGGTCAAGGCTCGCGCCGAATGGCGCAAATCGTTACGCATAGATCCTAGCTACGGGCCGGCCCGCGCGCGGCTCAGTCTGTAAGAACCGGAGGAACCCATGGCTCGCGGAGGCTTATTCGAAAATCTCTCCTCGGATATCGGCATCGACCTCGGCACCTGCAACACCCTGATCTACGTTCGGGGCAAGGGCATCGTCATCAATGAACCCTCCGTCGTCGCGGTGGAACGGGGAACCAAGAAGGTGGTGGCCGTAGGGTCCGACGCCAAGCGCATGCTCTGGAAGACCCCCGGAGACATCATCGCCATCAGGCCCCTCCGGGACGGCGTCATCGCCGACCTCGAGACCACGGAGAAGATGATACGCTACTTCATCTCCAAGGTGCTGCCCCGGCATTGGTTCGTGAAGCCCCGGATGGTCATCGGCGTGCCCTCGTGCATCACGGAGGTGGAGCGCCGGGCCGTGGAGGAGAGCGCCTACAAGGCAGGCGCCCGGGACGTCAAGGTGATTGAGGAGAGCCTGGCCGCAGCCATAGGCGCGGACATCCCCATCTTCGAGCCCGCCGGCCACATGATCTGCGACATCGGCGGCGGGACCACCGAAATCTCCGTCATCTCCCTGGGCGGCATGGTGGTCACCAACGCCATACGGCTCGGGGGCGACGAGTTCGACGAGGCCATCATCAAGCACGTGCGCAGCGTCCACAACCTCATCATCGGGGAACAGACCGCCGAGCGCCTCAAGATCGAGATCGGCAACGCCTCTCCGGACAAGACCATCGAGAAGGTCGAGATCAAGGGGACCGACGCCATCACCGGACTTCCCCGCCGTCTGGAGATAGACTCAGTCGAGGTCAGGGAAGCCCTGAAGGATCCCATCACCCAGATCATCGACGAGATCAAGCGCACCCTCGGGCA
>CAYUPG010000063.1:2148-12434 GCA_964446515.1 uncultured Treponema sp.
CGCCGCCGGAGCTGGCGGCGGACATCGTGGAGCGGGGCATCGTCATGACCGGAGGAGGGTCCCTCCTCAAGGGATTGCCCAAGCTCATATCCAAGGAGACCGGCGTTCCCGTGATCCTCGCGGAGCGGCCCTTGGACTGCGTTGCCCTGGGCGCGGGCAAGTACTTCGAGCATGCCAAGGGTTTCGACAATACCCGCAGCATCTACGACAACCTGAACGGCTAGAGCTCCCATGAGGACCGATGATAGGCAGCCGCGGAAAAAATCCTTCGCGGATGCCTATGTGTTCGCCGCCCTGGTCATCGCCTCCTTCTCCCTGCTGCTCCTATCCACCCGGAGCTTCATCGTGGATTTCCGGGATCTTGGGCTGTCGGCCTTTACGGGCATACGGGGGGGCATTCACGGCCTCTCCTCCGGCGTATCCCGGACCTTTCTCTCCATAAAGGAGCTGGCGGACCTGCGCCGGGACTACGCCGAACTGCTCGGCCGCATGGAGCGCTACGAGCAGCTCGAGCGGGACTCCGCGGAAATCCGGCAGGAGAACATACGTCTCCGGGAGCAGCTCGATTTTTCCCAGAGCCTGCGGTACCGGCACATCAGCGCCGAAGTGATAGGCAGGGATCCGGACAACCTGTTCTCCGCCTTCGTGGTGAACAAGGGAAGCAGGGACGGCATCAAGCGAAACATGCCCGTCATCGCCTACCAGGGCGGCGTCCAGGGACTCGTGGGCAAGGTGGTGCAGGTCGGGCGGCGTGAAAGCCTCGTCATGCCGGTCTACGATTCCTTCTCCTTCGTCTCCGCCCGTATGGCGGACAGCCGCTACGAGGGCATAGTCGCCGGGCTCGGCTCCGCCGACCGGCCCCTCCTGCTCAGATACATCAAGAAGCGGGCGCGGGAGGAGCTGAACTTCGGCGACGTGGTGGTGACCAGCGGCCTCGGCGGCGTCTATCCCAAGGGCCTCAGCATCGGCCGGGTCAGCAAAATCCTCTTCCAGGACTACGAGACATCCCTTGAAGTTGAGCTCGAAAGCTCCATTGATTTTTCGCGCCTTGAATACGTATTCATCATGGAGAAGGAAAGCGAGGGCGAAGAGGATGAGTAGAACGATATTCTGGGCTACCGCGATCGCCCTGGCCGCCGCAATACTGCAGTCCACCCTCCTGGCGCGCTTGGCCATACTCCACGTCGTGCCCGACCTGGCCCTGGGCGTCCTCATCTTCACCGCCTACGTGAACGGAAGCATGGCAGGGCAGCTCACAGGCTTCATATCCGGTTTTGCCCTGGACTTCCTTTCCGCCTCGCCCATGGGCTTCAACGCCCTGGTCAGAACGGTGATCGGCGCCCTCTCGGGGCTCATGAAGGGCACCTTTTTCCTGGACACCTTCATACTGCCCATGGTCCTCTGCGCCCTGGGGACCCTGGCAAAGGCCGCCATCATTTTCGTCCTGCACCTCCTTTTCGGTGGGGCCGTTCCCTCCTACAGCTTCACCGAACCGACGCTCTGGATAGAAACAGCCGTGAACACCGTCACCGCTCCGGCGCTTTTCGCCCTCCTCAAGACCTTCAAGCGGGTGCTCTATCCCCGCAAGGATGCCTGATGGCGCCCACGGTACAAACTCCCGGAGAGGAGCGCCCCCTCGGACGGATACGCTTTCTTCAGTGGATATTCTTCGCCGTCTTCGCCGTCTACAGCCTTAAGCTGTTCAGCATGCAGATCGTTTCTGGGGATCTCTACCGGTCCCGGGCGGAAAACATCGCCCGCAGGACCAGCGTGATCCCGGCCCAGCGGGGAGAAATCTTCGACAGGAACTTCAACCAGCCCATGGTTCTGAACATCGATTCCTTCGCGGTTCAGATTACTCCGGCGGAAATTCCCCAGGGGCAGTTCGCCACCATCGCGACCCGCCTGGCGGAGATGGTGGGCATACCGAAGGAGCAGATAGACCGCAGGATTCCGCCCCAGTACTACCACCTCTACCAGCCCATCGAGGTGGCGTCCAATGTCCCCTTCGAGACCATAAGCCGCATCTCGGAACGGGTGGACGAGCTGCCCGGCGTCTCATGGCAGAGCAAGCCGATACGGAGCTACGTGGACAGCGGCAGCCTTTCCCACATCATCGGCTATGTGGGGGACATCACCAGGGACGAGCTGAAGGTGCTCTACAACAAGGGCTATCAGCAGGGCAACATCATCGGCAAGGCGGGCATAGAGCGTCAATACGACGAGATACTTCGCGGCAGGGACGGAAGCGACATACGCATCGTGGATGTGCGGGGCAGGAACATCGCCGCGGAGGAGAATCGGCTCAGGAATCCTCCGGTGATGGGCAAAAACCTAGTGCTCACCATTGACCGCAATATTCAGACCCTGGCGGAAAAGGCCCTGGGCGAGCGGATGGGCTCGGTGGTGGTGATGCGCCCCCATACGGGGGAAATTCTTGCCATGGTCTCCTACCCATGGTACGACCCCAACGTCTTCAACCGCAACGACATGGGAGCCTCCTATCAGGCTCTGCTCGACGACCCCAAGAAGCCCTTCCTCAACAGGGCCATCCAGTCCCACTATCCCCCGGCATCCGTCTACAAGATCGTGATGACCACGGGCATCCTGGCGGAAAAGGCCTTTCCCCCGGAGAAGACCATCGACTGCAAGGGCGAGATGAACTACGGCGACAGGCTCTGGCGCTGCCACATCCGCCGCCCCGGCCACGGCCCCCTGGATCTCAAGGGAGCGATGGCCCAATCCTGCGACATCTACTACTGGATCGTCGGACGGGACCATTTGGGAGTGGAGCGCATCGTCCACTACTCCAAGGAATACGGCTTCGGCAGCCTGACCGGTATCGATCTGCCCGGCGAGATCCCAGGCTTCATTCCCACTCCCCAGTGGAAGGACCGGCGCTTCCACGAAAAGTGGCTGGGCGGCGACACCATGAACATGTCCATCGGACAGGGATTCACCCTGGTGACGCCCCTGCAGATGGCAAACATGGTGGCCATGACGGTCAACGACGGGGTGATCTACCAACCCCACCTGCTCAAGGAGATCCGGGATCCCGTCTCCGGGGCCGTCGTCAGATCGGTACGGCCCACGGTGCTGCAGAAGAGCGACCTTGCGCCGGAGATATTCGATACCGTGCGGGACCACATGCGGGCGGTCATCACCGAGGGGACGGCCCGCTTCCCGCTCAACATCAAGGCGGTGGAGATCGCAGGCAAGACGGGAACCGCCGAGGTGGGTCTCGCGGACAGGTGGCACTCGTGGTTCGCCGCGTACGCCCCCTACAAGACGGACAACCCCGAGGAGCAGGTGGTGGTATCCGTGATGGTAGAGGCGTCGAACAAGTGGGAATGGTGGGCTCCCTATGCGTCGGCCATCATCTTTCAGGGCATCTTTGCCCAGCAGACCTACGAAGAGGCGGTCCGCAGCCTGGGACTGCAGTACATCATGCCGCTGAGGGAGCGCAGGGAATGACGATCAAGCGTCTGGGGGAAATCGATTTCTCGCTCCTCCTTTCGGCGGTGCTGCTCACCGTCTTCGGAATACTATTCATCTACTCCTCGGGAATCACCTCCACGGGCGTACAGGTATCCAACGAACATATCAAGCAGATCATCTGGGCGATCTTCGGCATCGCCTTGGCTCTCGCCGTCTCCTTGGTGGATTACCGCAGGCTCTATGATTTCTCGTTCTACCTGTACGTCGGAGTTCTGTTTCTGCTGATCTATACCCGCCTGTTCGGAAGGCTCGTGAACGGGGCCCGGGCGTGGATAGGCATAGGGGCGTTCGGCATACAGCCCTCCGAATTCGCCAAGATCACCACCATACTCTTCCTGGCCCGCTACCTCGATCTGTCCAATAGGGCCCACAACGACCTCAGACGCTTTCTCGTATCCTGCCTCATCGTAGCGGTTCCCGTACTGCTCATCCTTGCCCAGCCGGACTTGGGGACCGCCCTGGTGTTCATCCCCATACTGCTCGTCATGACCTTCATCGCGGGAATCAAGATACGCTACGTGCTCTACGCAGGGGCCCTGATAGCCGTCACCGGCTTCCTGACGGTTCTGCCCCTTTGGCAGACCTACATACTAAAGGGAGCCTTCCCGTCCCTCATGGTGTTGGACAATCCCCGGGTAATTGCGGTCCTCGTCGTGTTCCTGGGGCTAATTTCCCTCATAGCCCTGTTCGGCTTCAGACGCTACCGCAAACGGTACTTTTTCTGGATCATCTACGTGGCCTCCATCGGCATCTTCTCCCTCATCGGTTCCTTCGCCGCACATAAGGTGCTTAAGGACTACCAGATCATGCGCCTCATCGTATTCTTGGACCCCAACGTCGATCCCAGGGGCTCCGGCTGGAACATCATCCAATCCATCACCGCGATAGGCTCAGGGGGCGCTCTTGGAAAGGGTTATCTGCAGGGAACCCAGAGCCACTACCGTTTCCTTCCCCAGCAGAGCACGGATTTCATCTTCTCCATTTTTTCGGAGGAGTGGGGCTTCCTGGGGGGCATATTGGTGTTCTCCCTCTTTCTCCTCATATCGCTACGCCTCGTAAGAATCATGAAGACCACTTCCGATCCCTACGGCGCCTATATCGCCGCAGGCCTTTCGGCGGTCTACTCGTTCCATTTCTTCATCAACGTGGGCATGACCATGGGCGTCATGCCCATCACGGGAATTCCCCTCCTGTTCATGTCCTACGGGGGCTCTTCGCTCCTTTCCGCCATGATAGGAATAGGCTTAGCTCTGAGCGTGTATATTCGAAGGTATGAACATTGATAGACCCCGCAGAATCCGTCCTTGATCCCCTCAAAACCCTGGGCTCCGCGCTTCTAGGGGTCGAGAAGCCCGGCCGCTACGTCGGCGGCGAATACGGAAGGCTGGCGAAGGCCGATGCGCCCTTCCGGATGGCCGTCGCGTTCCCCGACCTCTACGAAATCGGCATGTCCAACCAGGCGATACGCATACTCTACAACCGCGCGAACGCCCTGGAAGGTATTTCCTGCGACCGCGTATTCGCCCCGGCCCCCGACTTCGAGGCCCTGCTCGCACAGCGCGAGGTGCCCCTCTATACCCTGGATCTGGGAACGCCGCTCCGCCTTCTGGACCTCCTTGGTTTCTCCCTGGGCTATGAGCTTGGGATAAACGGTGTCCTGGCGATACTGCAGGCGGGGAGGGTCCCGATCCGTTCCTCCGACCGGCGGGAAGATCATCCCCTGATCATCATGGGCGGGCCCGCGGCCTCAAATCCTGCGCCCTTTGCGCGCTTTGCGGATGCATTCTGGGTCGGCGAGGCGGAGGACCGCTTCTTCGAAGTCCTCCTTCGTCTGCGCGACGCAAAGGGCGTCGGGGCGGGGCGGGGAGAGCTCCTTTCGATCCTGGCCGCCGAACCGTCGGTCTGGATGCCCGGAAAGAAGACCCGCCGGGCCGTAGATGCCGACTTCGCCCGGGAGAAACGGCCGGCTTCGGTCTTTCCGGTGCCCAGCATACGCATCGTGCAGGACCACGGTTCGGTGGAGATCATGCGGGGCTGCCCCAACGGCTGCCGCTTCTGCCATGCGGGCATCTGGTACCGTCCCATGCGGCAGAAGAGCGGGGAGCAGGTCCGCGCGGAGGTCGACGATTTCGTCCGACTGGGCGGCTATCGGGAAATAACCCTTGCATCTCTCTCCACGGGGGATTATAAGGGGATAGCTTCACTGATCCGCGGTCTCAACGCCGAATACTCGGATAGGCGCATCTCCTTCCAGCTGCCATCCCTCAAGGTTTCCAGCTTTTCCCTGCCCCTCATCGAGAGCGTCAGCGAGACGCGGAAGAGCGGCTTGACCTTCGCCATTGAAACGCCCCTGGATGCCTGGCAGCTATCCATCAACAAGGAGGTCGCCCGGCAGGCGGTCATCGACATCCTTACCGAAGCGAAGCACCACGGCTGGAAGAGCGCAAAATTCTACTTCATGATAGGACTTCCCATCGGCGACTACAAGAACGGCTACGGGCGCAACAACGAGGAAAAGGAGATCGTCGATTTCCTGGTGGAAATCAAACGGCGTACCGGAGTAGGGATCTCCGTCAACGTAGGAACCTTCGTTCCCAAGCCCCATACCCCGTACCAGTGGGTGCCTCAGATCGACGAGCGCACGGCCCTGGAAAAGCTCATGTACATCAAGAACGCCCTGCGGCCGTTGGGGTTCAAGGTGAGCACACACGATACCTTCGTCTCCCTCATAGAGGGCGTTATCTCCCGGGGAGATGAGCGGGTAGGGGAGCTGATCGAAAAGGCTTTCTCCCTGGGCTGCCGGCTGGACGCCTGGGACGACTATATCCAAAAGGACCACTGGCGCGCCCTCTTCGCTGAGCACCAGGCTGTGGTTGCGGATGCGCTGGGCGGCCGACCTCTGGACCAGGAGCTTCCCTGGAGCTCGATCGACTGCGGAACCGGCATCGGCTTCCTGAAGAGGGAGTTCCAGCGCTCCGAGGCTTCCCAAATGAGCGCCCCCTGCGCCGAGGACTGCGGTGCTCCCTGTGGAGCCTGCAGCGACGATGTCAAGATTGTAGAAAATATCATACACAATGAAGTCGAATCTGAGGCCTTCAGCCATGCGGATACCACGGCCGCGACGGCAAGGGCTACCATTTACGGCGCAGCGTCCGTCCAGGCGCGCAAGTCCCTCAGGATGCTTTTCTCCTTCGAGAAAACCGGCGCCGCGGTGTTCGTTCCCCACCTCGGACTCATCGAACTGTTCTCCAAGTCCTTTATCCGCTCCGGACTGCCCATCCATTACACCGAGGGCTTCAACCCCTTGCCCAAAATGGATTTTGCCTCGCCCCTGTCCATGGGCATAGCCTCCTTGGGAGAGATCGCCTCCGTGGACCTGGACGCGGAAGTAGACGCCGACAGATTCGTCGACGACATGAACGCGGCCTTGCCCTCGGGTTTCAGGCTGACGAGGGCGCGCATGTTTGCAATCCCCGAAGGAACGAAGAAGCATTCCACGCCGTCCTTGCTGTGGGGCTTTGCGTACCTATCCGGCAATGGCGCCGACGGCATCGACCCAGTACCGGCGGCTGAGGAAAAGGCATACCGCCGTGGGCGCATGGAAGACGGAACCACCGATGTCCTTGAACTCTGCCGCGCCTCTCTCTACGCCCGTGGGGAAGATGGAGAGCCTGCGGATTATTTTTCCATCTACGATAAGCTGTATCCGCGATAAGGCGCCAGCCTTGTGCGTGATCGGGTGCGCCGCAGACAGAAACTCAGGAATTGCGGCGCTCTTTAGTAGACAGAATATACATTATGCATAGTAAAGAATTCGCCTTTTTTGGACTCGATTGCTTAGCGGTCGTCCCTACTTCAGCTCAAAGACGCCTATCAGGTTCGGGGCGCTGTAGGCCAAGGAGCCGTTGTCGTCCCTGCCCTGGGCTAGAATATAGAGGGCGGCATAGGCATAGGCAGATCCCTCCGCATTGGGCTCCACATCGGAGCCTGCCAGATCGGGGCTGTACTTGAGCAGGTATTCGCCCGGCGGGTTCAGGCCGCTCGCGCCCTGGGAACGCTTCAGGCGATATATGGAGCCTTCTATGCTCAGAACTGCCGACGGCTCGTATAGGAAGTCCACTGCGGCGGTCTTTCCGTGGACTGCGGTGCCGGTCAGGGGCCGCTCGCCCTCGCCGTATTCCAGGATATGATACCCCGCGTTTTCGAAGACCGACTGTATGTAGTTGGGCGCATTGTCCTCAGCTTTGAAGTACGATGCGAAGACCGCATGGTGTCCCGCCAGCCGAGGATTTACGGCGGCATACTGGGAGCTTCCGATTACGCCTGCAACGCTGTTGTTGGATGCATAGATGCGATAAAATATGCGGTAGCCGGTGAAATAATCTTCAAGGTCCGCCTGATCCGAGGGCAACACGAAGCTTGCATATGCTTGATCCCGAACCCAGATGTTCGTCACCGGATATAAGTAAAGGTAATTGTCGATACCGCAGGACACGGCGAAAATAAGCGCGAGGCAGCCGGGAAGTAATGCGCCCCTTCGAAAAAGCGGCACGAAGCCTAGCCCCTGCCCTTCTTTCCCGTGGCCAGAACGGGAGGCTCGAGGGGACCAATGGAATCCACCAGCTCGTAGATCAGCACCGGCTTGTTCTTCCCCTTGACCCTGATGTTGTCCAGCTCGCGCACGATGAAGTGGTCTTTTACAAGCCCGTAGGTAAATTCGCTTATGATGATTCCCGTGCCGTACTGCTTGTTGGTTCCTTCAAGGCGAGCCCCGAGATTGACGTTGTCTCCCATCAGGGTATAGTTCATGCGGCCCGGAGACCCCATATTGCCCACCGTCATGATGCCGGAATTGAGCCCTATGCCGATATTGATGCGCTTGGCTTCCGGCCACTGCTCGTTCAGCTTGCGGAGCTCTTCCATCTGCCGCAGCGCGCACTTGCAGGCCAGGACCGCATGCTCCTCCTGGGGCAAGGGCGCTCCCCAGAAGCACATGATCTCGTCCCCCACGTACTTGTCCAGGGTTCCCCCGTACTCAAGTATAAGGTCCGTCATGGCGGTAAGATAGACGTTCAGATGGTTGACCAGCTCCTGGGGCGTCATGTTCTCCGAAAGGGTCGTGAAGCCCCGTATATCCGAGAAGAGGACCGTCAATTCCTTATCTACCCCTCCGAGCTCGGGGGGGTGCTCTAGGATCTGATCCACCACCTTAGGACTGACGTACTTGCCGAAGGTAGTGCGTATCTGCTGCTTCTCCCGCTCCTCCGTCATGGCCCGGTAGGAAACGACGGCGATGAACGATAGGATCATGGCGATCGCGGGCTTGGGGAAATCTACTATCAGGTTGCGGAACTCGAACAGGAATGAGATAGCGAAGAAGAGGACCACCAAGCCCAGGGCCGTGGATGCAAATGACCATAAGGTTGAATAGCGCGAGGTGAAGAAGGCAATGACGAGAACCAGAACGGCTAGGATGAGATAATCCACCCAGCGCGGCACGGGACGCAGGAAGTTGTCCATCAGTATGGTGTTGAGGGCATTCGCGTGGATCTCTATACCGTACATCAGGCCGAAGGGCGTGGGCTTCTCGTCCTGGGCGATCCCGTCGGCGAAGGGCCCCACCATGAGGATCTTGTTTCCCACGGCCTTGGTCCGCGGCCAAGACGCGGGATCCGGTCCCGGCACCCGCTCCGCGTAGCCCGCGTAGGAGCGCACGGGATAGGTGCGGTAGCCGTCGATGGCGGCGGAGGACCGGTAGCCCATGAAGTTGATCAACATCTCCCCATGCTCGTTGATCGGGATGGCAAGCTGGGTCAGGGTCCTACGCGGTGCGGGAGACACGAGGTTCCCGTCCTTGTCGTAGGCATCCCGCCCGACGGGTATGCTGTAGGGCACCCGATCTCCGGTAGCCGGGTCTACCACGGTGGGATTAGGAAGTAGGATGTGCCGCCCGAGCTCCACCACCACATCCTTTAAATCGACGCCGAAATAATTCAACGCGAGGGAGAAGGTGATCGCGGGAACGAAGCGGTCCCGGTACTTCTTGATAACGAAAAACTCCTCATCGGCGGTTCCATCGGAATCGGTATCCAGAACGACCGGAGGCGCCGATGCCGCGAGGGTCTTCTCCAAGCGCTCGATAGAAGCCTCGGTGAGGGGCGTCGGAATGGTGTGGGTTTGCCCCTGTCGATCCGTCCAGGCCAAGCGCTCGTAGGAGGAGGAGTCGACGGTGAAGCCCGGCGTCAAGGAATCGAAGCGTATCTGCTCGAGCTCCAAGGAAAGCTTCGCGATGAGCGCCTGGCGCCTATAGACTTCGTCCCGGTCCTGGGTATAGTTGGCGTGTCCATAACCCGCGACAGCCGCTGCATATGGCTTCAGGGGAGCCTGAACGCTCCTGAAATCTACCATATCCTGCCAGGGACCTGAGACTACGGGAAAGGCCGGGAAGCGCTCAAAGAGGATGTCCTGGCGTTCCACCATGGCGCCATGGGAGTCGTAGTCTCCTATGCCCACCTCCAGAACCGTCTCCATGAAGACGCGCCCCGAATTGGCGATGCTCCTGACGAAGCGTGCGTCCTCCGAGGGCTTGCGGTCCGGCTCTATGATGAAGACGTCTATGAAGAGGGCGGACTCACGGTCGCTTTGGTTCTGTATCCTCGAAAAGGAGTCGACGAGGTCCCCGTGTATGGAACGGGGAAAGGGCCACTTGCCGAAGCGGGCCAGGCTCCTGTTGTCGATGCCCACGATGACGATGTCGTCCGAAATCTTAGGATTCTTTGCAGTTACGG
>CAYUPG010000064.1:0-604 GCA_964446515.1 uncultured Treponema sp.
ACCAGGGCGGGAACCAGGCCTGCCGCGGCGACCTCCTGGACCAGGGCGTCCACGCGCTCGAAGTAGGCGGGGTTCGGTGCGCCGTAGTCGGCGCGTCCGTCGCTCCCCGCCGCGAAGGGCGCTTCCGCATGGCCGAAGGGTTCCCCAGCCGCCGGGCGGGACCGGTCCCACTGGGGCAGCAGGTTGATCTGAATCGCGGTGAAGCCCTGGGAGGCGCGGATGGCCAGGTAGGCGCGCCACTCCTCCATCGTCGCGTTCGTGGGGGCGCTCCAGGCGGTGTCCGCGAGGTAGAAGAAGGGCTTTCCGTCCCTGTTGAACGTTCGCCCGTCCGGGGCCACGGTGATGCGGTTCATAGCTTCCTCCCGAGTATAAGAACATCCCCTTGGTAGTCTCCCATCTTAAGGCGCGAGCCCGCCGGGTCGCCGACGAAGCGGGGCACGCCGACGTTGCGCTCCGCCAGGTAGTAGGCCCGGCAGGCGTAGGCGGAGGCGTCCAGGGGTACGGCCGCCTCCGCCGCGTCGCTCAGGTAGAGGGCGAAGCGGCTCCGGTCCGGCGCAGCGGCCAGGAACCAGGGCTCCACGTCTGCCGCCGCGTCCGCCAGGGG
>CAYUPG010000064.1:614-9244 GCA_964446515.1 uncultured Treponema sp.
CAGGTCGGCCATGCCGAAGTCTTCGAAGAGCCGGACGCAGAAGGCCGCGTCCTCCGCGCCGGGAAAGCCCAGGGCGGTGCGCCAGGCGAAGGGGGTGCCCGAAAATTCCACCGAGGGGAAGGCATCTCCCGGACGGTGGAAGTTCCAGATGCCGTGGGCCCCGTAGGTGAAGCCTGCGGAGGCCCCGGAGAGGACGCTCTGGAAGAAGGCGCGGCGCACGTCGATTCCGGAGAAGCGTCCGCTCTTCATCCCGTGCTTATGGCCGTCGTAGCAGGGCTCGCCGTTGACCGCCGGGCGCCGCTTGGGGTAGCGGGCGAAGCGGCGGGGCCAGTCCCAGGTGCGCCACTGTTCCTCGTAGAGGTGGCCGGACTGGTACATGTAGAAGTCCAGTTCCTCCATGGCGACCAGCTCGGGGGCGGGGTCGGCGTTCGGCTGGGAATGGAGGGTGGTCAAGGCGCCGGGATCGGCGCGCTTGACCGTCCTGAGGGCCGCGGCGTAGTGCGGGATCGCCTCCGCCGGGTAATCCGTGTCCCCGCTCACCAGGTAGATCGGAGCGTAGGGGAGGAAGCGCCGGGCCGCCGCGGCGACGTAGCCTTCCACCGCCTCCAGGGGCATCGTCGGCCCGCCGTTGCGCTTGGCCGCCCAGGTGCCCGGCACGTAATCGCACCAGAGGAGCACCAGGGCGGAGCGCAGGCCCCGTTCCGCCGCATCCGCCGTGAAGCGCTCGGCGGCGTCGAAGTACTCGGGATTGGGCTTGTCCCAGGCCGGGCCGCCTGAGCCGTCCTTCAGGAAGGGTTCGGGACCGGCGCCGCCGCGGCTGCGGTCCCACTGGGGCAGCAGATTGATCTGCAGGAAGTTGAAGCCCTGGGCCGCCCGGCGGTCCAGGTAGTCTATCCAGCCTGCCCGCTCAAGATTCGTGAAGGCGCTCCAGGCCGTGTCGGCGAAGTAGAAGAAGGGCTTGTCCCCGCACAGAAAGCCCGTGCCGGCGCCGTTTATCCGTATGCGTTCGTAGCTCATTCCCGCTATCCTTTCACGGCCCCCGCCGTGAGTCCCTTGACTACCTGTTCCTGGAACAGGATGTAGATGAGCACCGCCGGGGCGATGAGTATCGCGATGCCGGCCGCCATGAGGCCCTGGTCGCTGGAGTATTGCCCCCGGAGCATGTAGACCGAAAGGTTCAGCGTCCGCAGGAGGGGGTCGGCCAGCATGATGAGGGCGAAGAGGAATTCGTTCCAGATGTTGAGGAAGATGAAGGTCCCCACGGTCACTATCCCCGTCCGGGAGATGGGCAGGCCCACCTTGAAGAAGGTCGCCAGGGGGCCGCAGCCGTCTATGACCGCCGCCTCCAGGATCTCGTCCGGAAGTCCCTTGCGCATGAAGCCGCAGAGTATGAAGATGCCGAAGGAGAGGCTCGTGGCCACGTAGATCAGGAGCAGGCCCGTCCGGGTATTGATGAGGGAGAACTGCCGCATGGTGATGAAGATGGGGATCAGGATGGCCTGGACGGGAATCATGATGCCGATGATGAAGTAGGTGTAGAGCCAGGTCCGCTTCGTCATCTTGGTGATGTAGAAGGCGGTCATGGCGGAGAGCAGGATCACCAGAACCACCGTGACCGCCGAATAGAGGAGGCTGTTGAACAGGGTGATCTGCAGGCGGACGCCCGTGAAGGCCTTGGGAAAATTGCCGCTCACCACCGGGTCCGGCAGGGCGAAGGGGTTGCCGTAGATCTGGGTGTTGTCCCGGAAGGCGTTCAGGATCACCCAGATGATGGGATAGAAGGTGGTGGCGCACCAGAGGGAGAGGAAGAGATGCTTCCCCGCCGTCGCCGCGCGGGATTTCAGAAGTATGGTGCTGCGGTTCACGGCGGCCTCCTAGTAGTCGAAACGGGATACGATGCGGCGGAACACCGTGGAGAAGACCAGGATCGACACCATGATGAGCATGGCGATAGCGCTGCCCTTTCCGAAATCCGCCGCCAGGAAGGTGGTGTTGTACATGAACACCCCCATGAAGGCCGAACGGACCCCCGGGCCTCCCCAGGTCATGATGTAGGAATGCTCGAAGGCCTTGAAGGACCCGGTGGTGATCATGATGACGCACACCAGGATGATGTCCCAGAGCATGGGAACCACGATGCTCCGGAATACCCGGCCCGAGCCCGCACCGTCTATGACGGCGCTCTCCAGTATCTCCTCGGGGATGGACTGCATGCCCGCCAGGAGCAGCACCACGTACATGCCGATGAACTGGTAGATCATGGGCGTCAGCACCGCGTAGAAGACCACGGACTTGTCCGAAAGCCAGTTCCGCGCCAGGTTCCCCAGGCCCGCCGCCTTGAGCAGGGAATTGAACAGCCCCACGTCGGAGTTGAAGAAGAGGGTGAACATCATGGCCACCGCTGCGGGGGCCAGCACCACGGGAAGGAAGACCAGGGCCCGATACAGGCGCATGGCGAAGCGGGTCCGGTAGATGAGGTAGGCCAGTAGCAGGCCGCTGCCCACCTGGATGATGAGGGCCAGGAAAAGGCCCACCAGGGTGTTGGAGACTACGATGAAGAAATCGGGGTCCGAGAAGAGGGACAGGTAGTTGGCTAAGCCCTTGAAGCGGGGCGGCGAGATCGCGTCCCAGTAGGTAAGGGAATAATAGAGGGATCTCCCGATGGAGAGGACTATGAAGTAGGTGTAGAGCAGGAAGGCGGGGCCCGCGAAGGCCGCCGCACCCCACTTGTACTTACGGAAAACATGCATGCCGGGGCTCCTCGCAGCGACGCGGACGCGGCGGGGCTGACCCGGCCGCGTCCGCAGGATATCTAGATATGAACGCCTACTTCTTCTTGGCCTTGTAGTCGTCGAAGGACTTCTGGACCTTGTCGATGTACTGGTCGCCGGTGATGGCCCCCGCCCACAGCTCGTCCAGGCCGGCCTGATAGTCGAACTGGAGCTTGTTGTCCGGGAGGTTCTGCCAGATCATGGGCGAGCCGGACACGTTGTTCGCGATCCGGTACTGCAGGGCCTTGGCCATCATCTTGTTCTCGATCTTGGACAGGTCGATGGCCTTGTTCACCTCGATGTCCGCGGCGACGAGCATGCCCGCCTGGGCCAGGGCCGGGGTGATGTCCTTGAGCACCGCGTCCATGATGAGGGTGATGGCCGCCTGCTTGCGCTGGTCCTGGAAGGCCTTGGCGTTGATCACGTAGGAGTCGTTGAAGGCGCCCTGGATGAAGGTCCGGGTGTCCCGCTCGCCGTCGGGGAGGCGGGGAATCGGGATGATCTCGGACTTGGCGATGATCTCGGGGGAGAGGTCCTGGAACATCCAGGCGAAGGTGTAGCACATGGCCACGTTGCCCTGGTTGTAGAGGGCCGCGGAGGGAGCCCAGTCGCCTGAGGCCATGGTGTCGTCCGGGAAGAGCCCGGCCTTCCGCATCTCCTCGCTGTAGCGCGCCGCCTTGATGAAGGGGGTGTTCTTGAAGTTGAGGCTCTTGCCGATCTGCTCGGTCTGGGTCACGCCGTCCTTGTACTGGCACACCAGGTCGCCGAACCAGAAGTGGGAGGGGTTTCCGCCCTTGCTGCCGATGTTGGTGGGGATGATGCCGTGCTTGCGGAATTCCTTGCCCAGGGCGAGGAACTCGGCCCAAGTCTTGGGATACTGCAGGCCCGCCTTCTGGAAGAGCTCCTTGTTGGCCATGAAGACGCCCACCGAGACGTTCCGGGGCACGCCCAGGGGCACGCCGTTGAAGGTGACCGTCGCCCAGGCGTCGGCGGTGAAGTGCTCCTTCTTGACCCGGGCCGACTTGGCCAGGTACTGGTTGATGTCCAGGAGTATGCCCCCGGACGCGTAGTCGGCCATAACGCCGCCCACCCAGAACTGCCAGAGGTCCGGGGCGTTGTTCGCCGCCACGTCCACCCGGATCTTGTTCCGCATCTCGTCGCCCGTGACCACCTCGTGCACGATCTCGAACTCCGGATGGTCCGCATCCAGCTTGTTGAGGATCGCCATGGCGATGTCCGCGTCCTTGTTCGCTCCGGCCTGCCACATGTGGGCGAAGCGGATCTTGATCGGCGCTCCCGCCTTCGCCTCGCCCTGGCCGCCCGCGAAGGCCGCCGCCGCAAGGAACGCTCCCAACGCCAGGGCCGCCGTGAGGGATACCATCTTTTTCATCTCGCACCTCCTAAAGTGAAAACTGACGTCAGTGTAGCGCCGATTTTCCCGACCGTTCGTGCGACTTGTTCGGAATGCGGGGCTTCCGTTCGGTTAGTGCGGCACGCCGCGCATCGGTCTGACGCGGCTGCGGTAGGCATCCGGCGCTTCGCCGAAGCTGCGCCTGAAGGCCCGGGCGAAGTAGGCAGGGTCGGGGAAGGAGAGGGACGAGGCCACCTCGCGGACCGTCAGGTCGGTGGTTTCCAGGAGCTTCCTGCCCCGCTCCAGGCGGAGCTCCCGCAGGAACTCTCCGTAGCCCTGCCCCGTTTCCCGCTTGAAGGTTTCGGAGAAGTAGGTCCGGTTCATGCAGGCGATCTCCGCGGCGCGGTCCAGGGTCGGGTTCTCGGCGCAGTGCTCGGCCACGTAGGCCCTCGCCCGCGCGATGCGGAGATCGAGGCCCTGCCCGTCCCGGTCGGGGGGCGAATCGGCGTCCAGCAGGGCCGCTTCCAGCTTCCGCAGCTTGGACCGCTGGGACCGCGCCTCCTCCTCGGAGCATCTCCGCTTGCGGACGGCGGCGGCCGCGGCGCTCAGCACCGACTCTATGGCCGCCTTTCCGATGGGCTTGAGCACGTAGTCCAGGACCTTCTCCCTGATCGCCTGTTGGGCATACTGGAAGTCGTCGTAGCCGCTCACGATGACGGCCTGCAGGTCGGGCAGGACCTTCCGCGCCGCGGCGATGAGCTCCAGGCCGTCCATGCCGGGCATCCTGATGTCCGTCACCAGGATGTCGGGCCTGAAGGCCGCGCAGAGGGCCAGGGCTTCGCCCGCCGTCTCCGCCTCTCCGGCAAGGGCTATGCCCAGGCCCTTCCAGTCCACCATGTTCCGCAGCAGGGCCCGTATCCACGCCTCGTCGTCCACCACGAGGGCCTTCACCGGCTTTCCCATGGAGCCTCCCCATAGGGCATGCGGGCGGTCACCGTCGTTCCGGCCCCCGGAGCGCTGTCCACCGTGAGCCCGTAGCCTTCACCGAAGCGGAGCCTGAGCCGGTTGTGCACGTTCGCCAGTCCTATCCCCGCGTTGGAGGATTCCATAACCGCCGCCAGGCCGGTCCTGAGGCGCTCCAGCTCCTGCGCCCCCATGCCGGATCCGTTGTCGGCGATGCGGACCACCAGGTCGCCGCCTTCCCGCCGGGCGGAGACGGTGATGAGGCCGCCCCGCTCCAGCGCCTCTATTCCGTGCTGGAAGGCGTTCTCCGCCAGGGGCTGGAGCATGAAGCGGAGCACCGCGGCGTCCAGGCAGTCCGCCGGAACGTCCAGCTCGAAGCGGAAGCGGTCCCGGAAGCGGTAGCGCTGGATCTCCACATAGTCCTCAAGGCGCTCCAGCTCCATCCGCAGCGTCGCGCCCGAATCGCCCCCGCCCTTGGCGTAGCGGAACAGGTTCCCCAGGGATTCCGCCATCCTGGCAATATCCAGGGCTTTGCGCTCGTAGGCGATGCCCCGCAGCACGTCCATGGTGTTGTAGAGGAAGTGGGGGTTTATCTGGAACTGTAGGCTCAACAGCTCGGCCCGCAGGGTTTCCCGTTCCTGCAGGGCGATGCGCTCCATGAGGGAGCCTATCTCCGCCTGCATCCCCGCGAAGCTGCGGACGAGCTGGACGCATTCCCGGTTGCCCCCCTCCTCTACGGATGAGGAGAAGTCCCCCTCCCCGATGCGTCCCATAGCCCGGACCAAATTCTGGAGGGGCCGGGTGATGCGGTTCGCGGTGAGCACCGCCAGGGTGGCGCTCAAGCCCGCCAGGGCCGCCAGGGCCGCCAGGTAGAGCCCCAAAGGCGCGGAAGAGCTGCCGGTGAGGGCGATGGTGGGAATGGTGCTCAAGACCCACCCGAGGCCCCGCACCCTCCGGCTGATGGACACCTCGCTTCCGGACTCGAACCAACCCTCCCTGAAGAGCACCGCGTCGTCTCCCCGATCGCCCGCCGCCTCCATCACGCTTGAGAACAGGACCGCTTCGTCCGGGTGGAGGAGCATGCGCCCCGCGTCGCTGTAGACCATGGTGACCGCGCCGGGACCCAGGGGCGCGCCCTCGATGCGGCGGGAGACGGCGGCGAAATTCAAGTCTATGACGATGACGAGGGAATTGCCCTCCTCCCCGTAGGGTGCTATGCGGGAAACCACCGAGATGGTCCGTCCGTGGCGCGTAGCGGCCATCTGGGAATAGTCGTCCGTCACCACCCGGGCATCCAGGCCGGGAATGGGGCCGACCCACGCGGCGCGCACCCAGGGCTTGTCGACCAGGGCCGGAATGTCGAGGCTGGAGGAACTGCTCACCACCCGGCCGTAGGTGCCTATCACGTGGATGCCGTCGATGTAGGGGAAGGAGCGCCTGAAGCCGCGGAGGAGATTCTCCACGCTGTAGGCCGCATCTGCCCGGCTGGGGGTGAATTCCGTTCGGGGCGAGAAGAGGAAGTCCGTCATCACCGCGGCGTCCACCACCTGCTTCCATACGATCTCCACTTCCTGAACCAGGGCTTCGGCGGAGGCGGCCGTCTGCTCCACCACCCGGGAAGCGTAGTCCGCGACTCTTGCCGTAGCCAGCTCGTTCAGTTTGGAGACGTAGAGGGCGCTCAAGAGGAAGGAGGGAACCAGGGAAAACACGATGATGACCGCGATGAGCTCGGTCCGCATGGATACTTTTTTGAGCGCATCTTCAATGGACCGCATGTGCGTGCCCCCCCGACCTTGATACCATGGTCTTTCCGGTACGTCAAACATTTTCATTTTATTTGCCGGCACGGCGAAATTCTTGACCATGGATCGCAGCGGTAACCTGGGGCGTGCGGAATTGTTTAGATGTTTCATGAGAGTTCCGGTCGGCATCTTCTGGTTTCTTGCTATCCTCTCCTTCCTTCCCGGCAGCCTCCTGGCCGATGTTCCCCTCCGCGCAGCAGGCCCTGTCGGCGCGGTCGGCGGCTCGGGTCCCGTCGGCGCGGTGCCGGAGAAGCCCGCGGTCTTCGCGGAGATCTGGGCCTACCTCATGCAGGGGGAGGAGGGCTTTCTTCCCTCCTCCGCACCCATTACCGACCTCGCCTACTTCTCCGCCCGCATTTCCACCAGGGGGGCCCTTTTCGGCGTGCCGGATCCCAAAAAAGTGGCGGGGGCCGGCAGGCGTACCCACCTGGTGGTGGCGGAGGTGACGAACCAGGCCCTCATCCACTTCGTCCTGAACCCCGCTTATCCCCTGCGGGACGCCCTGGTGGCGGACATAGCCGCGGCGGCCGCCCCCTACGACGGGGTGGTGATAGACTTCGAGACCATGCGCGCCGACGACGGGCCGGCCTTCAGGGAATTCTTGACCCTCCTGAAGCGCCGCCTGGGGGACAAGATACTCAGCGTCTGCGTTCCCGCCCGGACCCGGCCCGTCGCGGACGGGTACGACTACGGGGCCGTCGCCGCGGTGTCGGACCGGGTCTTCGTGATGACCTACGACGAGCACTGGAGCGGCAGCGGTCCCGGTCCCGTATCCTCCCTGGGCTGGACCTCCCGGGTCACCTCCTACGCCCTGTCCGCGGTGGGCCACGAAAAGCTCGTCATGGGCCTTCCCTTCTACGGACGCGCCTGGGCCGGCAAGTCCCCCGCGGGGGCCTACAAATTCTCAAGCTCCGAGCGCCTGCGCCTGGAGAAGGGGATCCCCGTGGAGCGCAACGCCGAGGGCATCCCCTTCTTCCGCTTCACCGAGACGGTGGACCTCATCCTCTACTTCGACGACGCCCTGTCCAACGGCCGCCGGGCCGCGGCCATGCGGGAGCAGAGAGTGCGGCGCATCGGCTTTTGGCGCCTGGGCCAGGAAGACCCCGCGGTGTGGACCACCATCGCAGCGGAGTACTGAGGCCCTACGGCAGGGGCGCCTCGAAGACCGCATAGCCGTAGGGGGGGAGCTTCGCGCTTCCGACGAGGGGCCGCCAGGCGTCGGGGATGGACGGCGCCGCGTCCTGGCCGCGGTGGTTCAAAACGAACACCAGGTCCCGGTCCGAAAGCCTGCGGCGGGCGAACTCCACCCCCGCTTCGGCCGGGGCGATGGGGCGCAAGCCCGCATCCCCCAGGAACAGCCGCGCCAGGGCCGCCGCGAATTCCGCTCCCGGTTCCGTCGCCATGTAGTACGCCGCTCCCTGGCCCCACTCCTTCCTGGTGAGCGCCGGACTGCCTGCATAGTATTCGGAGCCGTAGGCCGCCAAGGCTTCCGCCCCGCGGCATACGGGTATGTCCGCCCACTTCTCGCAGGGGTAGGCGACCCCGCCGAAGACGACGGGGACCGGACCGGCCCTGAGGCAGTCGTAATCGAGTATCTCGATCCCCAGGAGGTCGCCCAGGGCTCCGGGCAGCTCCCTGTCGGAGCGGCACCGGTTGTGCTCATCCTTGACGCCGGTCCGCATGGTGAGCACCAGGCGGCCGCCTGAGCGCACGTAGTCGGCGAAGCGGGTTTCCAGCTCCTCG
>CAYUPG010000064.1:9254-12349 GCA_964446515.1 uncultured Treponema sp.
GGTACTGCAGCGGGGCTATGACCAGCTTGTACCGGGAAAGATCCGCCTCCGCCGATACGATGTCCACCGGGACGTTCTCTTTTGCGAGGGCGGTGTAGAAGGTGAGCAGGTGCCGGATATAGTCCAGGTCGGGATGGTGCGGCTGAATCTCCAGGGCCCAGTTCTGCTCGTAGGAGAAAAGGATGGCCGCCTCGGCGCCTTGGCCCGCTCCCCGGGACTGCCGCAGGATGGGAACCATATCCGCGATGGTCTCCTTGATCTCCGCATACCGGCGGCCGGGCTTTCCTGAATGGGGGAGTATGCCGTGCCAGTACTGCTCCGTGCCGACGGTGCAGGTCCGCCACCGAAAGTAGACCACCGTGTCGGCGCCGTGGGCGATGGATTGAACCGTCCACAGACCCAGCTGTCCCGGGCGCGGCGTGCGGCCCAATATTTCCCAGCCCGCGGGTCCCGCCTGCTGCTCCATGACCCAGAAATTCTTGCCCTTGATTCCCCGTATGAGATCCAAGGCCGCCGCCAAGTATTCAGGATACGCCTCCGGGTCCGGGGCATCCCAGAAGCCCTGGGGATACTGGTCGTGGCTGACGAAGTCCAGATCTTTCCCGAGCTTGTAATAATCCACCGTATCGAAGAGCCCCATGAAGTTGTGGGTTATGACGGCGTTCGGCGCGGCGGCCCTGAGCAGGTCCGCCTGCATCTTCTGGAAGTCGACTATGAGATCGGAATGGAAGCGCCGCCAGTCGAGCAGCAGCGACGGACTGTGGGAATTGGGGGTCAGGGCGGGGGTGGGCACCTGTCGGAAATCGCCGTAGCTCTGGCTCCAGAAGACCGTCCCCCAGCGCAGGTTGAGCTCCTCCACGGTGCCGTATTTTTCCTTTAGCCAGGAGCGGAAGGCGGCCGCGCAGGAGGCGCAGTGGCACAGGTCCTGATGGCTGTTGCCCAGCTCGTTGTCTATCTGCCAAGCCGCCACATGGGGGTTCCGGGCGAAGCGCGCGGCGAGGGCTCGGACCATCCTGGCGATGTGCGCCCTATAGGCGGCATTGGACTGGCAATTGTGGTGCCGCCCTCCGAACCCCCGGATACGGCCTTGGCTGTCCACCGGGAGTATCTCGGGGTTCTTTTCGATTATCCAGGCGGGGGGCGTCGGCGAGGGCGTCCCGAGGACCGTCCGTATGCCCCGGGATGCAAGAACGGAGATCGCCTCTTCGAGCCAGCCGAACTCATAGCGGCCCTCTTCGGGCTCAAGCATGGACCAGGCGAACTCGCCCATCCTCGCCACGGAGATGCCGAGTTCCTTCATCAAGTCGGCATCGGTCTCCCATCGTTCCCTGGGCCAATGCTCGGGATAGTAGTCGACTCCGAAAAAGATGTTGTCCATGTTCATTCCTTGATTGCGCCGGCGGTAAGACCCGACATGAAGTATTTAGAGGCCGCCAAAAAGGCGACCAGCAGGGGAGCGACGGCCATGGCGTTGGCCAGCATCAGCGCGCCCATATCGGCGCCCCGGATGGGATCGCCGGTCATGTACCGCAGCATGAGCGGGAGGGTGTGCATTTTTTGGCTGCGCAGAATCAGAAGGGGCTGTATGAAGTCGTTCCAGGAATTTACGAAGAGCATGATGCCCAGCGCCGCATACGCCGGCGTCAAGATCGGTGCGATGATGCGGAAAAAAATGGTCCACTCGCTGCAGCCGTCGATCTTCGCCGCATCTATGAGACTTGTCGGAACGTTGTTTTTGCAGTACTGCCGCATCCAGAAAATTCCGAATGCATTGGCGCATCCGGGGAAGATTAATGCAAGGTAATTATTGATCCAACCCAAACGGGACATCATGAAGAACCATGGGATGATTCCCGCAGTCCACGGTATCATCATGGTGACCAGGAGTATGAGGAAAAGGGCCTTCCTTCCGGGAAATCGGTATACCGCAAAGGCGTAGCCGCCCATTGAGCAGAACAGCAGGGAGAGGCTCGTAAAGGAGGCTGATATCAAAAGGCTGTTCATGAAGCTGCGGAGGAAATTTACCGATTTCTGCATCCCGGCGAAATTCGCCGCAAGGTTTGAGCCCAGGAAGAAGGGCGGCGGGTTGCGGAAAATTGCCGTCGTGGTATGGGTGGAAAGCACGAACATCCAGTAAAAGGGTATGAGCATCAAGGCTGCGACGAGCAACAGCAGAAAGTAGACGAGCATGGTTCCGGCCTTCCGGCTACGGTAGGCGACGCCGAAGGACGCGAGGATGAATACGGCAAGAAGGATGGCGATGTTCTGCATCAGCGGGCTCCCTTTGCGTGTTCGTCGCTCTCGAACAGCTTCATGTTTATCAAGGAGACGCATACGATCATGGCGCACAGGACGTAAGCGAATGCCGAGGCGAACCCGTACAGATTGTTGCCGTAGGGCGCCTTGTCCAGAAGGTACATCATGGCGGTGAGTCCCTGGTTGCCGGTTCCACCCTTAAGGCTGTTGGTCAGCACGAAGGGTTCGGTGAACAGGTTTATGGTGCCGATCGTCGATTGGAGTATGGTGAAGAGGATGATGGGCTTAAGCAGGGGGAGGGTGATGCGGAAGAAGAGCTGCCGATGGCCCGCGCCGTCGATGCGCGCCGCCTCATACAGCTCCTCGCTGATACCCTGCATTCCCGCAAGGTAAATCACCATGTTCCACCCTATCCATTTCCAAGAGAACATGATGACGACGGCGACCTTGATGTAGGACCCGTTGCCTCCCCACCAGTCGATTCGCTCGAGCCCTATGGACTGCAGGGCGAAGTTGATCAAGCCGGAGTTGAGGCCGAAGAGGGCCTGGAATATATTTGCCGCCGCGACGGCGCTCGTAACCATGGGCAAGAAATAGATGGCCTTGAAGATGTTCTTATAGCGCACCATCTTCGCGTTGAGCACATAGGCCAGCAGGAGCCCGCCCAATAGGATGAAGATGTGCGAGAAGAATCCGATGTACAGCGTATTGTACATGGACCTCCAGAACATGCCGTCGCTCAGAAGGCGGGCATAGTTCCTGATCCCGATGAAGCGCATGGCGGATACGCCGTCCCAGTTCGTCAGGCTGAGGACGAAGCCTGAGATTATCGGGAATAG
>CAYUPG010000065.1:0-11907 GCA_964446515.1 uncultured Treponema sp.
TCAAGCTCCCGGACGGGGCGCTGCAGCAGCCTGCCGTCCTTGAAGCTCAGCTCCCGGGGCAGGGTCATGGACCCGGCCCAGCCCTCCGCCGCGGCGGGCATGCTGCGCTTCCACATCTGCATCCAGGCGACCATGACGGTCCTGCCGTCTTCGGTCCGCATGGTCTGGGGGGCGTAGAAGTCCGTGCCCCCGTCCAACTCCCGGTAAATGTCGCCCTCCGGCCCAGGATCGGGAGTAAAGACCCGCTGCGCATCGTCGAAGCGGCCGCTCACGTAGACCGCGGAATGGAGGTTCTCGAACTCCTCCCGGCGGTTCTTCGGAAAGAACATGGGGCTCGCGATGATCAGATCCGCGCCGTCGAGCCGCACGTAGTCCGGGCACTCGAAGATGCCCGGCGCGGTGGCCCGGTCCCGCAGGACCGCCCCCTCGTAGCGCCAGCGGCGCTTGTCCTCGGAGCTGTAGAGCAGCACCGCACCCTCGCCCTTCAGGGAGGCCCCAAGCAGGCATCGGTAGGTCCCGTCACGGGCGGCGAACACCTTGGGGTCCCGGAAGGCCAGGGGGCTGGACCCCGGGGGCAGAGCGCCGGGGCCGATGCAGGGACGGCGGACCTTGCGGAAGCTGCGGCCGTCCTCGGAAACGGCGGAGAGCTGGTATTGGCCCAGGAAGGAGAAGCCCGTATAGAAGAGCTCGAGGCTCCCGGCCTCGACCAGGGCGCTTCCGGAAAAGCAGCCCAGAAAGGCTTCCCAGAAGCCGTCGGGACGCAGGGCGATCGCCTCGTGGCTCCAGGTCACGAAGTCGTCGGACACCGCGTGGCCCCAGTGCATGCGCCCCCACGCGGGACGCCGGGGATTGTGCTGATAGAAGAGGTGGACCTTTCCGCCGAAGGCGCAGAAGCCGTTGGGGTCGTTCATCCAGCCCGAGGGGGGCGTCAGGTGGAAGCGCGGACGATAGGAAGTCCGGGGTGCGCCGGAAGCGGCCGCGCCCAGGGGAGCTGCCATCAGAGCACCGTGGCCTTAAGGCCCTCGACCTCGGCGGCCAGAGCAGGATCGGGGGCCTCTCCGCGGCGCCGGGCTTCCAAATACGCCAGAAGCTTGGCGTGACGCTCCGCGCTGATGGGCCATCCAACCATGACGGCGACGCCCACGGCCAGGAGCACGAGGGGCACGAAGGCTATGGTGGAGCGCACGGCCGCCGCGAAGCTCTCGTTCTGGGCCTGGTACACCAGAGTCTCCGATAGGCCCGCCACCTTCCGCAGGGGCGGCACGAAGCCCGCCCAGCCCAGGGTCGCCAGGAACAGGGAGTTGGCCGCCGCGGAAGCCACCTTCCGCACGAAGGTCTGCACCCCCGAGAAGGTGCCCTCCACCCGGCTGCCGAAGTAGAGCTCCCCCACGTCCGTGACATCGGCGAAGAGGCTGTTGAGGAGCACCACCGGAAAGGCCATGGCGACGCCCATGGCGGCGGCGATCAGGTAGATGCGGGAGGCGGGGCTGTCCGGCCCCACCGTGAGGGTTGCCAGGCCCACGGCCATCCAGAGAACGCAGCCGAGTATCACGGCGTTCCGCTTCCCCATCCTGTGGGCGATCGGAGCGGTGAGGACGGCGGCGGCGATCTCCACGACTATCAAAAGGCCCAGGACCAGGGAGAACTCGTCGGGCCTGGCGACCACGTAGGTCATGTAGAACTGGAAGCTCGTGGTTATCAGATCCAGGGAGACGAACACGGTGAGGTACAGCAGAACAAGGCGCCGGAAGCTGCGGACCTTGAAGGCCTCGAGCATGGGAACCCACCAATCCCTGCGGGGCGGGGCGGCGGCGAAGTCCGGGCGCTCGGAGGTGCCCAGGATCACCGCCAGGAAGGGCAGCGCGAAGATGAGGCCCACCGAGACGGCCATGGCCAGGTAGCCTGCGGTATAGCTCCCCGTCCGCTCGGACACGAGGCGCACTATGGCCAGGGGCAGCAGGGCGCACATGAGCGAAGAGGCCAGGGAGAAGACCATGCGCACGGTGTTCAGGGAATTGCGCTCGTAGTAGTCCAGGGTGATCTCCGCGGCCAGGGACATGTAGGGCACCATGACCACCGTCACCACGGTGTTGTAGAAGAGGTAGCCCGCCGCGGCGAAGAGGATGCGCAGGGCCATGCTGTCGAAAGAGGCGGGATACCAGATCCAGACCATGGAGACGAGGATGAGGGGAATGCCCGCGGCGAAGTAGGGCCTGCGCCGCCCCATGGGGCTCCGGGTATTATCCGAGATGAAGCCCATGAGGGGATCGCTCACCGCGTCCCAGAGCCGGGCGACCATCATGATTGCGGCGGCCCAGAAGGCCGGTATGCCCACGATGTTCGCCAGGAAGAAGGCGTACAGAAAATTGATGATGTTGAAGGAGCCCCCGCCGTAGATATCCCCCAAGCCGAAGGCCAGCTTAACCCTGAAGGGCACTTTTTCCGCCATATCCCATCCTTGCGATGGGTTAGATACTAGCGCCTGGATGCGGCCCTGTCAAAGCGGAAATCGAGGAACCCCGCAGGGGCCGGCGGACGCCGTCCCCTGGGGGGATTCCAATCAGTAATCGTCCATCCGGGCTATGAGGTTGACGCAGAAAACGCCCCCGGTTATCGGCCTGTTCGGCAGGACGCTGTAGCCGAAGTGCACGAAGCGTCCCTGCTGGGCGATGGGGAAGTAGTCCGCCGAACTCGGCTCCCTGGCCATGAGCCAGCCTCCGGTCAGGGCGGCCCCCCCCTTGCTGTAGATGCTGTAGCGATTAGCGAGGCTCTGGTAGCTCAGCTGGGTCTGGGTGTTGTGCCCGCTGGGGAGGTTGGAGGACGTAAGGGGGCTGGTCCACACGGTATGCCCGGTGGTCCAGGTGTAGGCGAAGACCGTCGCGTCGCTGAAGCCTGCGGATCTCAAGTACCCCAGGCCCGACGGCTGCTGGCCCCCCAGGCCCCAGGAGACCCAATTGGAGTTCACCACATCCAGGAGCTTGGTGCCCCCGAAGCCCATGGCAATGACTCCCCGGGTGGTTACCGTCAAATTCCGGACCTGGTTGGCGTTCCCGTACACAGTTGTCCCCGGGGTCACCACCAGGGGGTCCCCGGTGATGCGGTAGCGGTAATTGGCATCGTCGGTGGTCCCGGTCAGATAGGTGGTGGAGACCAGGGTCTGCGGCACCAGCACGGCCTTCCAATCAGGAGTGGTGCCGTTTATGGTCGTCGAGTAGGAATCCTCCAGTTTCGACTCGATGAGGGATTTCATGGTCTGGGCCAGGGCGGTGTCGGTGGAGTCGTTGGGGTTGTAGATGATGGTCACGTTCCCGCTCCAGCCGGGCACCGAGACCGAGCTGTAGGGACCGTAGCCGCCGGTGGTGGTATTCCTTACCCGCATGAAGAAGTAGCGCAGCTCTCCCTTGGGTGAAGTTGCGCTGCTGCAGTACAGGGTCGAGACGCCTGCGGCGGTGCCGCTTACCGTTGCCGTGCCGACCAGGGTCACGGAAGCCGGGTTGGTATTGGGATTGGCCGCGGAATCTGTTGAGGAATAGATTTCATACACATTCGTACCACCGTAGGTTGGTTCCGCTATGGTGCCCCAGACCGTCGTGGTTCCGCCGGTATAGAACCCCTTCCGGGCATACTGGGGAGTCGGGACCTGGAGGACTATGCCGTCGGATGGCCAGGAAGATTCGTTCCCCGCCCCATCCTTCACCTGAGCGTAGACCGTGTGGGTCCCCGCATTGGGGGTAAAGGGCCAATCCACGTTCACCGTGACGGCGCCGGAGCTCAGGGTCTTCCAGTCCCCGTAGGTGCCGTTGTAGTAGAGCCGGTACTGGCTGAGGAGGGAGCCGCCTGAGTCCGCGGAGTTGATGGTTATGGTCGACTGCAGGGAGGGCGTGGCGGCGGCGCCGCCGTTCAACGCCACGGAGCTGATCGTGGGGGCCGTGCGGTCCATGACGATGGTGTCCGTGCGCACGGCCGACTCGTTCCCCGCCCGGTCCCTGACTTTGAGCCACACCTGCTTGGTGCCGTCCACGGTGCTGTTCGGCAGAGCCCAGCCGGAGCGGGCTGCGCTGTAGGCCTCCCAGGCCGAGAAGCCCGCGGTGCCTGAAGTGTTGGAGGCGCTGAGCTGATAGATTCCGCCCGCATCGCTCGCGGTAGAGTTCAGGGTGACGGTCGTCCCGTTGGTGCTTGCTGCGCCCGAGTTGAGGCTGAAGGCGCTCAAGGTGGGCGGGGTGGTGTCGTAGACGATGGCGTCGGAGACCGTGACGGTGTTGCCTGCCTTGTCGGACAATTCGCACTGGACCGTGATGTTCGATCCGGAGGCCGGAGGCGCGGCGACCGTCAGCGTCACGGAGGATGCGTACGCGACGGGTTTCGGCGCCTGCACCCCCTGCACGGTCAGGAGCATCCGGTTCATCCCCGAAGTGGCGTCGGAGGCTGGAATGGAGATCGTAATGGTGGCGCTGTTGGTGTAGGCGTTGGTGCCGTCCCCGGTGCCCAGGATGGTGAGCGATCCCGTGGGGGGCGTCGTATCCAGGATGATGGTGTCGCTACGGTCCACAACCGTTTCACCTTTTTTAAACTGACCGTAGACCGTCTTGGTCCCGTCACCGGCGCTCAGAGTCCATACGGTGCTCTCCGAATAAGGAGTCCAAGATGTCCAAGTGCTGCCGTTGTGGCTGAAGCGCATCTGCTCCGCATCATCTAGGGCGAAGGTGCTGTTGATCGTCACTATCCTATCCGCCGCTTTTGTATAAGTGGCATTGTTGTTGATGGTAAAGGACCCATCGGGCGGCGTATTGTCATAGATGATGCTATCCGACTGTGGTGTAACACTCACATTCCCTGCGGCGTCCCTGATCCAAGCGTAAACGATACGCTCTTCTTCCCCTTCCGTATCCAGGTTCCACGCATAACTTGTACCCACATAGGGATACCAGGCCACATCAGAGATCTGATTAGTATTTGAAAAACCTACATGAGTAACCACGCCGCCGGATATGTCGTTGGCGCCGGCAATAGTCAATGTTACGGCAGGGATCGTTGTCTTAATTGCGCCATCGTTGATGGAAACCCCTGTTAAGGTCGGAGGAGTCGTATCGTAGCGGACGGCGCCCTCCACGCTGCCCTGGTTACCCAGCTTGTCCCGGACGTAGAACTTCAGGGCCCGGCTGCCGTCCGCCCCGGAAGCCAGCTCCAGAGTGAATGAGGAGGCCGCGGGGGTCCAAACGGCGAAGCCGCCGCCGGTCTGGGTGCCCGAGTTCCCCGAAGAGGCGGTCCAGGTGCCGCCTTCGGCGACGTCGCTATCGTAGAGCCTGACGTCCTCCACCCCGCTCCCCGATCCGTCGCTCAGGGCCAGGGTTACGGTCACCACGTCGCCGTTCACCGCTACCGTCTGCCCGCCGTTGAGGGTGCCCGTGGGTGCGGCGGTATCCAGGGCTATTGAAGCCGTAGCCGCCGCTGCGCTCTCGTTCCCCAGGGCGTCCCGGAATTTCGCGTAGACCGTCTTGGCCCCGTCTCCGGCGCCGAGAGCCCAGGCCCCCACCGACGCGGCGTAGGCCTGCCATTCGGCCCCCAGGAAGTCCGCCCGGTTGGACAGGAGCATCGTCCCGCCGTCCTCCATGCCGACCCCCGCCTCGGTCCCCGCGGCGGGATCCGTCGCGTTCACATCCAAGGCAACCGAGGCCGACGAGGTGAAGGCTCCGCCCCCCGCCACGGCCACGGTGCCCGAGGGGGGTGTCGAGTCCAGGACCACCGATTCGTAGACGGGGTCGGGGGAAAGGTTCCCCACCATGTCCTGGAATTTCATATAGATCGTCTTCATTCCGTCCCCGGGGCTCAGGGTCCAGGGGAAAGAGGCCAAGTAATCCCGAACCTCGTTCAGGTAGTCCGACTCGTCGTAGACCTGCAGCAGCGCTACCTCGGAGTCGTCGTCGGCGTAGACGTCCTTCAGATTCACATCCCGGAAACGGACGTAGTCCAGGTCCCCGACCCGCTTCATATCAGCCTGGGAGATGGCGAAAGTCCCGTCGACGGGAGGATCGTTGTCGAAGACGGTCCCCGTCTTGAAGGCGGAGGTGTAGGAGTCCATCAGGGCGATGCCCGAGATGTCCTGAACGTCGTCGGACACGGTTATGTAGTAAGTCTTGGAGGAGCTCAGGGGAGCGTGGGGGATGAAGCGGACCATGTTGTCCGTCACCGTGTAGACCCCGCCCAGGGGGCTCGTGGTGCCCGTTTCCATCACGGTCACGGTCTCTTCCGAAACGGTCGCGGGATCGATGCTCTTGGAAAACACCACGGTGATGCGCGTATTCCGGGGTATGCTTCCCCCCACGGGGGTGGCGTAGAGGGTCTTCGGCTTCGCTTCGAAGACGGGCCGAAGGGTGGCGCCGCCGCCTTTTACCGTGGCGGTGGTGGAGGCGGAACGGGGATCGGCGAAGCTTACCTGCCCGGTGCCTCCCGCCTGCTCCCAGCGCAGGAACACGAAGGCCGAGAAGGCCGTGGTGCTTATTTCGAAGGGTATGCCCTCCTTGACCTCCACCGATCCGGATGGGGATGATATGCCGTTCTGGCTCGCCTCTATGGATACGGTAAGTTCCTCGGCGGTGGCCACCGCCACGTCGGAGCTGATGCGCTCCATCATATCGTTCTCGGCGAGGAAATTGGGACAAGCCGCCAAGACAAGGGAGAGAAGAATGGATGCGGCCGCGGCCGGCGCGTGTTGGGCTGCCCTGTTCATGCGGTTTCTCCTACTCGTCCAGCCAGGACGTCTTGGCGGTGCGGTCCGCGGCGGAAGCAGCCCGGGCGGCCCCTTCGGTCCGGGAAACCAGGTAGGGGTACTGATCCGCCAGGGCGGGATCGACCTGCCTGACCCTGGTGTAGGCGACCGACGCCTCGTTGTAGTTCTCCATCTCGTACTGGGCCCGGGCTATGCCTATGAGGGCCGCGCCGTTGTTCCCCGCGGATCCCAGGGCCCGCTGGTAGTAGGCCACCGCATCGGTATACTTCTTCTGCAGATAGGCAATATTCCCCAGGTTGGTCAGGGCGGGACCGTAGCCCTGGCGCCCCGCCTTCTCGAACTCCGCCTTCGCCTCGTCCAGCATGCCGAACCGGGCGTAGAGCACTCCCAGCCGGTTCACGTGTCGGGGTTGGTTGCCCGAAGTAAGTATCTCCGAGCGCAGGCGGTCGGCCTTGGGCTGTATCTCCCGATTTATGAACTTTGCCAGGGCTTCGTTGTAGGCGCCGACAACCTGCTCCGGCGCAGGGAGCACTATTCTCGTATCTTCCCCGGGGATGCCCACGGGCTCATAGTCCTTCCAGGCGTCGTGGATGGGCAGGAAGGCAACGGATTCCCGGGCGCTGTTGTCGATCCACTGCTTGGCCCCGATCTGCCACGCCTTGAGGAAGCCGTCGTTCACCAGGGTGATCTCCAGGGGCATCCACACCGTCCCGTCCCGGACTATCAGGTCTCCCATGTTGGTAAAGACGGTCGCCGCCTCCTTCTCGTCCATATCCAGGGAGAAGGCCATGTAGATATGCCCCGGAACGGTGATGAAGGCAGTCTTGATGCCCACGGACTCCAGGATGGAGCAGAAGAGGATGGACAGGTCGTCGCAGTCGCCCCCCTTATAGATGAGGGTCTGATTCGGGAACTGCAGGAAATCCAGGGCGTCCGCGCTCTGGGAAAGCTCCTTGTAGGGAGTCGTCGGATCCACCACGTAGTTCATCCCGTAGAGGCGCAGGGCCTCGAAAAGGCCCATGGTGAAGCGCAGATTCTGATTCATGTCTATCTTGGAGGACTCCCGGATCAGGCCCGCGGCGTATTTTGAGTACCGGAGCACCGCCGGGTCCTTGGCGGACACGAAGGCGGCGGCCTTGCGGTCGTCGTCCCAGGTCAAGGCGTTGCGGTGGTTTATCCGAACGGTCTCGCCGACGCCCGCCCTGCGGGGGGAATCCAGATAGCTGTACTCGATGATGATCTCCGCGGAGGATCGGGCGCTCTCCGTAAGCTTCAGGACTTGGTCGGTGAAGAGGGCGTATATGGGAACCTCGACCGACTCGTTCCGCTTCATCACGGGAATGACCGCGCAGAGCTTGGGCTGGTCCATGAACTGCTTGATGAAGAGGGACACCCGCACGTCCCGAATGCTTCCGGATTCCCGATTCTCTACCCTGACGCGTCCTATGGGACTCTTGTCGTAGTGGGAGTAAAAGATGGGGAAGATCGGGTCGAAGGCGACGTCCCGCACGGCTACGTTGGTGCCGCCGCGGGCCCCCGCGATGCTGAGCGAGCCGACGAGGCCCAGACCCAGGCCCTCGTAGAGGGTTCCGCCCTTGTCCAGGTACCGGCCGTAGGATGCGGATGCAGCCAGGCCGAAGGCGGGAGAAAGCCTGAAGAGGACGGAGAAGCGTCCCTTTCCGTAGAAGTTGCCCATGGCCGCATCGTCGTAGGCTGCCTGATAGACACCCGCGAGGGCGCCCAGCTGAAAGCCGAGCCGGGTTGCGGGGAAGAAGCTCGTCACGGCGCCCACGCCGAAGCTGGTCCTGGTAAGGGAGTTCTCCGCGAAGGTGGGGTGGACAGCGTAGCCCAGCTCAACGCTCGGGCTCGCGAAGGGCAGAATATCGAAATCCAGAGCTACGTCGGCGCCGCCTCCGGGCTTGAAGACATCGGAGGACGCGCCCAGGGGCAGCTCCCCTCCCGGCATTACGCGCAGGCTGAGAAAATCCATGGATTGGGCGAACGCCCCCGCGGCGCAAAGGGCAAAAACCGCCAAGGCCAAAGGGCGGGCGGGTTTGTGGCTTCTACTCATGCTCCTAGCTCCCGGGAATGGAATGCTTCGGGTGCAGCACTAAGGCGGGACTACACTTTATGCCTCTAGTATAGTCCCCAAGCCGGCCCTTTTCCATGCTCCGCCGCATCGTCGGCGCAGATAATCAGATTGACATTATTACTTTTAATGTCATATTATATACCATGCAGATTGCCTACCTGGACGGCCGCAGGCTACGCCGCGGCCTCATAGCCGGCTCCGCCATGGTGCGGGAGAGCGCCCGGTACCTGGATTCCATCAACGTCTTTCCCGTGCCCGACGGCGATACGGGGACCAACATGGCGGCCACCGTCGGCACCGTCGAGCGGGCCGTGCGGACCCTATCCATGCGCTCCGCAGCCCGCATGCTCCGGGACGCCGCCGACGCGGCCCTCACGGGGGCCCGGGGCAACTCCGGGGCCATCATGGCCCAGTTCATCCACGGCTTGGCGGAGGAGGTCCGGGAGGATGTCCGCCTGGGAGGCAGGGCCTTCGCCGCGGCGGCCCACCGGGCGGCGGAACGCACCTGGGCCGCGGTCTCCAATCCCCGGGAGGGCACGATCCTGACCGTGCTGCGGGATTGGGCGGCGTCCCTAAAAGAAAAGGCAGAACAGTGCGACGATTTCCTTCCCGCCTGGAGCCACGCCCTGGAAGCCGCGCGCCGGTCCCTGGAGCGCACCAAGGAGCTCCTTCCGGAGGCGAAGAAAGCCGGCGTCGTGGACGCGGGAGCCGGCGGCTTCGTGCGCTACCTGGAGGGGGTCGACGCCTTCATCGCGGCGGGCGATATGCGGGCCATGGAAACGGCCGGCGCCGAAACTGATTCGGCGGCCGAATGGGAAGCCGCCGTCCCCGTCGACCTGGAGGGCGAAGCAGGCGCCGGCTTCCGGTACTGCGTGGAGGCCATGCTGGAGGACCCCTCCGCGGGCCTTTCCGCCCAGGCCGTCCGCAGCGCCGTGGAAAACCTGGGGGATTCCCTGGTCCTGGCGGGGG
Source organism: uncultured Treponema sp. (assembly GCA_964446515.1). Taxonomy (GTDB): domain Bacteria; phylum Spirochaetota; class Spirochaetia; order Treponematales; family Breznakiellaceae; genus CAYUPG01. The sequence continues at coordinate 9,789 of CAYUPG010000065.1, forward strand.
GCGGCGGCAGGCTCCGCATCCACATCCACGCCGACGATCCGCCCGCGGTATTTACCGCCCTCGCGCCCTTCGGCGCCTTCGCCTCCCAGAAGGTGGACGACATGCTGGTCCAGCGCCGCCTGTCGGCGGGAAAGCGGCGCTGCGTGGTGGTCGTGGACTCCACCTCGGACCTCCCCGACGAGCTGCGCGCCGAGCTCCTGGTGCCCCGGGTTCCCGTCCGGGTGACCGTGGAAGGCCGCGAGCTTCTGGACCGGGACGCCCTGCGCGCCGCGGACCTGGCCGCCCTCCTGGCGGCGGCGCCGGGAACGGAGACCTCCACCTCCCAGCCCTCCCACGGCGACTTCCTCAGGGTGTTCTCCCACGCCGCGGCCCATACCGAAGACCTGGTGTACCTCGGCCTCTCGGGAGCCCTTTCCGGAACCCTGGCGGCGGGCCGCCGGGCGGGTGCCGAGGCGGCGGAAAAGGAGGGGATCCGGTTCCACGCCGTGGATACCCGCAGCGGCTCCATAGGCACGGCCCTCATCGCCCGGCGCTGCGCCCTGGCCGCGGCATCCGGCTCAGGCGGCGCCGAAGTGGCCGCCCTGGCGGAGGAGCTCCGCTCCCGGCTCGGCCTGCGCTTCGCCGTCCGTTCCCTGGACCGCCTCATCCGCTCCGGCAGGCTGTCCCGCACCGCGGGCCTGGCGCTCAATGGGCTTGGCGTGCGGCCGGTGCTCACGGTGGGCGAGGACGGCAAGATCGCCAAGGAAGGGCTCTTCATTGGTCCGCGGAGGGTCGCGGCGGTGCTCGAGAAGGCGGTGGCCGGCGCCTGCGCCGCATCGGGCCGCATCGAGGACCTGGCGGTGACCCACGTGGGAGAGCGGGAAGCGGCACAGCGGCTTGCGGAGGTTCTGGCGGCGCGCTTCAGCCCCGAGCGGCCGGTGCTGGTGGTGGATCTGTCCCCGGCCATCTCGGTCCATGTGGGGAAAGGTGCCATGGGCGTCGCCTGGATAGCCGCACCCCGGGGTAGCCGCCCGTGACGCCGGTCCTCGCCGCGGCGGCGGCCTGCCTCGTCGGCTACCTCTTGGGGTCGATCCCCACCAGCGTCCTGGTGGGAAGGATCTTCTTCAAGAAGGACCTTAGGAACTTCGGCTCCGGGAACGCCGGGGGAACCAACAGCTTCAGGGTCCTGGGGTGGAAGGCGGGGCTCTTCGTCTCCGCCTTCGACCTGGCCAAGGCCTATGCCGCGGCGGCCGCCGGCGCAGTCCTTGCGGGTGTGCCGGCAGGCGGAAGGTCAGCGGCGGCGGTCCTGCCCTCCTGGGCTCCCGGGTCCGAGGTCCTGGGGCTCCTGGGGGGCGCGGCGGCCGTGGCCGGCCACGTGTGGCCCCTCTTCGCGGGCTTCAGGGGCGGCAAGGGCGTGGCCTGCGCCGGAGGACTCCTCTTGGCCGTGGCGCCCCTCCCCTTCCTGGCCGCGGCGTCGGTATTCGCCCTGCTCCTGGGGAGCTTCGGAATAGTCTCCCTGGCGTCGGTCGGCGCGGCCCTCGCCTTCCCCCTGGCGGTCACCGTCGCCCGGGCGGCGGGGGCGGGCGTCGGCCTCCCACTCCTGGCCGCCGCCTGGCTGCTGGGCCCCTTCATCGCCTGGACCCACCGGGCGAACCTCCTCCGCCTGACACGGGGAGAAGAGAAGCGCTTCGAAAAGGTCCGCTTCATCGGCCGGCTCTTCGACCGGCGCGGCCGACGACCTCACACCTCCTAGAAGGAGAAGCTGATTCCCGCCACGGCGTAGTGGAAGAGGGCGAAGGTGTACACGTCCCCGCCGCCGTCGGAGCCGCCCTCAAGGATGCGGTAGCCCGCCCGCAGGGCCACGCCGGGGCGGGGGTGGTACTGGAGGGCCAGAAGGCCGTCCTCGGCGCGGCCGAAGGGGGACGCCAGGGCGTCGGCGTTCAGGAGCAGGCTCCAGCGGTCCTGGAACATCCAGAGCAGGCGCAGATTCACCAGGGGAACCACCCCGAGGTCGCTCCGGCGGGCATAGCCGGATGCGGACATGAGGGCGATGTCCGCGCTGCGCAGCTTTCCCGTGAGTCCCGCGGCCAGCTCAAGCGCCTCGTTCTTGATGAAGGAATACCGATAGGTCAGGCGGTAG
>CAYUPG010000065.1:11917-12202 GCA_964446515.1 uncultured Treponema sp.
GAATCCACCCTGGACCCGGCGGCGAAGGTCGCGTCCCGGTAGCTCACGGCCCGGTCGAGGACGCCGCTCCCCCGTACCGTCAGGGGCGCGGCCAGGGCGGAGAAGGAGTGGCGGTCCGCCAGGACGCAGCCGACGCGCAGGCGCAGGGCCGCGGCGGGGCCGCTCTCCAGGTCCTCCGCCAGGGACACGTCTGTCCCCCCGTCCGCGGGTATGCGGAGGTCGTTGTAGCCCGTGAAGGCCGCGCCCCCTTCCATATCGACAAAGAATTGTGCATGGGCTTCGGGA
>CAYUPG010000066.1:0-12173 GCA_964446515.1 uncultured Treponema sp.
GTCTTTCCCTTCACCTGCACCGTGTCCAGCTCGAAGAAGCGGAAGCGGTCCGTTGCCTCCGTCACCTCATCCACCACGAAGGCGGAGCAGATGATGGGCACCCGGTAGATGCGGGTGAGGCCCTCGAGTCGGGATGCGCTGTTGACGTTGTCGCCGATGACGGTGTTCGTCATCCGCTCCGTGGAGCCGATGTTGCCGTAGAAGACCTCGCCGCCGTCTATGCCCACCCCGACCTCCAGGAGCACGGCCTTGTAGACCCGCTGCTCCAGGGGAGAGAGGAAGCCCCGGTCCTGCTCGATGATCTTCTTGCGCTCCGTCATGGCCAGACGCAGGGCCTTGGCGATCTCCTGGATCTCGTAGGCCGCCAGAAGGGCGTCCAGGGATTTGCAGGTGCCGGAGTTCAGGGTGCCGAACACCGACAATAGGGCGTCACCGATGATGGAGCCGACGATCCCGTTGTAGCTGTGGATGCGCCGTATGGCCCTGTCGTAGTGGATGTTCAGCAGGGAAATGATGTCGTTCCCCAGGGTCTCGGTCATGAAGGTGAAGCCCTTGATGTCCGAGAAGAGTATGGCAAGCTCCTTCTGGGTGCCCTCCAGGCGTATCTCCCGCTCGCGATAGGCCCGCTGCACCACGTCCTGGGTCACGAAGGTCCGGAATATGGTCATGAGGTTGTTGATGGAGGAGGAGAGGGCGTTGAAGGACGCGCCAAGGTAGGTGACCTCGTCGTTGGGGGCCTCCGCCAGGTCAATGAGCTCCAGGTGCTGGGATTCCTGCATCCGCATGATGGCGTCGGTGATCCGGGGCAGGAAGCGGAGTATGTGGCGCATCAGGAACATGCCGAGGAGGGTGAATAGGAGCGTAACTCCCAGGATTATCGCCCCGATCTGGTAGAAGATGAGCTGGGTGGGCAGGTAGAACTCCTCCCGGTCCTCCAGGCGCATGAGGTAGGCGTCCCAGCGCTCGTTGTACTTGTAGACCCCGAAGAAATCCCGTCCCCCGATGCGGGGAAAGAGGGGCCCCTCCATCACTCCCGCATCCTTCCGGGGACCGGTGATCTCCTTCAGGATGTGCTCGTCCGGGAAGCGCGAGAAGCGCTCTCCCCCGGCTTGGAAGAACACCGTCCCGTCGGGGCGCACCGCAAGGGCCAGAGCGCGGTCCCTCTTGAGCCCCCGGCCGGCGTTGTCCTCCAGCACGCGCACCGTCTCCTGGATATCCCCGGAGAAGGTGTAGATGTCGTGCTGGTTGGACGCGAAGGTGTAGATCTCCTTAAGCTCCTTCACCAGCAGCTCGTTCATCAGCCGCACCTGGACGCCCCGGTTGAGGGTCAGGTTGATGTAGTTGGTGGAAAAGCTCGAGACCAGCAAGAGGGCGACGAAGACGATAATGATCTTGATCGTGAGGGGAACGACTCGAACGCCGCCGACCCGTTTTCCGAAGAAACTTTTATTTCCCACGGCACACTCCAAAAGAATGGATACAGTATAGCCCATGCGGCGCATTATTGTTATCTCGGCGCGCTAAAATTTGGTATGTTTATGGTATGGACGCCGAAGAGCTTCTGGCCAGGGGGGAGTACGAGGGGGCGGTGCGGCTGCTCGAGGCCGCGGTGGCCGAGGATCCGACCGATCCGGCCGCCCTGTCCGCCCTGGGCATCGCCTTCACCGAAGGCGGGGATCACCGCAAGGCCGTGGCTGCTCTGCGCCGCGCTCTCCAGCTGGACGGCTCCAGGAGCGACGCCCACGAAGCCCTGGGCTGCGCCCTCTATCGCCTGGGGGAACTGAAGGATGCGGCCAAGCACCTCCGACGGGCCCGGGACCTATCACCCCGGGACGGGGGGATCCTGCGGAACCTCGGGGTGGTCACGGACAAGCTCGGCGATTTCGAGGGCGGTTCGGCATTGATCGAAGAGGCGGCGCGGCTCAATCCCCGGGACTACCAGGCCCTGTACGCCCTGGCCTCCGTCAGGCTGCGCCAAGGCGAATTGGAGGAGGCCCTCGAGCTTCTGAACCGCATAGTGGATGAGGACTCGCCGGTGGACCTGCGGGTTCTTGCCCTGGACCACGTGTGGAATCTTAGGCGCTATCTTTCCTAGCTAATCGATCGCCAGCGCCGCATAGTGGACCGTTTTTGGATCCTCCGCCGTGCCTCCCCGGGAAGAGGCGCGGGATACGACGCGCGCCGCGGCGTCCGCAAACAGGCCGCACCCAAGCAGCGCGGCGGCGCAGGATGCCCCGCAGGCGGAAAGGGTTCCGTCCCGCATGCCCCGCAGGAGACCCTCCCTGTCCCCCTCGACGACCAGGCGGAGGAACTCCTCGCCCTGGGCATGGGCCGTTTTTTCATTCAGATTCCCCGAGAGGTTCGTGGAGACCACGAAGAGGGTAGACTCCCGGCGCTGGGCGAAGACGATGTCCAGGGCGCGGGAAAGGGCTTCCGCCGCGGAACCGCTGCTTCCGCCGATCAGGATGGGCAGTATGGACGCGTCGGGCAGGCAGAATTTGACCATTGGGAGCAGCACCTCCAAGGAATGCTCGTAGAGGTGGGGAATGTCGTTCACCTCCATGAGGGTGCTGCAGGATGCCGTCTCCTCGCAGAGCTCCGCATCCACCGCCAGTGTTCCCAGCGGGGTGTCGAAGAAGTCCGAATCGCTGAGCAGGATGCCCTGCTCCCTGCCGTCGTGGATGGGGCCCAGAAGCACCACCGTATCCACCTGACGCGCTCCCGCGGCGCCGAAGGCGGCTGCGGCGACCCTGCCCGATAGGTCCCACCCCGCGTGGGGCGCCATGACGGCCCGGGCCGACCCGCCCTCTCCGCGGCGCAGGCCGTAGCCCCGCAGGACGCTCTCCGCGGTTTCCCTATCGTCGGGATAGAAAATCCCGGCCATGACGGCAGCCCGGCACCGTTCGATCTCGTTACCCATGCTTTCAATTCTAGGCTCCATTCCCGCTTCCCGCAAGCGCGCAATCCCGCGTTTTGCCCTTGTTAAGGGCCCTAAAGTCGCCTATAGTTGTACCCATGAGCATACGGCTCAAGATTATTTTAGTGGTCATTCCTCTGTTGGTTGCCTCCGTCGTCCTGGCGGGCATGTCGAGCTATTTCGCCGCCGCCTCGGCGGTCACCCGGGTGGCCGTGGGCTTCCTGAACTTCAAGGCCGACGAGCTGGAGAAGTACGCGGAAAGCCAGTGGAACCTGCTGGTGGAGAACGATTTCGTAGGGCGGGCGGAGATGGAGGAGGCCGCCCGGGCTGCGGTGGAATCCTTCGCCCTGAGCATCCTGCGCAGCCCCACGGAATCCATAGTGGCGGTGGACCCCTCGGGAGAGGTCGCCCTCCGGGCCGGGCCGGGCCGGGTTCTGGAGGACGAGCGCACTATCCTCGCCGGGATGTCGGCGGAGGGCCGCCGGGGCTTCCTGACCGTGACCATGGGCGGCGTCGAGCGGGTCGCCTCGACCTTCCCCTTCGCTCCCTTCTCCTGGCAGGTCTTCGTCACCGAGGAGCGCGCCGCTTTCTACGGGGACGTCGAGTCCATAGCCCGCACATCCCTCTACATACTCCTGGGCGCTTCGCTCATGGGGATAGTGCTCCTCTTGGTCTTCGCAGGCTACCTCACCAAGCCCATAGAAGCCCTGGTGGATGCGATGAAGCGCATCATACAGTCCAACAACCTGTCCGAGCGGGTGCCGGTGGTCTACCGGGATGAGATCGGGCGCCTCTCCCACACCTTCAACCTCATGCTCGAGGAGCTGGACACCGCCTATACCCAGATCAAGCGCTACGCCTTCGACGCCGTGGTGGCCCAGAAGCGGGAGACCAAGATCCGAAACATCTTCCAGCTCTACGTGCCCAAGGACGTGATCGAGGAAGTCTTCGTCAATCCGGAAAAGATGCTCGTCGGCAACAACCGGGACGTTTCCATACTTTTTTCCGATATACGCAGCTTCACCACCATCTCCGAGCGCATGGCGCCGGACGCCCTGGTCAACTCCCTCAACCGCTACTTCTCCATCATGGTGGACGTCATCATGGACCGGAACGGGATAGTGGACAAGTACATCGGGGACGCCATCATGGCGGTCTTCGGCGCGCCGGTGAGCCACGGGAACGACGCCCTGGCCTCGGTGCTTTCCGGTCTGGAGATGACCACCGCCCTGGAGGCCTTCAATAAGGAGCAGCTTAGCCTGGGGGCTCCGGAATTCCACATCGGGGTAGGCATCAACTACGGCATCGTGACGGTGGGCAACATAGGCTGCGACAAGAAGATGAACTACACGGTGATCGGGGACACGGTGAACCTGGCTTCCCGCCTCGAGGGCCTCACCAAGAAGTACCACCAGCCGGTGCTCGTCACCGACAGCGTCAAGGAATTAGTCTGCAAGGAAGTTCCCTGCCGGGTCGTCGATCGGGTGGCGGTGAAGGGCAAGACCCAGGGGGTCCCCATACATACCGTCCGCCTCTCCGTGTCCGGCGCGGAGGCGGAGGCTTGGAAGATCCACGAAGACGCGGTGGACCGCTACTACCGCCGGGACTTCGCAGGCTCCGCCGCCCTGTTCAAGCGCATTCTGGAAGTCCTCCCCGAGGATTTTCCCGCCCAGCAGTACCTGGAGCGGGCCGAGGTCTACCTGCGGACGCCGCCCCCCGAGGATTGGGACGGCGTCGAAGTGATGACGGAGAAGTGAGGATGCGCGGCCCACTGTCCTGTGTGGTCCTGGGCGTCCTCCTCCTATCGGCCGCCCTCGCCGCGGCTGCGGATGCTCCCGATTCCCTGGATGACGACCGCTTCCTCGTGCTTGTCCGGCTCGGCGCTGCGGAAGGACAAACGGAGGATGCGCGGGTGTTCGCCGAGTCCGCCGTGCGCGCCGCCTCCGGCGCCTTTCGGGACCGGGGGCTCCGCAGGGCGGAAGGGGCGGATGCGGCCGCCGCGGCGCTTCCGGAACCTGTCCTGGTCCGGACCGCGGGGGCGGAAGCGGGCGTCCGCTGGGTGGTGGTGGTCGGAATCGACCTGCAGCCCCGCCGCCTCTCCTGGCGCATGGCCGCCTACGACGCCCGCTCGGGCGCCCTCCTCGCCTCGGACGCCTATTCCGCCTTTCCGGGACTCAGCGCCCTGCCGCTCATGGACAACTCCGCCGCGGAGCTTTCCCGCCGCTGGAAGCGCGCCGCCGCGGAGGATGAACCGCGCCGGGAGGGTGTGCCTATCGCCCAGCGCTTCCTTTCCAAGGACGACGGCGTTTCCCTGCGTTACGGCTCGGCCTCCGGCTCCTTCCTGGAGGCTGGGACGACGAGCGGGGGCGTCCTGGAGGCGGCCTATGTTCCCTTCTACTCAGGCGAGCCGGTCCACGTGGAGTTGTACCGGGACGGCTATTGGCCCAAGTCCATGGTGCTCCCTTCGGGCGTAACGGAGGAGCCGGTGCGCCTTCCTCGCCTGCAGCGCAGGGCCGGCCAAGCCTGGGGGCCCTCGATCGGGGTGGGGCGCTTCTTCGGGGCCGGGGCGTTCTACCGCTTCCAGCCCCTTCCGGATAGGCTTTACCTCCGGGCGGAGAACGCCTTCTGGATCAACAGCGACTTCATGCCCGGCTCCTCGCCGGTGCTGCACGACGAGCTGCGCCTGGGAGCGGCGGCCTACCTGCAGCGGAACAGAGACGCCCGCTTCCGCATCTCCGCGGGGCTCGGCGCGTCAGGCATCGGTACCCTCCTTACGGATGCTCCCGGGTACGATTCCACGACCTTCCTGGACTTCGTCCTGGAGCCCCTCTTCGTGACCTTCGAGTACCACGCCCCGACCTGGGCCCTGGTCCTGGAGCAGCGTGTTCCCTACGCCCTGGGCACCGGCGTCCTGCCCCAGGGCTGGATGGAGCTGGGCAACATGGGTCCCATGTTCATGAGCCTGGGGGTGCTTTTCAAATGGTGATATCCAAGCGCTCCCTTCCACCCGTTTTTACCGCCGCCGCCCTGGCCGTAGTTTTGGCCGGTGCCCTGGCCGCGGCTTCCTGCGAGTTCTTCACTTCGAACATCATGCCGACCTACCTCTCACGGGCCGAAGGGGTTTCGGACTTTACGGATGTCCTCGCCGGCGTAGGTCTCGGCGCGAGCTTCCGCATAGAGACCATGCGCTTCCTCAAGGCCGGAGGCCGGGACTTCATCGCCTTGTACGTCACCTCCTCCAGTGGTCACCGTCTGGTCCTCCTGGACGGAAAGGATCTCTCGCTGATACGCGCATACGACGATCCGGAGCTCGGACGCACCATCTTGACGGACATGGAAGGATACATCGTCAGCGGCCGGGGCTGGAGCGGAACGGCGCTCAGGGTAAGCCCCGCAGGTTCCTTCGCAGCCGCAAGCTTCGCCTTTGGACAGAATTTCGGAGAGGGTGCCTCAGGCTTCAGCTCCGGAGGGGAAAGCTTCTTGATCTGGAGCAACAACGGAAACGACCTCACCCACTCTCGGTACATGGCCGCATGGGCTCCTGGTGGATTGACTTCACAGACGATCGACAACAGCGGGACCTATTTCGGCCTGGGCTTTCGTGACGTGCTCTACGAAGACGGAAAGGTGCGCGTGCTCCTGTCCTCCGATATGGAGAGTTCCGGCCTGGTGCTGACGTTCCCCAGCATACTGGATTTTATGAACTCGTTTTATGCGCCCTGGACGCACATCCTCGAGTACACCAATCTCATAAGGGCTCCCGTCCCCTCCGGGGACGACGAGTCGGGCTGGCTGGTGCCGGGGGCGGCCATCGTGCTGCGACACGACAACGAGACGCGCCTGACCCGCTACGACGCGGAAAGCGGCAAGGAGCTGGATTCCTATATCCTCAGGGATTCGGAGGACACAAGGATTTCCTTCTCTCCGGATGGGAAGAAATGGCTCCTCTACGACGGCAGGTCGGGCCGGCTCCATCTCTTACGGACCTGGTGGTGAGCATGATGCGGAAGCTTCTCTGGACCATCCTATGCTGCCTTTCCGCCGCGGTTCTCCGGGCCGAGGAGCCTGGGCGGATACTGTCCGTCATGACCGTTCTTGAATATATCGCCGCTTCCGCCGGGGATGGGCAGGGGCCCGATGCCGAAGCCTGGGCAGCTTCCTTGGATGCGGCCGTCGCCCGCTCCCCCGCGGTTCGGGAAGTCCTGCGCTACGGCGGGCCCGATGCCTCCTCCGGCGGGCCTGTCCTCCGCAGTCCCCTGGAAGAGGCTTCCCTCCGGGGCTTCAACGTGCTGGTGGAAGTCCGCGTGGCCGCGGACGCCGCCGCCGATACGGCCGCGGCATCCTACGCGGTGCGGGATACGCTTCGGGGCGACGCGCTTGCCGAGGGTTCCTGGGAAGGGCCTGCGCCGTTCCTGTACGAACTCTCGGAAACCTACTGGCTCACCCTGGTGTCGGCCCTGGAGACGGTGAAGCCCACGGAGGAGCAATCCTACGTCCGCATCGCCGCCCTGCCGGGGAGCCGGCTCTACGGCTTCGGCCTTACGGGGGCGGTAGTGGACGAAACCGGCGAACTGCGGGTGGAGGCTCGGCTTCCCGGCACCTACCCCTGGCGGGTGACCCGCCGGGGCATGGCGGTCCGCAAGGGTGTCTTCGCCGCCCTGGAGAACGACGCCCTCCTGTCGGTGGAACAGCGGCCCCTGCGGCGCTGGTCCGTGGAGGCGGGCTTGGACATGGGCCAGTTTCCCGACCTCTGGTTCTCCCGTTATTTCCTGGACAACAGCTTCTTCCTCAAGATGGGCCTGCGCCAATACCTCTTCGGCTTCTTCTTTCCCGAGCCCTACCGGGGAGACGATGGGATGGGGACGGACTGGACCGTGGGCCTCCCCATGCTCATGCCCGGCCTAGGTATCGGCTATCAGTTCGGCGACAGCGCATCCTTCCTGAGGCCCTATCTATCCGGAGCTATCCACCTGCGGGTCAACACGGACCTGGGGATGGTCGATCCCATCGGTCCGCTCTCGATGCACGCGTCCTTCGGGCTCGACTGGCGGCTGGCCGACCGCCTGTCCCTCTTCGGCGAGGCCGGCGGGGTGCTCTATCCCCTGAGCATAGGGGACCTCATGGTCGCCTCCAAAGGCGACGATGGGGGGAGCGGTCCGGTGGGCTTCATCTACGACGACGATTGGTACGCCGAGTTCCCCAATTTCCGTATCGGAGTGAGGTTCTACCAATGAACGTCCGAACGCTCTTCCTATGCCTGACCGCGGCGGCGGCCCTCCAAAGCTGCTGGCTGCCCCCCTTCGATCCGGAGCTCAGCGCATCCCAGTACACCATAGGGCTGCTCGGAGACCCGGTGTGGTCCGCCAGGATACGGCTGGAGAATCAGGGAGAGGGCGGCTGGTATCTTCCCCCCAAAGACCCATCCCAGTACGGTCAGGGCGTCTGGGTCAGGGAAGAGTCGGAGAGGATCTTCCTCTGGGCCCTGCGCACCTTCGAATGGGACTATACGCAGCTCGACCATCTCTACGATAGTCCCAATACCCTGGGGCGCGCCCGACTGTTGTCCATGCCCGCGGGATTCAACGGCAACTACTACGTCTTCGTGGCCGCCCAGGGCGAAGGAATGCGGAAGGTCGGGGGCTCCGGTTTCAACGCCCTGTGGGATATGGGCGGTTTTGCCCTTACGGCGGTCGGAAGCGCGCCTGCCGGTCCCGGAGCGGATCGTTACTTCATGGCGCGCTGGGATACGGCGGTCAATGATTTGATCATCAGTCACTCACTGATGGACAGCATCTCCGCTATGCCGCCGCCCGCACCTGCAAACGACACGCTCTTCAACACGCCGCCGCGGTACTCCGCCGCCGCCTTCTTTTCCGTGTCGCCGGCAAACGCATGGTATTACCTATCCGGCCCGACAAGCGCCGGTATCGAGAGTTATATTTGGAAAGCTGCTACCGACATGCCCGTCCGGCTGCCCATAGATCGGCAGCTGACCGGCGTACTCTCCGACGGGCGCCTCTTGGCGGACGGGGGGGACGAGCTGTATGTGTATGGACCGGAGGGAGCTTCCCTGTTCTCCATCCGCACGGGGCCCCTGCGCTTCGTCCACGAGCGCTACCACATCGATCCCCTTGAGCCGGCGAACAACAGGTGGCTTTCCGTATTCACCCGGACCGTGCGCATACCCAAGGATAAGGACGATTCTTCCGAATACCTCATCGAGGTTTTCGAGATGCCTACCGAGAGCTTGAAGAAGCTGGCAAAATAAGAAAGGTCCGGGAGCCGCTCCCGGACCTTTCTCCATTCACCCATTCACCGTACTTTTATCAGCGAAGGCCCCGCTTGAGGGCCTGGATGTAGGCCGTCATGTCCGCGTCCGCGGCGTAGCGGGCGGCCACGTCGGAGAAGTAGCGCTCCCGGGCCGCCGCGTCCCGAAGGCCCAGGGCCCCCTCCGCAATGGCCATGGCATTGTAGATGCTTTCCCGCTGGCCCGCGGCGACGAATTCCCGCTCGTAGCGGCTTATCCGTTCCCGCAGATCCGGGAAGGCCCGCCGGGTCTCGCCGTCCGTCAGGAAGGCTTCCAGCTGGTTCCGGGCTTCCACCATGCCCGAGGAGGAGCTTCGTGCCAGGACCGCGTCCTCCGCCCCGGCGTAGCGCGTGTAGGAGGCCGTTAGGCCGTCGTAGCGCTGGGCCGCAAGGCTCAGGCGCTCGTTGTCCTGCCTGAGACGGGCCATATCCTGTTCCAGGCTCGCGTTCACCGCGGGCGCGGCCGCCGCCGCGACGGCGGGGGCCGGAACAGCGGCGGCGGCGGCGGTCTCCTGCCGCGCCCGCTCCAGGAGCCGCTCCAGCTCCTGGATGCGGGCCGTTCCCGTCTGGATGGCGCCGGTCTGGGTCGCTACGGTTTCCCGCTCTCGCCGCAGCTCCTCGGTGAGCGAGGCGACCTGGGCCTCGAGCTCCCGGTTGCGCCGCAGGGTTTCTTGGGCGTTCGTATTCGCGGATTGGGTTAAGGCCGTGAGGGAGGCGTCCAAACCCTTGAGGGCCTCGGGCTTCTGGTCCGCCTGGGGATAGGAGGCCGGCACTTCGGCATAGGCGGAGGCGGCCTGGGCCCAGCGGCCGGCGTCGTATTCCCGCTTGGCCCGGGCCATGGCTGCCTGGGCGGAGCGGGTGTCGGAGCTCCTCCGGTCCGCGGCGACGCGGTCGACGCCCATGGCCCCTATGCCGTCCACCATTACGCGGGCGTCCGCCTCCGGGAGGCCCAAGGCCGTGGCCGCCCGATAGTAGGCCGCGGCGGAGGCCGGGAAATCTGCAGCGGCGGCGGCCGCCCGTGCCTCGGCCAGGGCGGCGGCGGCGGCGGCCCTGCGGCCCTCATCCTCCTCCCGCAGCCGGCGGGTGAAGTACTCGTGGGCCTCCATGATCTCCGGTATCCTTGCCAATGCGGACTCGTAGGCCCGAGCCGCCTGGGCGCCGTCTCCCGCGGAGAGGGCCGTGCGGGCTTGGGAGCTCAAGGACCGAATGGCGGCCACCAGCTCCGCCTGGCCCAAGAGGACGGTGGTATCGACCTGGGCGCGCTCCAGCTCCACCCTGGCCAGCCTGCCCAAGGTGTCGGCGGCGAAGAGGTCCGCCTGGCGCCTGGTCCGCAGCGAGGGGAGGGTCGCCACGGCGGGGTCCTCCAGGTAGCTGCCGAGGGCGGCGGCCCTGGTCGCGGCGGTATCGAAGTTCCGTTCCTGGAAGGCGGCCTGCTCGGAGCTGTAGAGGCCGACGATGCGGTCCTCGGTGGCCGCGGCGGTTTTGCGCTGCTCCTCGATGCGGGCGAGCTCAACTTTGGCCTGCTCGAGCCCCGCTACGGCCCGCTGGGCTTCCCCGGCGGCGGCGGCGGTCCTGGATTCCAGGTCCCGGGTCTTAGCCTCCAAGGATGCGCGAAGCTCCTCTTCCCGCCTGCGCGAATCCTCGAGGATGCGCTTGCGCTCGTCGTTCAGGCTGTTGATGTTGGACCGGTACTCGTCCCGCAGGCGGGAGAAATTCTCCTCCGCCGCCGTCCGCTCGGCGTCCAGCTGCTTCTTGTACTCGTCCAATTCCGCCCGGTATACGGCCAGACGCTCCTCTTCGAATTTCTTCAGCCGTTCCTGGATCAGGGCCTCCGAGAGGCCTTCCGCCAGCAGGCGCGCGCGCTCCTTTTCGAGCTCCTCCTCCAGGCGGCTGCGCAGTTCCGCCTCTTTGACGGAGAGGCGCTCGGCGAAGCTGGCCTGCAGGTTGTTTCGCTCCTTTTCCATGGCGGCCAAACGGTTCTGAATATCCGTTATTTCCTTATCCTTTTCCGTGAGCCGGGATTCCGAATCCCGCTTGAGCTCCTGTATGAGCTTGCCTTCCGCGGAGGAGAGGGCTACGCCGGTCCTGTAGAGTTCCGCCTCCCGTTCGCCGAAGAGGGCGGAGATGCCCCAGAGCGCCCCTCCGGTACCGCCCAGGGCCAGGATGTTGACCACCAGGGGCAGTATGAAGCCGTGCTTGAGAGGCTTGAGGACGAAGCGTTCGGCGCCAACGTCGATGCGGTTTTTCCGGGTCAGTTCTTCTATTTGGGCGGCGATCTCTTCCCTATCCTCAGGGCTGATTCCGGCGCTCTGGTCCGACGCCGCTCCCATCTGAATCGCCTTCTGCAACAAGCTTTTATTGGACATAGCTTCCACCTTTTACTAGTGTAACGGCGAAAATGCCCGGGCGCAATGGGCGGCCGGCTAGAATTCTTCCCTGCAGCGCTCCAGCTCCCGCAGCCGCTCTTCATCCAGCTTGATGTGAAGGTTCTTTTCCTGAGTGGGGATGACCAGGCCCTTGGGGCCGTTCTTCGCTCGCCGCAGATACTTGACGGGGGTGTAGAAGAGGTCCCCCTCCCCCGCATTCCGTCCTTTTGAATAGAAGAGCGCCAAATTTCCCGCGTCCAGAAGCGTCTCCAGTGGAACCGACTTCCCCGGCCGCGAGCGGATGAACACGTAGGAGCCCGGGTAGTCCCTCGCGTGGAGCCAGAGGTCGGAGCCCCGCACATGGCGTCTGAGGAGCTCGTCGTTCTCCGCGGCATCCCGGCCCACGATGAGCAGCCACTCCTTTCGCCTGAAGGAGAGTCCGGGCCGCTTCTTGTCTCCCGCCTTGGGCGCGCGCCGCTCGGAGCGGAGGGCCTTGTGCAGCCTGAGGGGATTGTCCTCCGAAAGGAGGCGCGCAAGGCTCTCCTCCAGCCGGGCCAGCTCGAGCTCTCCCTCCCGGAGTTCCC
>CAYUPG010000067.1:0-11971 GCA_964446515.1 uncultured Treponema sp.
GCTCTCCCGCATGAAGCGTGGTGCCCGGGCGTTCAGGAACATCATATTCTTGCCCGTGACCTTCTCGGGGGTGGCGGTCTCCCTGATGTTCTACTTCGTCTACCATCCCGGCATGGGGCTCCTCAACCAGTTCCTGCGCCTGTTGATGCCGGATTTTTCTTTCCCCTGGCTGGCCGATTCCCGTACCGCCCTCGTCTCCGTCATCGCGACCCTGGCCTGGCAGTGGGTCGGATACCATATGGTCATCTACTTGGCCGGCATGGCGACCATACCGGTAGAGCTGCTGGAGTCCGCCCGCATCGACGGAGCCGGCGAATGGCGCATAACCCGGAGCATCATCTTTCCCCTGCTGCTTCCGGTCATTCAGGTGAGCGCGGTCCTCATAACCACCAGCTCCCTTAAAAGCTTCGATCAGATCTTCATCATGACCTTCGGCGGACCCAACTACGCAAGCGAAGTTCTGGCGTCCCACATGTACACCAAGACCTTCGCGCAGATGAACTACGGGTACGGCAGCGCCCTGTCCACCGTGCTCCTGGTGCTCTGCGTCCTGAGCACCCTGGCGCTGAACCGGCTCTTCCGGATCGGCTATTCGAGGATGGCCTAGCATGAAGTCCCAGCGCATCCGCCCTCTGTGGCTCCTGTTCTACCTGTTTCTGGCCCTCTACGCCCTGGTGATCCTTTACCCTCTGCTGTTCGTGTTCCTCGCCTCCCTAAAGACGAACGAGGAGATATTCACCTCCCCCTTCGCCCTTCCGAAGGCATGGGCCTTCGGGAAATACGCCGAGCTGGTCACCCGCTACGGAATGGGCACCTTCTTTCTGAACAGCGTGTACTACAGCGCCATCAGCGTTTCCGTCGCGGTGCTCATCTCCGCCATGGCCGCCTACGTGCTGACCCGCATGCGTTTCCCCTTCCGGGGCGCCGTCTTCGCCCTCATCATGGTCGGCCTCATGGTTCCCGTGCACTCCGAGCTGGTGCCCCTCTACGTGATCCTTAGCCGTCTGGGGCTGCGCAATCCCCGCTTCGTGCTGATCGGCGTCTACGTCGCCTTCTCCTTGCCCATCACCACCTTCATCCTCGCGGGCTTCCTCAAGGGCATACCCAAGGAGATGGAGGAATCGGCGGTGATGGACGGCAGCTCCCTGCTGCGGGCTTTTTTCTCGATAATACTTCCCCTCATGAATCCGGCGGTCATGACGGTGGTCATCTTCAATTTCCTCACCGTCTGGAACGATTTTTTCGTAGGTCTCGTCTTCATTCATCTGGACAAGGACAAAACCCTGCAGCTCGGCATAGCCCGATTCCAGGGCAGCTTCGGCGCCAACTACACCTACCTGTTGGCGGCCATCGTGCTGGCCATAGCCCCGAGCGTGGCAGTCTACGTGGCCATCCAGGATCGCATCATTCAGGGCATAACCGCAGGCGCGGTGAAAGGATAGGGAGGAATCATCATGATCAAGTTGGATTTGAACGACCATTGGAAGCTTCGCTTCGCGCCCCTCAATTACAGCGGTCTCGAAGCCGCCCTCTCCCTGGCCGAGGGTGAAGACTTTTCCCCTTCTCGGCCCCTGCCGACCCAAAAAACCCTCGTATCTCCGTGGTTTCCCGCCCGCCTGCCCTGCGATGTCCATACGCCCCTCATCGAGGCGGGCATACTGCGCGAACCCCTGGAAGGGCTGAACAGCTTCGATTCGGAATGGATCGAAGGCAAGTCCTGGTGGTTCATGCGCACCTTCCCCGTCGACGGCGGCCTGCTCAAGCGGGAGCGGGTAGAACTGGTGCTGGACTACGCGGATCTCCGTTCGGAGGTCTATCTCAACGGCCGCTTCCTGGGAACCCACGAGTCCGTGCATTTCCCCTTTGTCGCCCAGGTGGGGCCGCTCCTGCGGGAGGGAGACAATACCCTGATCATCAGGCTTTCGACGGGGACCGAGGGAGTGGACGCGGTGAGCGCGGCGCCCTACGCCCCCAGCGTGGACAAGACCTACAGGCGCGGAGACGAGCGGCGGGTCTTCCTGCGGAAGCCGCAGTACGTTTTCGGCTGGGATTGGGGGCCCCGCTGCGTCACCTGCGGCATCTGCGGGGACGCCTATCTCAGGGCCGGCGACGGCGCCGTCATCCGTTCTGCGGATTTCAGGACACGGAACATCCACTTCGGCTCCTCGGCGGCGAGGGCGGAGCTATCCGTACATGCGGAGCTGGAGAATCTCGATCCCGCCGCCACCCGCGAGGCGGTGGTGACCGCAGTGCTGTCCCTGGACGGAGCGGTTGTCGCCAGGCGTACGGAGGAGTGCCTGCTCCGTTCGGGAATCAATTTCCTTGACCTCGATTTCGCGGTTGAGGACGCTCAGCTGTGGTGGCCCAACGGCATGGGGCCCCAGAGGCTCTACGACCTGAACTTGGAAGTGAGCTGCGTCGCCGCCTGCGACAAGATCGGTCCCCTGCGGGTCGGCGTGCGGACCCTCGTGCTCAATACGGATAGGGTATCCGACGGCGAGCGCCTGTTCGCCCTGGAGGTCAACGGGACCAAGGTGTTCTGCAAGGGAGGAGACTGGATTCCCGCGGACGCGATCTACGCCAGGGTCTCGCGGGACAAGTACCGCACCCTCCTGACGGAAGCGAAGGAAGCGAATTTTTCAATGCTCAGAATCTGGGGCGGCGGCATCTACGAGAAGGATCTTTTTTACGAGCTCTGCGACGAATTGGGCATCCTCGTCTGGCAGGACTTCATGTTCGCCTGCGCCTGCTATCCCGACGAGGATCGCCGCTTCATGGATCTGGTCTCCCGGGAACTGTCGTACCAGGTCAGGCGCCTGCGCGCCCATCCCTGCCTCGCCCTCTGGTGCGGAAACAACGAGAATCAATGGATATGGGACTTCCAATGGCGTCATTCCACGGAGGCCTTCGGCGGCTCCCGCATCTACGACTTCCTGGCGCCCGAGACGGTCCGCCTCCTGAGCCCCGGCATACCCTACTGGAACAGTTCTCCCTACGGGGGGGCGGAGCCGAATTCCATGGCCCTGGGGGATCGGCACCATTGGCACGACTGCACCATGAACCCGGCTATGGAAAAGCGCATCACCCCGGAGGAATACGATAAGGCGGATGCGAAATTCATCTCCGAATACGGCTACATAGGCCCCTGCAGCATGGAAACGATACGGCGCTACCATGCGGGCGCTCCGGTTGAACGGCACTCGGAGCTCTGGAATTGGCACAACAACACCTTCGAGAAGGATACGGTGGTCGCGGGCATCACCAAGCACTATATCGATGCCGAGGGTCTCGGCCTGGAAGACTACCTGCTCTATGCCGGTCTATGCCAGGGCCTCATGTACGGGTACTCCTTGGAATCCCTCAGGTCAAAGGAGCAGTGCTGGGGAGGCCTGTTCTGGATGTACGACGATTGCTGGGGAGAAGTCGGCTGGACCATCATCGACTACTACCTGGACCGAAAGCCTTCCTATTATTACGTCAAGCGGGCCTTGTCTCCCCGCAAGCTTATACTCCGGGAGCGGGGAGGGGATGTCATCGTAACGGGAATCAACGAAACGGCGGAAGACTGCTCCTTCACGCTCGAATACGGCTACCTGTCCTTCGACGGAACGGCGCGGAGCACGGAGAAGCTTGCCCTTACCCTGGGCGCCCGCTCCCGCGGCGCGGTGCACCGCTTCCCGAAACCGGACGGGGACTTGAGACGGGGACTCGTATTCGCGGCTCCCGCGGAAGGGGCCGTGCCGGATGCCGCTCTACTGCGTTCAGGCGTGTTCCGGGATCTTGCCGTTCCGCCGGCCGAGCCCCGCATTTCCGACTTCACCAACGACGGGCAGGGGAACGCCGCTTTCTCCGTGGAATCCCCGGTATACGCCCACGGGGTGCGCATACTGGGAGTTTCCGGCCGGCTTTCCGACGATTATTTCGACCTCCTTCCGGGGCGAAGCCGCCGAATCCAAGTGGCCGGAGCATCTTCCGCATTGAATGCATCGGATGTGCGGGTTGCGGCAGTTCAGGCAGGGGGCGACGCGTCATGACTTCCAAGGAACGCTTCCTTACGGCCCTTGCGGGAGGCGTTCCCGATAGGGTTCCCTGCACGCCGGATATTTCCAACTATATACCCTGCGAGCGGACCGGACGGCCCTATTGGGACATATATTTCCGCGAGGATCCTCCCCTCTGGTCCGCCTATCTCGACGCGGCGGACTATTTCCGCATAGAGCATTGGATAGCCTCCTGCGTGGAGATACCCTTCGTCTACGCCGATAGGCGGGCGGACATCCGCCGTTCCTGCACCTTCGACCAATCCAGGGACGCCATGGTGGAGCGGACCGAGTACGCAACGCCCTCGGGGACGCTTTCGGAGGAGCGGCTTTGCTTCCGGAGGGACCCCCCGACCCACTTGACCCGGGTCATGAAGGATCCTATCCGGGACTGGGCCGCCTTCAAGCATCTGGTTGCCGTGCCCACGGGTCTTGACGGAACCCTTATCGCCACGCTGCGCCGGGAATGCGCCGTCCGGAATCAGGCCTTCGGGCTGGTGATGGGATACCCCGGGTTCCACTCCTGGGAAGGACATGTGGAGGGGGGCATACAGACCCTCAGCTATCTGTATTACGACGATCGGACTATCCTGGACGAGTGGTTCGAGCTTCAGTTCCAAGCGGGAACCGCAGGTCTTGCCCTGTTTCTGGCCGAGAAGCCGGACTACGTGTGTTTCGGGGGGTCGGGCACCCTGACCATGGCCAACCCTGAACTGGTCGAGCGCTATGCCCTGCCGGCTTTAAAGAAATGGACTGCCATGACGAAGGCCGCCGGGATACCGTCGGTGCTGCACAGCTGCGGAAAATCACGATCCCTTGTTGATCTTCTTGCGGAGGGAACCGATCTGGATTGCATCAATCCCCTGGAGGCTCCGCCCATGGGTGATGTGGATCTTCGGGAGGTCAAGCGGGCCCGCGGCTCGCGCATGGCCCTCATGGGAAACCTCCATACCACCGACGTGATGCTCAAGGGCAGCCCCGACGGAGTGTACCGGGCGTCCGTTGAGGCTATCGAGGCTGCCGCCGAGGGCGGGGGCTTCATACTGAGCACCGGAGACCAGTGCCCTCGGGATACTCCCGAGGAGAACCTCTTCGCCATGCTGAGGGCTGCGGAAGAACGAGGCCGCTACTGACGGTATACGGTGGAGTTTTTAGACAAAACAATTGACTAATGTCGGCTCGGATGCGAAAATGATCGGAAGATGGTCTATAGTCCGTACATTTGGCCGTTGCTGATATCCTCGGTCCTCTGCGTACGAATCGCCCTCTACGCCAAGAGGTATCCCGAGGCCCCCGCGTCCCGGTCCTTCGTGGTGATGATGTGGCTGGGCGTGGCGTGGACGCTGATCTACGCCCTCTCCATCGTAACGGTCTGGTATCCCCTCCGGGTATTTCTGTCCATGGCGATGTACGTGCCGACCAGGCTCATCACCCCGGTCATACTCTGGCTGGCCGTAGAGTACACCGGGCACGAGCGCTGGCTCACCAGGCGGAACATAGGCCTGGTCATGGCCATCCCCGCCGCGGCCATTCTCGCATCCCTCACGAGTCCCTGGCATACCCTCTTCCGGTACAATTTCAAGCTCGATACCGCAGGTCCCCTGCCCATACTCCACTACGACGGGGGCATCGTCTACAACATCAGCATCGCCTACGGTCCCCTCCTGGTGTTCTTCGCCCTGGGCCTCTTCTTCTTTTCACTCAGGGACAAGGCGCTGCGCCCCAAAACGACCATGCTGCTCTTCCTAGGCATTCTGGTGCCCATCATCGTGGAGGTCCTCTTCGCCCTGGGGATCACGCCCATCAAGGGCTACAACTTCGCCCCGAGCACCATACTCTGCACCGGCAGCGCCTACCTTCTGGCCCTGATGCGCTACCGGCTTTTCAGCTTCGCGCCCATAGCCCGCTCCACGGTCTTCGAAAACATACTGGACAGCGTCGTGGTCTTCGATACACAGGCCCAGGTGGTGGACTGCAACGCCGCCGCCCTGGAACTCCTGGGCATGGACGCGAAGAGCGTTCTGGGGGTCTCGGTGGACCTGCTGCCCAAGTCCTGGCAGGAATTCTTCGAGGCCGGCGCCCGGGAAGGGGAGGGCCGGCGGGAGGTGACCCTCGAAACCCGGACGGGGCCGCGGGTGTACGACGCGTCGGTGAAGCGCATCTACGATGCCCGCAGGCGCTACGTGGGGCTCCTCTTTCTCCTCCACGAGATCACGGAGCTTCGCTACTCGGAGCTTCGGGTGACCCAGTTGCTGGCGGAAAAGGAGCTGCTCCTGCGGGAGGTTCACCACCGCATCAAGAACAACATGAGCGTCATCGCCAGCATCCTATCCCTCCAGATGGAGAGCCTGCGGGACGCCGCGGCCCGCTCCGCCCTGGCGGATGCCAGGAGCAGGGTCCACAGCATGATGGTGCTCTACGAGCGGCTCTACCGTTCGGACGGCGCTACCGATCTGACGGTGGACGGGTACCTGGGTCCCCTGATAGACAAGATAGTCGCCACCTTCGGCAACGCCTCCCAGGTGACCGTCCGCAAGGACATGGGTAATTTCAAGCTGGGGGCGCGCCTCTTGTTTTCCCTGGGCATCATCGTCAACGAGCTCATCACGAACGCCATGAAGCACGCCTTCGCTCCCCATGCGCGGGGCACCATCTCCATATCCGCCCATGCGTCGGAGGGCGTCGGAACCATACGGGTGGAGGACGACGGGGGCCGCTTCCCTGAGGACGTGGGGGCGGCGCTGGCCGAGGGCTTCGGTCTTCAGGTCGTCCAGCTCATGTCGAAGCAGATCGACGCGGAGTTCACCGTGGAGCGGGAGCCGAATACCCGCTTCACCATCACTTTTCCTCTCTAGAATCGGCCTGTAAGCCGCCCGCCGCGGCGGTCTTGCGGCATCTTCTCTTTCGCGCTATGCTGTCGGCGGTCCTGAGGACCCCCGGCGGCGTCGGCCCCCGGCATCTTTGCGGTACGGAATGGTTGTAATGAAGAAGATCATACTCACGTTTCTGATGGCTTCCACGGTCCTGTTCGCCTGCAGCGCCAAGGGCGCTTCCGATCAGCCCAAGGAAGAGACGGCTTCCAAGGCCGATACCAGCTACGCCTTCGGCATGATCCTGGGCAAGAGCCTGGGCGAGACCGGCGTCGAGCTCGACTACAACGCCTTCCTCAAGGGCTTCAAGGACAGCATGGAGAAGAAAGAACTCAAGATGTCCGAAGAGGATGCCACCTCGAAGATCCAGGTGGCCATCATGGCCGCCATGGCAAAGATCTCCGAGGAGAACAAGGCCAAGGAACAGGCCTACCTGGCGGAGAACGGCAAGAAGGCCGGCGTTGTCACCACCGCCAGCGGCCTGCAGTACGAGATTCTCACCGAGGCCTCCGGCGCCAAGCCCGGCGCCGAGTCGGTGGTCAAGGTCCACTACGTGGGCACCCTGACCGACGGCACCACCTTCGACAGCTCCGTGGACCGGGGCGAGCCCGCCGTATTCCCCCTCAATCAGGTCATCCCCGGCTGGACCGAGGGCATACAGCTCATGAACGTGGGCAGCAAGTACAAGCTCTATATACCCTCCGATCTGGCCTACGGAGATCAGGGCGCGGGAGACGTCATCCCGCCATTCTCCACCCTGATATTCGAAGTCGAGCTGCTGGGCATCGAGCAGTAGACCGAACCGGCGGCGGGCAGTTTCGGACAGTCCGCCGTGGCTTGCGGGTTTGAAGGTTTGAAATAAAAATGGGGCCGACCGGCATCGCCGGTCGGCCCCACGTTTTTTACCGGCGGCGTGTTGGGCTCTTCAGCCTAAGCCCGGAGGGCCAGGTAGGTCTTGATGATGTACGTGCAGCCGTTTTCGGTGTTCTTGACTATGTCCATCTCCCGCCTGGCGCTCTCGGGGGAGTCGGACGCGTGGGCGGTGTTCACCATGACGTTGCTCCCGAACTCGCGCCGCACCGTGCCTCCCGGAGCCTTGAGGGGATCGGTGGGGCCCAGCACGTCCCGTATCTTCGCCACCGCGTTTTCTCCCTCGTAGATGAGGATCATGCACTTGACCGTGCCGGTATGGTTCAGCTCCTCCACGGGGCACTTGGAAGGACGAAGCCCGGACATGAACTCCACGATCTGGTCGAACTGGTCCAGGGCGTACTCGGTGCCGAAGCTTTCCGCCAGGGCTTTTTCGGTGGCCTCGCTCAGGGGAAGCTTGAACTCGGCTTCCAGCAGTTCCTTTGCCTTCTTGCCGAACACCGGGGCCAGCTTGGACTTGAGTGCATCCTTTACGGGGCCGTAGAATTCCAGGGCCTCCGCGATGGAGAAGCGGTGCACCTTGACGCCCACTATTCGCAGCCCCGTGCGGGAGAACATGTCGATGATGGTCCCCGGCTTGGAGGATGCGTACTTCCAGTTGTCCGGCTTGATGATGACCAGAGTGCGCTCGATCTTGGTAGGATCGGGGTAATTCATGTTCTCGACGATGTTCTTGCCCAGGGGCAGGTACTTCGCGAAGAGCGCCAGGTTCTCGTCCGCCGCACCCTGGCTTCGAGGGGTAAGGACGGCGGGCTCGAAGTAGGTCACCTTGGCGGGATCCTCGGGATCCAGAATGAGGTCCGCATAGGTGTCCCGTATGGTCTCCCCCGAAAGGGATTCCACGCTCCGGTTCTCCGCATACAGGGCGCCGCAGATGTCGGACAGTTTCCTGCACGCGTCGGCTCCACGGAAAAAGAGGATCAGAGAACGGTGCCTGCGTCCTCCGGAGGGCGCCATGCTGCGCTCCACGTAGTCCGCCAGGAGGGTCGCCGCCCGGGGATTGGCGGGATCGCGCTGGCCCCGCAGGAGGTCGGCATACTCCTTGACGAAATTCTCGTCCGGGGCGATCATCTGGGCGCCCACGAGCTCCAGATCCAGCCGGGAGAGCAGCCGGGCGATGACTCCGCCGGTGCGGCTCTTGGCCACGGTGTACGGCGTAACGAGCACGTACGAAAGGCTTTGTTCCATATATAAAAACTCCTATTCTTACTTTCGATACTATCCTGAACAGCTGCCCTTTGTCCATGGAAGCGCCTGGAGGCGCTTCAATAGAAGAGGAAGTCCCGCTTTCGTCCTTCGGGATTCTTGTCTCCGTAGGGATGGCGTTCGTTCGCCCCCTTGTGGCAGGTGAAGCAGAAATCCCCCGTCATGACGCGTGCGGTTCCCTGGACGGTATCCACCACTATCCAGCGCCAGCCTCCCAGGGCATCCGGGGCGCCGCGCCGCTTCTCCATGATGTCCAGGGAAATGGGTTTCTCCCCGGGTTCGGGCGCCTCCAGTCCTCCGTATATTTCCTTAACGACCAGGGTACCGTCGGGATAGTCCAGGTCCGTAAGTCCCTGTGACGCCGCCGTGCGGCGGTACGCCGCACCCACATCGTTGATGTAGATCCGACGATAATGGTTGAGATGGCCGGGGATGGGAAAATCCAAGGCTTCTTCGGTGGTTTTCTCCCAGCCTTCGTAGCCCGCCGTGTCGGGAATCCCCTGCGCCGTTTTGGGCGAGCAGGTGCCGGCGAGAATCGCAAGGGGCAACGCAAGCGCCGCCAGGTAGGTCCTACGCATGCTCAATCCTTCTCTCCAGCATATATACCGCCTGCTTTTCTTTTTTCCCCTTCAGGGCGGCGCCGTATGGGCCGGAGAATAGGAATTCGCCGTCCCGCAGTACGGCCTGGGCCGCCGACGCATGGACCAGCGTCACGCCGGGCTTCGCGGCTGCGCAGAGCCGCGCCGCAGTGTTCACCGGGTCCCCGATGACCGTGAAGTCGGCCCTGCTGCTGGATCCGATCATCCCGTGGATGACCTGCCCCGCCGCGATGCCTATGCCCACCGAGAGCGGGTGGCCGGCCTCGCCGAAGGCGGAGCCGATCTCCCGGTGCATGTCCAGGGCGGCGGCGCAGGCCCGCTTTTCCGCACCGGGGCCGGAAAAGACCGCCAGCACCTCGTCCCCCACGAACTTGTCCACGTCCCCCCGGTAGGCGGCCACTATGGCCGATTGGATATCCAAAGCCCTGTTCAGTAGGGCCACGACCTCCTCCGCTTCCCGCTCTTCGGAGATGGAGGTGAAGCCCCGTATGTCGCTGAACAGGAGCACCCTATGATCCCTCCGGCCGCGCTGGTCTCC
Organism: uncultured Treponema sp.; assembly: GCA_964446515.1. GTDB lineage: Bacteria > Spirochaetota > Spirochaetia > Treponematales > Breznakiellaceae > CAYUPG01. The sequence continues at coordinate 10,184 of CAYUPG010000067.1, forward strand.
CCGTATCGCGGATATGGTGGATCCGGAGACGTACTTGGACAGCTCGAAGCGCTCCCGGAGCCCTTCGGTCATGCGGTTCACCGTTTCGGCCAAGGCGCCGATTTCGTCCTCCTCGCGGTAGGGAACGATTCCCGAGAAATCCCCGGCGGTGACCCGCCTGCACTGTTCCCCGATTGCCGTCACGGGGGCGACGACGGTCCGCTTCATGAACCGGGCTAGAATCGCCCCCACGAGGGCGACCATGAGCACGAAGATTCCACCGGAGACTACTATGGAAGCCTGCTGCTCCCGAATGCTGTCCGTAACGTCCGTGGAAACCCTCAGCACGCCTCGGACGGTGTGGTCGCCCCCGTGGCAGCTTACGCACTTGGGCAGATTGATAAGGGGGCGGTACATATCCACGAAACGCCGTTCGGCGCCGTCCGATGGGCGGCCGACTTCCAGAAAGGACGATTCCGGGGGCATTCCTGTGCCACGAGAGACTGCGGAAGCTTCGGGGGACGGAAAGGCGGGCCTGCCGTCGGAGGTCGTGGGAAATTTTTCCAGGCCTATCCGTTGGTTCACTTCCGCTGCGGTCTTGCCGTCGGCGAAGGCCCCGGACCCGTCGGCCCGATACAGGGCGACTCGGAATTGGGGATTCCGCACGGCGATGTCCTCAAAGAATCGGATCGCGATGGGTGCTTCCCCGGGAAGCATGAAGTTCTCTACGGAGGCGACGATGATATCCGCTTCCTCCACCAGGGCCGTCCGGTTCAAGGTGCGACGGACGGATACCAGGGTAGTGCCGAAGAAGGCGGTGACGGCCCCGAATCCGAAGATGAGCATGCCCAGGATTGCGGCGTTCACCTTTAGCCCGATGCCCATGCGGGGTTTCATGGAAGTAATGGTAAGCCCCGGCGAAGAAAATTGCAACGGGGATGGTTCGGTGCATAAATATGTGCAGGTCGAATTGACAATCAATATTTATGCATCTACTATGCATTCTTGGTTCAAGCGAACCGAGGAGGAATTTACCATGAAGCGAATCGTCGTAACCGCGCTTGCCGCGGCGGTCGTCCTTGCCCTGGCGGGCTGCGGCGGCGCAAAGACCGCGTCCAACGTGATCAAGATCGGCGTGTTCGAGCCCCTGACCGGCGCCAACGGCGCGGGCGGTGCCGACGAGACCGAAGGCGTCAAACTGGCCAACGCCCTGTACCCCACGGTCACCGTGGGCGGCAAGGAATATACCATTGAGCTCGTGGTTGCGGACAACAAGTCCGACAAGGTGGAGGCAGCCAACGCCGCCACCATGCTGGCCCAGAAGGCCAAGGTGAACGCCGTCATCGGAAGCTGGGGCTCCTCACTTTCCATGGCCGGCGGTCCCATCTTCGCGGAGGCCAAGATCCCTGCGGTTGCAGCTTCCGCGACGAATCCCAACGTGACCAAGGGTAACGAGTACTATTTCCGCGTCTGCTTCCTGGACCCCTTCCAGGGTGAGGTCATGGCCACCTACGCCTTCCGCAATGTGGGCGCCAAGAAGGCCGCCATCGTCCGGGAGGTCTCCAACGACTACTCCGTCGGCCTGGCGAAGTTCTTCGAAGACAGCTTCGTGGCCCTCACCGGGGACGCGAACGCCATCGTGGCCCAGGCGGACTACAACACCGGCGACCAGGACTTCAACGCCCAGCTGACCAACATCATGAAGTCCAAGCCCGACGTCATCTTCGCCCCGGGCAACTTCACCGAGAGCGCCCTCCTGATCAAGCAGGCCCGGCAGCTCGGCATCACCACCCCCTTCCTGGGTGGCGA
>CAYUPG010000068.1:0-2595 GCA_964446515.1 uncultured Treponema sp.
CCCGCACATAAGGGTTTTTGTATGTCCGAATGCATCTTTGTCGAAGACTCGCGGGACGGCGATTCCCGTGCCCGCACCGGTACCCTCCATCTGCCCCACGGCACGGTTGAGACGCCGGTGTTCATGCCCGTGGGAACCAACGGAACGGTAAAGGCCATCGAGACCGACGGGTTGCGGGAAATCGGGTTCCAGATCATCCTCTCCAACACCTACCACCTCTACCTCAGGCCCGGGACCGCGGTGGTCGGCGCCGCCGGCGGCCTGCACCGGTACATGAATTGGGATAGGAATATCCTCACCGACTCCGGGGGGTTCCAGGTCTTTTCCCTTTCCTCCTTCCGCAAGATCGGCGAGGGGGGCGTCAAATTCAGGTCCCACATCGACGGTTCCCTCCACATGCTCAGCCCCGAGAAGGCGGTGGAGATCCAAACGATACTGGGCAGCGACATCCAGATGCAGCTCGACGTCTGCACCAGCTACGGAACCGAATACCGGGAGGCCGAGTCGGCGCTGAAGACCACGGATGCTTGGCTCAAGCGCGCCAAGGCCGCGTGGGAAGCCCAGGTGGAATCGGGGTCCTATAGGGGAAAGCTTTTCGCCATCGTGCAGGGCAATTTCTACAAGGATCTGCGGGCGAGGAGCGTCGAATCGGTCGTCGCCGCCGATACTCCCGGGATCGCCATCGGCGGTCTTTCGGTGGGAGAGCCCTTCGACGTCTTCGCGGAGCACCTGGCGCACACGGCGGCTCTGCTGCCCGACGGCAAGCCGCGCTACGTCATGGGCATCGGCACTCCGGAGTTCATACTGGAAGCCATAGGCCAGGGCATAGACATGTTCGACTGCGTGTTTCCCACCCGCACCGCCCGCAACGGCCTCGTCTTTACCCGGCGAGGGCCCCTTACCCTCAAAAAGGAACGGAACGAGTTTGATTTTTCCCCCCTGGACCCGGAATGCTCCTGCAAGGTCTGCCGCTCCTATACCCGTTCCTACCTCAGGCACCTGTTCAAGACGGGGGAGATACTCTGCTCCATGCTGGCTACCTACCACAACCTGTACTTCCTGCACGATCTGGTGAAGGACGCTCGTAGCGCTATACGGGCAGGCACCTTTACGGGCTTCAAGAGCGCATTTCTGGCCCGGTACCGGGAGGGCATATCCTGATGCTGCGCGGTTGCATGCGGACTGCCGTCTCGGCGGTCCTCGCCTGTGTCCTCGCCGCCGCCGCCTTCCCCCAGTCCGACGGCCGGAGCGTAGAAGAGCTCCGGCGCGATACGGTGCGCTACGGCACGGACGCGGAAATCCTCGACCTTATCCAGAAGCTCGCTTCCGAAAAGGCGTCCTATCTGGACGGCGAGCTCAAGACGGTCGCGGAGAACACGATCAACGGCAAGATACTCTCCGGCATCTTCGGCTTTTTTTCGGACCGAAATGTGCCGGGCTTGGAGGATAGGGCCATCGGGCTCATCCTGGCCCGTGACGGGATAAGCGGAGAAGCCCTGACCGCGGCCATAGGCTATGTCGGCGCGCGTAAGGCCGCGGCGGCGTCGGATGCCCTGAAAGACATACTGGAAGCGGAAGAGAAGGCCTTTTCCGGTCCGGCGGCCCGGGCCCTCGGACGCATAGGCAGCGCCATGGACGGTGGGGGCGCGGCGGATACGGCGGAATATCTCATGGCCTACTATACGGACCGGGAGCCGAACGATGAGGTGAAGCGGGAGATACTCGTCGCTCTGGGGGAGCTTCGCGCAGCGGAGGGTGTGGCGTTCCTGGCCGGCATTGCGGCGAGCGCCGATGAACGACCCTTCAGGCGCATAACCGCCCTGGAAGCCCTTAAGAAAATTGGCCACGAGGATGGACTCGAAGCCGTCCTCGCGGCCCTCGGCGCACAGGACGCGAACGTCAGGGCCGCGGCCGTGGCAGCCCTGGGTCCCTTCAAGGACAAGAGGGCGGACGCGGCGATCCTCGAGGCCTTCCGCGATTCCTTCTACAAGGCCCGCATGGCGGCGGCCTCTGCGGCGGGGGAGCGCGCCCTGGCCGAAGCGGTTCCCTATCTGCGCTACCGGGCGGAGCGCGACGAGGTCGCGGCGGTCAAGGACGAGGCCATACGGGCCCTAGGGGCCGTGGCCGACGGAGCCTCCCTGGATGCCCTCTCCGCCCTATTCCTGGAGCGCAAGAACTCCGACCGGGTGCGGAGCCTGGCGGCCGAGCAGCTCCTGGCTGCCGATGCCCCGTCCTACGCGGAGCGGGTCATCGCCGAGCTGGATGAGGCGAAGGCCAAGAAGCAGAATGCCCTATCCGGGGCCCTGGCCAAGGCCCTGTCCGCGGCGGAAACCTGGAAGGTGAAGGACTTGGCCGCCCGCTTCATCAGCTCAGGCGATGTGGTGGAGAAGGCCTACGGCATGGAGATGGCCGCGCGGAACGGTTTTCGCGACCTTGCGGACCTCATCCGCCCCCTCGCGGAGGACAAGAACGGGACCATCGCCCGACGCGCCAAGGAGGCGCTGGAAAAGCTGGGGCTCGAGTAGGCGCCGCGCCGTCCGCCGGCCCGGCGCCTGGGTCAGCCCATCAGCCCGGCAGCTCTATGGAATGGAGGAA
>CAYUPG010000068.1:2605-11884 GCA_964446515.1 uncultured Treponema sp.
CCAAGCGCAGCTTCAGCTCATAGCCCTTTCGGAGATGATCCGCACGGTTTGCCCGACGCAGTCCACAATGGGCTCCGCTCCGCCGTCGGGGAAGAACTCGGGCCTCCTGGGAACCAGGATGCAGCGCTCTCCGTCGAACCTGAGATCGGCGATGCGGTGCGGAATGGGAACCAGGAAAATGAGGAAGTCCGACCGCTTTCCGCCTATGGTCAAGGTTTGCCCTGCCCGTATGAGGTGAACGTTGCGTCGGCCGATGGCGGTATTCTGATCCTCCACGAAGAGGGAAAGCATGATGCGTTCCTGGGCCCTGCGGACCTCGTAGGGAAGGTCCGCCTGCGGCGCCGACCGCAGGACATCCCGGGCCGCTCCGACGGAACCTGAGCGGACGACGGAGCGGGAAGCTCCGCCTTCGCTGCTCCGCCCGCCTGAGGAGGCGAAGGTCGCCAAAAGCGCAGCATCGGAAGCGGCGCTTCCCTGGGCCTCTAGGAGGGCCCCGTCGGAATCGGCGGACGGCCGCTTCGCGAAGGCGGCCAAAAGATCCGCATCGGAAGACGCGCTCGAAGCGGCGCCGCCCTGGGCCGCCGTGCCCTCGTCGTAGCGCTTCTCGGCCGCTGTTCCCTCGCTCCGGGAGGCGGACCGCCGCTCTTCTTCGCTGCCGGGGGCTCCCGATGCCGCCGCCGCCACCCGGTTGGGAGCATCGTGCAGACGCCGGGCCACCAGGAGGATGACCAGTGCCAGGAGGCCCGCAAGGGCCAGACCGGGGAGGAAGAACAGCAGCGGAAGCAGGCCCTTCGCCCAGCGGCCGAATCGCTCCGGTACGAGCTCAAGTCCTATCTCAGCGGCTTGGGGATGTATGCGGATGCCGTCTGCGAATAGGGGCTCTACGAGGATGGCGAGCGCCCCAGGCTCTTGGGCTTCCGGTAAGAGTATGCGCAACTCGATGACGGCTTCCGACCGGGGGGCGAGCTTCTTGAAGCTCCTTCGCGCCATGCGGTCCGTACCATCCACCAGTATGCCCTTGGTTTCTAGGTAGACGGGGGAGGGTGACGGGTTCCGTACCGTGAGGGGAATCCTGACGGATCTCCCGGTCTTTCCGAGCTGCGGGGGAAATAGGGCGGAGATGGAACCCACCGCGGTGGTCAGAGTGTCGGCTGAGGCCTCGCCGCCGGCCCATTCCACGATGGGTGCGTTCAGCTGCTCCGATAGGGCACCGGAAACATCCAGAGGACCGGCAGGGTCATCACGCCCCGCCGCGGCTTCGGTTCCCGGGGCGGAGCCCGTGGAGGCCTGGCCCGCTTGAGCAGTGCCCGCTGCCCCCTGCGGCACGGCCGGACTGCCGTCTCCAGCGGAGGGCCCGCCTGACCCGTCCCCGCCTGACCCGTCCCCGCCGGAGCCGTCCCCGCCGGAGCCCGGAGCGCCGGAACCAGTCTGCCGGAAAGCCGCGCCGTCCTGCGGTGCATCGGCACCACGAGACACGCCGCCTTGAGCCGCGACGGCTCCGCCTGAGGCGCGGCCGACCGCGCTCCGCAGTTCGACCACCGCGGCCTTGCGCTCCTCGTCCAGGGGTACCCGGACTATGTGAAAATTCCACCCGTTGCCCCGCACCTTCGCGGCGGAGGACGCTATCCTATCTTGGACCGCCTGGGGCGAAAGGCCCGCATAGGGGCTGCCCGGCGGCGGCTCGTGCTCGCCGTCGGAGATGAAGACCACCGTTTTAGGCCGAAACTCCGGAAGATCGGATAGGTAGCGGGCGACGTATTCCAGGACGGCGATGACGTCGGAGTAGGGGCCCAGGGGGTACATGAGGAGCATGCGGGCCGCGATGGTCTCCACATCTCCCCGGCCTTCGATGCGCCGGGAAAGCTCCGTCCGGGGTGCTCCGGCGAAGGAAATGAGGTGGAAGGTATCCCCCATGCGCATGAACTCGCCCAGCAGGGGGCCTACCGCGTATTCGGAAATATCTCTGAAGGAGTCGAACATGCTGGACGAGGTGTCCATGACCACCACCAGGTCCATCGGCCTCCGCTCTTCCGCCCCGAGGGATCCCAGGACGCAGAGCGCCGCTACCAAGGCTATCCAGTTTTTCTTCATTGGTCCATCGGGGACGGCCGCGCCGCGGCCGTCCCGCCCTCCTTACAGGGTAGCCACGGAGATGGATTTCACCGTGTATGGAATTTTTTCTTCGTTTATCGAGAACTCGAAACGTTCCCCGGCCTTCTTGTTCAGGATGCAGCTGCCGAAGGGGGAGAGGTAGGAGATGATGTCGTTGTCGGGGTCCGATTCCCAGGGGCCCAGGATGGTGTACTGTTCCTCCTTGCCCGATTCCTCGTTCAGGAGCACCGCGGTGGTGCCGAAGGAGATGCGGTTGGAGTTGACCGAGGAGGGATCGAAGAGCTGGGCCCGCTCGATCTCGTCCTTGAGCTTGCCGACGGTGGCGTTGAGCAGCTCCTGCTTCTCCTTCGCCGCCTTGTACTCGGCGTTTTCCCGGAGGTCCCCCAGGGACAGGGCAAAGCCGATCTCCTTGGAGTTCGCAGGAATCTCCACCTCCATGATGTGCTGCAGCTGCTTCTGCTTCTCCTGGTACTTCGCCGTGGTGACGATGAGGCCCCGGGTGATGACCGCCTTTTCCTCGGTGCCGAAGAACTTGAAGGAGGGATGCTTGTCCAGGATGCGGTTCCGCAGCTTCATCTTGAGGGCCGGATCAAGCTCCTTCACGTCGTCCACGAGGGTGTAGATGCGCTTGATGGTGTCCGTATCCGCCTGGTCGATGAAGGAATCCAGGACTCCCTCCTTGAAGAGGATGGTATGGACCTGCTTGTTTATCTTCCGGTTTTCCGTCGTGTCCCGGTGGTTTTCAATAGCCCTGTGGGTCTCGGAGAGCACGTGGATCAGCGTGATGAGCCGCTTCTCCATGCCGAGCCCCGCTTGCTCGAACCACGCTTCGTTCTGGAGATTCTTGAAGAGCCATACGGCGGCCTCCTTGTACTCCTTGTATTTGTCGAAGCAGAGATAGATCATGTCCACCAGCTTGGACTCGTATCCCTCGTCCTTCAGCCGGGTGATGATCGAGGTGGACAGGGCCACGGGGAAGAGCTTGATGTAGATGTCCGCCCACCCCGGCACGAAGAGCTTGATGTGGTGCAGGAAATCTTCCTTGAGCTTTCCGTCCTTGAGGGCGGCGAAGAGGGCCGTGATGTCCTCGATCTCGTCGAAGAGCTCGGAGAAATTGAACTGGAAGGCTCCTGCCAGATAGGGGAAGCGGCCCACCAGATCCTTCAGCAGAAGGTAGGAGGCGATGACCTGCTCGTTGACTTGGACATACGACTTGAGGTAGCCGAGGAAATAATTGAACATCTCCCCGAAGTATTCCGAGTCGGGCTCCGCGTCCTTTATGGCCACGAAGGATCGCACGGTCTGAATGCGGTCGAAGAAGTTCTTCTCCGCCTTGAACTCGTTGAAGAGCTTCTCCTCCAGGCTGATGGGGCGGTCGCGGACGACGAAGATGTCGATGTTGTCGGGATGCACGCCGAAGGAGGGATCCGATTTCAGGATGTCCCGGGCCTTGACGCTCCAGGTCGTCCATTCACCCGCGGAGAGCACTCCGGGAACGAGCTCCGCCTTGATCCTCTTGATGTCGCAGGCGTTGTCGAAGCTCCGGATGATCGTCTTTAGCGTCCAGGAAGGATCATCCTTCACCTTGTCGTGGAGCTTTTCCCGCTTCTTGGTCGCCTTGAGGACCCAGATGTGGTTCTTGGAAAGGGTCTGCAGGGCGTTGACCGCCATCTTGAGGGACATGGAATGACCGGGCTTCTTGGGGAAATCGATGACGATCTCGTCCCCCACCACCTTGGCGATGCGGCCCACCCCCCAGGTGCGGTGGAATACGAAATTCCCCGCGTCGAAGGCGATGTGCTTTTCGAAGTCCCCCATGGCCTCATGAATATTGCGCCAGCTCTGAGACAGGTTGGACAGGCGGATGTATTCCTCAAGCTGGCTGTGCCCCGCGTACTTCTCCCTGAAGCACTCGACGATCTCCTTGCGCGCCAGGGAATCCCTCTCGTCGTACTCCAGGATGATCTTGAGGATGCCGAGGGCGGTGTCCACGTCCTTGCGCTTCCGGTACGACTGGTAGAGCTCCTGAAGCAGGATCGCCGCCTTGTCTTCGCTTATGTTCTTTGCGATCTTCTTCTGCACGTGGAGGAAGAAGTCGATGTCCTCGGGACAGAAATCCACGAGCTTCGTCCAAATTTCCCGGACGTTCGTGAAGAGCTTCTTATTGACGTAGCGGTGAAGGGCCTTCTTGTAGTAGTCGACCGCCGTTTCTTGGTCCTGCAGCTTCTCGTAGTGCTCCGCCAGGGACTTCGCCAGATCCGCCTCTTCGTAGTCGACCTTGACCAGGCGTTCCCATATGCCGAACAGGGATGCCTCGTCGTTGTCGCTCTTATAGCACTCCGCCAGGGTCCGCAGGGCGTACTTCGACTCCCCGTACTCGAGGATACCCATGCACAGGTACTTGACGATGTTTCCCTTGTGGTTGTCTACGAAGATGGTGATGAGGTTGACCAGGGCGGAATCGTCGATGAGTTGGCGGGAGAGGGCTATCATGCCGGAAAGATACAGGGCGATGATGCTGTTCTTGGTGTGCCCCAGGTGCTCGTCGCAGACCTTTTTCAGCTCATCGTATGAGCGAGCTTCCTTCGCCTCATTGAGGATATCGTCCAATTCCTTGAATTGGTTGGTTGAATAGTTGCTGAGAGTGGCCCTGGTCCACTTCTCCTCATTCAGCATGTCCTGTACGTTCTTCAGGAGGGCTTCCGACATATCCATAACTCCTCACCCGATGGCGCTCGATTCGGAACGTCCGTGCCGGAACGCTCCTTAATTGATGTACCTTTCATAGATTACCGGATCCAGAACCCGTATCTTCAGGAGGGTCTCGTCGATCCGCGACGTAGCTTCCCCGACATTCACGTAATGGTCGATCAGCCAGAAATACCGGTTGATGAGCCGCGGCACCAGCAGGGGCGCCTCCGCCGGCCTATCCCGGATCTCGTTCTCCAAAGAGAAGACGGACTGCTTGAGTTTCCCCAGCTCAATGGCCCGCAGCTCCCGCTTCACCGTAAAGACGCCTAAAAGGACTCCGTATACGGGAATCCATTCCTCAAGCTCCGGACTCTTGTACCCCAGGGAAGCGACCTTGTCCCGGAGCAGCAGGATCAGATCCGACTCCATGGAGCGGAGATCCACCCTCTGGGGCCCGGCGAAGAAGGCCTCCCTGAACAGGGCCTTCGCCGCCCGGGGCTCGTCGATCAGGGCGTACACGTCGGCCAATTCGGAAAGAGCCTCCGCATCGTCCCGCTTGATCCGGGCCGCCTCCTCAAGATACTTCAGGGCCGGCTCGTAGTTGCCCACGCCCTTGTAGCAGCGGCCGACACGGAGCAGAAGCTCCGGATCCTGGTGATCCCCCGCCTCGCCCAGCATGCTCCTGAAGCACTGCAGGGCGGTGGAAAAGGCATATCTGCGCACCGCATACAAGCACCGGTCGTTCCGCTCGCCGATGCGGTCGAGAAACGCGTGGAAAGCCTTCCATTGCGACAGGACGAATTCGCCCTGGTCGTAACAGTCCCGGATATCCGCGAGCCGCTTGCCCCGCTCCAGCCACCAATTGACGCACTTGAGGGCGAACACCACCTCGGGATGCTCGTAGTCCACCCTGAGGGCTTCTTCAAGGTACGATGCCGCCGCCGACGCATCCGAGGCTTTCAGGCTGTCGTAGGCTTTCTGAAGGAGCCCCTCTATCGTTGTTTCTGCGTCCATGGCTTGAATAGTTGGACGCTTTTTTGATACAACATGCGCCCTTTTTTGTATTATACCATTTCCTTCCGCTTAGTCAATCACGGCGGCCCTCCATATCTTCGCCGCAAACCTTTACAAGGACGCTCCGGGGGCGCTATCATTCCCCTATGAACACCACGATTATTGCCCCTTCGGTGCTTTCTGCGAATTTTTCCCGCCTCGGAGAGGCGGTGGCGGAGATCGACGCCTCGGGTGCCGAATGGACCCATCTGGACGTCATGGACGGAGCCTTCGTCCCCAACCTTACCTTCGGCCCCAAGACGGTGGCCGACCTGCGCCCCCTGAGCAGGTCCGTCTTCGATGTCCACCTCATGACCGAACGCCCCGAGAACCTGATAGAGCCCTTCGCCGCCGCCGGCGCGGACTACATAACCTTCCATGTAGAGGCGGTGGTCCATGCCCATCGCCTGGTGCAGAGCATACGCGCCTTGGGCAAGAAGCCGGGCATCAGCTTGGTCCCGTCCACCCCGGTTTCCTATATTGAAGAGCTCCTGCCCTACGTCGACCAGGTGCTCGTCATGACGGTGAATCCCGGCTTCGGCGGCCAGTCCATCATACCGTCCTGCCTGGACAAGGCGCGGACCCTGGCGAGGATACGGTCGGAGCGGAAGCTCCCGTTCCTCATCGCCGCCGACGGCGGCATCAACGAGGATACCGCCGCTGAGGTGCGTGCCGCGGGGGTGCAGGTGCTCATAGCCGGGTCGGCCTTTTTCGGGGCCTCGGACAAGGCTGCTCTGGTGCGGCGCCTTAAGGGAACCGGCGCTTGAGCTTGAGGACCTAATTGCCGAAAATGAGGTGAGGAGTTCCGCCCATGCTGAAAAAAACGGTCCCCTTCGACATGAGGAAAACGGCGCTGCCGATCGTCCTCTCCCTCGCATTGTCCGTCGGACTCTTCGCCCAGCAGCAGCCCTCTCGGCTTTCCGCAGGCATCAACCTTTTCGGCGAAGGCAAATGGCGGGAGGCGGTGGTGGAGCTTCGCCGGGCTTCCGGCGAGGCTGCCGGGCCGGGGGAGGCCGCGGAGGCCCTGTACTGGATAGCCCTGGCGGAACTATCCGCGGGCGAGCACGAGGCGGCCTTGGCCGACCTCGACGAGCTCCTGCGGCTGGACCCCAAGGGCCCGAGATCAATTGAGGCCGCCTACCAGAAGGGCCGCGCCCTGTTCTATCTCGGCCGCTACGACGGCGCCGTAGCCATCTTCAAGGCCTACGCGGATACGGTCGCGGACGGCGGGAAGAAGGCTGCCGCGCTCTACTGGATGGGGGAGTGCCTCTTCGCTCTGGGCCGCATGGAAGATGCCCGCGCCGCCTTCTCCGTCGTTGTGGACCGGTACCCCGGGAGCGCAAAATTCGAAGCATCCTCCTACCGCATAGCGCTAATCGATCAGAAAAAGATAGAGGCCGAGCTGCTTAAACTCCTCAAGTGGAGCCATGAGGAATCCCTGCGGACCGTGGAGGAATACCAGCGGCGGGAGCGGTCCTATGAGCAGGCCATCGTCGCATACCAGAAGCGGATAGCGGAGATGCTGAAGGATACGCGGCTGGCGGATCTGGAGCGCTCCAACGCCGACCTGGCGACTCGGCTCGCCCAGGCGGAGGCCGGTTTGGCTGCGGCGGAGCTCGCCTTGGCGGCCGCTCGGGCCCTACCGCAGGTTGCGGCGCCTGCCGCAGCCCCGGAACCTGCCGCTCTCCGCGCTCCGAGCGCCACGGATAGCGAACGGCTGCGCCGACTGCTCGCCCTGAAGTCCGCGGCCCTGGATCTGCGGGAACAGCTGATCACCCGTTTGGGAACGGAGGCCGGAAAATGAAACGCGTCAACGCCCTCGCAGCCGCCGTCCTGCTCTGCGCCCTTCTCCCCGCAGCCCTTGGGGCCGCCGAAATCCGCGAAGGGCGCATCAAATTGGTGCTCCACGAAAATACCGGCAGATTCTCCCTGTATTACCTTACGGACATTAAGCGGGAGCGCTACGAAAGCCTCTTCGTGGACCAGGACCCCAGGACCTCCTTCCTGGCGGTGCTCGTGGACGACAAGGCCTTCAGGCTGGGCGAAAGCACCGCTTTTCGGTTCCGCGTCTCCGCCGAGGGCGGCAAGCCCGCCATCGTCTTTGAATCTTCCTTCCTTTCCGTATCCCAGGAATTTTCCTTCATCAAGAGCGAAGGGGCGGCCCTGGCGGATGGGGTTCGGATGGATGTCCGCATCGGCAACCGGGGCGAACGGCAGACCCAGGTAGGCGTCCGCTTTCTCCTGGACACCAAGCTGGGAGAGGGGAATCCGGTTCACTTTTCTACGGACCAGCGGGAACTCCGGGCCGAAACGTTGATCTCGGGGGCCGATTCCGACCGGTGGTGGTATTCCAAGACCGAGACGGCGGGCCTCATGGGCAGCATAGCGGTCGGAGGCGTTCCTCGGCCCGATGCCGTCCATATCGCGAACTGGAAGCGCTTGAACGACGCCCCCTGGAAGGTTTCGCCCAGCCAGGGCCGGAATTTCAATCTGCTGCCCTATTCGGTGGGGGATTCCGCCCTCTGCTATTACTTCGACCCGGTGCCCATTGCCCGGGGCGGCGAATCGGTCGTGAGCATACTGCTCGCCGCCGCGCGTGAGGACGGCTTCGGTGCTCCCACCGCGCCGGCGGAGGACGACGTATCCCGGATACTGCGGGAGAGCGCGACCGCCGCCGCGTCTCCTGAACTGACCATACGGACCGACCTTATCGCCCTGCGGGATCTGCTTGACCGCATCGACCGGGCGATAGCCGAAGGGGGCGCCGCAACGGAAGATGAGCTTGCGGCCATGGAAGCCATCCTGGAGCGCATGAAGGGCCGCCATGGCGCGCAATAGAACCCTCCGCCGATGAAGATCGACCCCATTCTTGCAAAGGCCGCGCGGCTCTGCTCCGCGCGGCGCTTCGGCGAAGCCATAAGGCTCCTTGAGCCCGAGGTGGTCCGATACCACGATTCTTTCAAGTACTATTATATATTGGCGGTTTCCTGCCTCTACTCCGGGGACTTCGGCGGCGCCCACACCTATTTCCGCAGGGCCAGGGAAATCAAGATGCGGGAAGCGCCGGCCCTCCTGGGCCTCGCGGCGCTGCATCTGCGCCGGGGCGAGACCGACCGGGCCATCGAGCTGTATCTGGAGGTCCTTGAAAAGGAGAGCGAGAACAGAATCGCGAAACGGGCCTTGGCCGTCCTTAAAAAGCACGGCGATCCCGACCGCCTATCGGACTGGCTCGAGTCGGGGAAATTCCCGAGTCTTTTCCCTCCGCTTCCCAGACCGCCGTCCACCTTGGCCCGCAGCGCATTCCCCGCCCTGGCCGCTCTTATGCTCGTCCTTGCGCTCTCCTACGGCCTTGCCCTGTACTTCGGTCTGGCGCCTGCTCCCTTCGCCGCCGCTGCGGCCCGTCCGGGCCACGAGTCCCTCGCT
>CAYUPG010000069.1:0-11848 GCA_964446515.1 uncultured Treponema sp.
CCCCGATGGAGACCGTCTCGCCGCTTTTTTGGCGCATGATTTGGGTCGGCAGGTCTCCGCCCAGGGTCGTCAGGGGCAGGCCGTCCTTGTTGGCCAGGAGCACGATGGTGCCGTCGAAGCGGACCAGTCGGTGTATGTCGTCCCGCAGGGCTTCAAGCTCCAGTCTCCCGAGGTAGAGACCGCCAGGTCCGGGTGCGGAAACGTAGATGCTCGGCCGTTCGTTCTCCGGGGCCCGCTGCACCGCGGAAATCCTGGCGGTGGAAAAATAGCTGCCGCTTATGATGCGGAGGGCGGAGCCTCCGAAACGGTAGCCCGGAAATACGGCGGAGTCCGGCCGCTGCTTATAGACCCGTTCGACCGTACCGTCCCCGTCGACGCCGTATAGGTCGGAAATGGTTGCTATGAACGGAATCAGCTCGTCCCTGGGGGCGGCCGAGAAGAGCTCCATGACCCTTGAGAATTGGGAAAGGCGGGAGCTCAGCAGCTGGTCTATGGCGCTGATCTCTGAGGAGCGGCGCATGAGGAAATCCCTGACGGCGAATTTCCTGAGGAAAGAAGAGGATACCGAAAATATGAGGGCTACCGCGATGAGGGCGAGGATCTCGAGAAAGGCCATGATGAGCCTGATGGAGCGCTTGTAGGGGCCTCGACCCTTCATCTGCGGAACTCTCCGGCTATGTCGTCGATGATGAAGAAGTCCGCCGAAGCGTCTCCGAAGCGGTCGAGCTCGACGGAGCCGAAATCGGTTGCGTGGGGGCTGCGTTCGATCAGGTAGCGCTTTACGTCCTCGGGGGTCCGCGCTCCCGACCTGACTGCGGCGTCCAGCAGGGTCAGGGCCTCGTAGACCTTGAGGCTCACCATGGTGGGGGTAAAGCCGTATTCCTTCTCGATCGATGAGAGGTAGGCATCCACCTGGGGAGCATCTTTCCTTGCGGGATAATGGGAGGTGACGGAGGCGCGGCCCAGGGCGGGCCCGGCGGCGTCCACCAGATCGGGATTGCGCATCCAGGGCGTGAAGAGGATGGCCGCTTCGGGCTTATGCCCGGCCGAAAGCTGGGCTATGTTGCCCGCGACGGTGCGGTACCCGCCGACCAGGATATACAGGATGTCGTAGTCCGTGTTCCGGAAAAGGGCCTCCAGCTCGGGAAAGGAGAGGTTGTTGGTGCGTATATCGACGATTCGGACGGCCCGGCCGTCCCCCATTCCGGCCCACTCCTGCGAGAAGGCCGCCGCGCCGGGGACCGTGTAGGCATCGTTGTCCAGATCCCGCAGGAGCAGCAGCTTCCTACCGGGCATGGCCGCGGCGGCCTGGGCGGCGGCCCGCTGCTCCTTCACCACGTCCGGCACTATCCTGATGTGCCGATCGTCGGCGCCGCTGAGGGCGTCGGTGGTGGCGCCGGTGACCAGGGTCAAGATGCCCGAGGCGTTGACCTCCGAAGCGATGGCCACCGCGCATACGGAAGTATGGCTGGTTATCATGAAGCGGAAGTCCCGGTTCCGCACTTCCTGGAAGGTCCGCACCGTGCGGTCCGGAATCCAGCCGTCGTCGAAGGCTTCAATCCGCAGGGGACTGTCGGGATGGGTCGCCCGGAAGCGGCGCACCGCGGTGACCTCGCTGGAGCCTATGATGGAGCCCGATTCCAGCTTGGTCATGAGGGCGACCGGGATGGGCCGCCGACAGGCGGCAAAGGCGAGCGAGGCGCACAGGAGCGCGGCAAGGGTGGCTGCGGCGGAAAACCTGGTCTGCGTAGCGGAGCGTCCTGGTGTTCCCATACCGTCAAGTATAGGATAGCCGGGCCCTTCATGCTAGAATGAATGCATGCGTATCGACTCAGGCTTTGTTGAATTCTCCGACGTCTCCTTCGCGTATCCCGGTGCGGACGAGCCGGTGTTCTCGGGATTTTCCGGCACCCTGCCCGGAGGCTTCGTGAGCCTTGTGGGGCCCAACGGGGCGGGCAAGTCCACCCTCATGCTCCTGGCCTCCGGGCGCCTCCTGCCCCAGGAAGGCCGGGTGAGCCTTCTGGGCAGGGATACCCGGCTCTTCTCCGACGAAGGGGAGCGCAACGTCTACGCGTCCTTCCTGTACCAGAACATGGAGTTCGAGACCGATGATCCCCTGGGAGAGCTCCTGGAGCAGGTCTACGCGGGAGGTGCCCATCAGCTGAAGGGAGATGCTTTCTACCGGGAAGTCCTGGAGGCCTTTGAGCTGGCGGGTCTGGAGTCCCGTCCCCTTGCGCGGCTTTCCAAGGGGGAGATGCAGCGCACCCTTTTGGCCTTCTCCGCGCTATACGGTTCGCGCTCCCTCTTCATGGACGAGCCCGTATTCGCCATGGAGGACCGGCAGAAGGAGCGGGCGCTGGACTTCTTCCGCTCCTACCGCGAACGATCCGGCGTCACCGTCTACGTTTCCCTCCATGAGCTGGATCTTACCCGGAAGTACGCCGACCAGGTGCTCCTGTTCTCCAAGGACCGAAGGATCCAGATCGGCACGCCGGCGGAGCTGCTGACGCCGGAATCCCTGGAGGCGGTCTACGAGGTGCCCGCGGCTCTGCTGAAGCAGAAGGAGCAGCTGGACAGGCGTCGGCTCGAGGAAGAGGCTGCCCTCCTCGCCGAGGGCGGCCCTTCCGGGGCGAAGTAGGATGGGAGGAGGAAGCATGGACGAGAGCAGCTTTATCTTCGGCGTGGACCTGGACGGGGTGGTGGGGGATTTCTACGGCTCCATGCGCCGCATCGCCGCCCAGTGGCTTGATAAGCCCCTGGAGTCCCTGCGGGAGGACGTGTCCTTCGGCCTGTCCGAGTGGGGCATCGAGGAGTACGGCGGCTACGATAGGCTGCACCGCTTCGCCGTGGCCCAGCGGGACCTCTTCCGGGTCATGGAGCCCATAAAGGACGCCCCGGCTACTTTGCGAAAGCTCTCCATGCGGGGCGTCCGCATCCGCATCATCACCCACCGGCTCTTCCTGAAGTATTCCCACAAGGAGTCCATCATCCAGACCGTGGAATGGCTGGACGACCACGACATACCCTACTGGGACCTCTGCTTCATGAAGGACAAGGGCGCCGTGGGGGCCCACGTGTACATCGACGATTCGCCGTCCAACGTGGAGCGCCTGCGGGAGCAGGGCTGCCGCACCATCGTATTCTCCAATTCCACGAACCGGCACCTTTCGGGTCCCCGGGCGGATTCCTGGGCCGAGGTCGAGCGCCTGGTGATGGAGGCCCACGAAGAATGGCGCACCGGCACCCTGGGCCTCTTCGGCGCGTCCAGCTTCAACCTCGGCCTCTGAACCGATGCCGGACCTGGTCCTGGCGACGATAAACGCGAAGTGGATACACCCATCCTACGCCCTCAGGCTCCTGAAGGCCAATCTGGGACCCGAGCTTGAGGGACGGACGGAGATCCTGGAGTTCGCCCTGCGCCAGCCCCTGGAAGAGAAGGCGGCGCCCATTCTGGCGGCGGCGCCCAGGCTGCTGGCCCTTTCGGTCTCCATCTGGAACCACGAAGCTACTCTGGAACTTCTGCGGGAGCTCGAGCGCCGCCGGACGGCCGGCAGCTGCGACGGCGCCGAGGCTCCGCCCCGCCCCGTGGTGGTGCTCGGGGGGCCCGAGGTCTCCCACCTGGACGCCGACGCCCCCCTGATCGAGGCCGCGGACTGGGTGGTCCGGGGCGAGGGGGAGGAGGTCTTCCCGCTGCTCTGCGCCGCCCTGCTGGGCGAGTCCCACGCGGGCGCGGCGGCTGTGGCGGAGCGGGCGGCGCTCTGGGACTGCACGGCCTCGGTGGAGGGAAAGTTCATCTCCGCCCGGCCCGTCGATACGGCCAAGATCGCGGACGGCTACGCTCTCTATACCGAGGAGGACCTGGGGCGCAAGCTCACCTACGTGGAGGCCTCCCGGGGCTGCCCCTTCGGCTGCGAATTCTGCCTGAGCTCCCTGGACAGGACCGTGCGGGACTTTCCCCTGGAGCTCTTCCTGCGTCGCATGGAGGAGCTCACCGCCCGGGGCGCTAAGGCCTTCAAGTTCCTGGACCGGAGCTTCAATCTGGATGTACGCCGGGCCCGGGCCGTCATGGAATTCTTCCTGGAGCGGCTTTCGCCGCCCGCCTACGTCCACTTCGAGATGGTGCCCTCCCGCTTTCCCGCGGAGCTGCGGGAGGTGCTGGAGCGCTTTGTTCCGGGAACCCTGCGCCTGGAGGTGGGCATACAGACCTTCAACCCCGAGGTCGCCCGGACCATAGGCCGGCCCAGCGACCCGGAGAAGGAGCTCGAGGTCCTGGACTTCCTGCGCCGCAGGACCAACGCCGTCGTCCACGCCGACTTGATCGCGGGCCTTCCGGGTGAGGACTTCGCCTCCTTCGGTCGGGGCTTCGACCGGCTCTGGGCCGTGCGGCCGGGGGAGATACAGCTGGGCATACTCAAGCGCCTCCCCGGCGCCCCCATCGCCCGGCACGACGGCCCCTACGGGATGCGCTATGCCCCCCGGCCGCCCTACGAGGTGACGGAGACCGCCGCCCTCGGGCGGGATGAGCTGGAGCGGCTGAAGAATTTCGCCCGCTTCTGGGAGCTCATCGTCAACCGGGGCCATTTCGACGCCTACCTGCCGCGCCTGCTGCCCGAGGGCGCGGGGGCCTTCGACCGCTTCCTTGCCCTTTCCGACCGCCTGCTCGCCCGCTTCGGCCGCAACTGGGGCATAGACCGCTCCGCCCTCCGCGCCGAGCTGGAAGCCGCCGAAGCCGCTCTGCAGGGCCCTGCCCCGGCAAAATAATATAAAAGTTCAAAATTCGGCAAAAAAATACAATACTCCTTGAAAAAACTCCCCTACCATGTACTCATCACGGTAGGAGGAGAAGGAAATGGCGACAAAGGGCTCCTATATCATCGTTGGGGAAAATATCCACTGTACGCGGGTCAGGCTGACGTCGGGAAAGTTCGTGGAGACCGCGCCGGACGGGCGCAGCTCCCTGGTGTTCAAGTCCGGGAAGCTGCCCATCCCCGCCTCGGTGACCGAGGGCGAGGAGTGGAAGAACGGCAAGGTCCGGCACGTGGCCGTGGCGGTGCACCAGGGGCTCTACGGCTCGGAGTCGGAGAAGGAAGCCGGCGCGGCCTACGTAGCCGCCATGGCCCAGGAGCAGGAGGCTTCCGGCGCCTGGTTCCTGGACCTCAACGTGGACGAGTTCAGCCTGGAGCGGGAAGAGAAGATTCGGGCCATCCGGTGGGCCGCCGCCGTCATACAGCGCGCCGCCTCCGTGCCCCTGAGCATCGATTCCTCGGACCCCGAGATACTGGAGGCGGGCCTTGCCGCCTGCGATCCCGCCAAGGGCACCCCCCTGGTGAACTCCGTCTCCCTGGAGCGGAAGGCCCTCATCCCCATCGCGGGGGCTGCCCGCGCCTGCGTGATCGCGGGGGCGACCGGCGCGGCCGCCATGCCCGAGACCGTGGAGGACCGGGTGCGGAACATCGCCGAGCTCATGGAGCTGCTACGGGGCGCGGACATCACCCTGGACAGGACTTTCCTTGATCCCCTGGTCTATCCGGCTTCCGTGGACGTGCGCAACTCCGTCATGGTCATCGAGTCGGTGGCCGCCCTCAGGTCCGCCTACGGCGCGGCGGTGCACTTCGCCCCGGGCTTGAGCAACATCTCCTACGGCTTCCCCAAGCGGAACATCATCAACCAGGTCTTCGCCAAGCTCTGCCTGGACGCCGGCTGCGACGGGGGCATCGTGGATCCCATGCAGATCAACGACAAGGTGCTTTCTTCCATCGACTACTCCAACGAGAGCTTCCGCCTGGCCAGGGAACTGCTCCTGGGCAACGACGAGTACGGCATGAACTACATCTCCGCCTTCCGGGAAGGAAACGCCTGATGTCCGCGCGCATCATCGACGGCGCCGCCGTCTCGAAGGAAATAATCGCCGGGATCAAGGACGAGGTCGCGCGGCTGAAGGCCGCGACGGGCGAAGTTCCCGGCCTGGTCACCATCCTGGTGGGATCCAACCCCGCCTCGGTGTCCTACGTGACCCTCAAGATCAAGACCGCCCTGGAGTGCGGCTTCAAGGAAGTGCAGGAGAACCTGGACCCCGGCATCGGCGAAGCGGAGCTCCTGGCGGTGGTGGAGCGCTACAACAGGGATCCGACGATACATGGAATCCTGGTCCAGCTGCCCCTGCCCAAGCACATCGACGAGAAGAAGGTCATCTACGCCATCGATCCGGACAAGGACGTGGACGGCTTCCATCCGGTGAACATCGGGCGCCTGCTCCTGGGGGGGGAGGAAGTCCGCTTCGCCCCCTGCACCCCCGCGGGCATCCAGGAGCTGATAGTCCGGTCCGGCGTTGCGACCTCCGGCGCGGAGGTGGTGGTGGTCGGGCGCTCCAACATCGTGGGCAAGCCCATCGCCAACATGATGTTCCAGAAGGGGCCGGGGGCCAACGCCACGGTCACGGTGGTCCACACGGGGACCGCGGACCTGGCCGCCCACTGCAGACGGGCGGACATCCTGATCGTGGCCGCCGGGGTTCCCGGCCTGGTGAAGGTCGAGTGGATCAAGCCGGGGGCCTGCGTCATCGACGTGGGGGTCAACCGGGTGGGCGAGAAGGTGAGCGAGAAGACCGGCCGGACCATCCCCATACTGCGGGGGGACGTGGACTTCGAGGCGGCCAAGGAGATCGCCGGAGCCATCACCCCGGTTCCCGGCGGCGTCGGCCCCATGACCATCGCCATGCTCATGAAGAATACCCTGGCATCCTTCAGGATGCGCACCAAGCTTTGAGGAGGGACGCTGTGGCTAAACTGGACCCCAAAACCATGAAGGACTGGGAGATCGCGAACGCGGCCCTGGACGACATGAAGAAGATCCGCGTTATCGCGGAGGAGCTCGGCATCAGGGAGGAGGAGCTCTTTCCCTACGGGCACTACATCGGCAAGGTGGACTACATCTCCGTGCTGGAGCGGCTCAAGAACAGGCCGGACGGCAAGTACATAGACGTGACCGCCATCACCCCCACCCCCCTGGGGGAGGGCAAGACCACCACCACCATGGGCTTGGTGGAGGGGCTCGGCTTCATCGGCAAGAAGGTCACCGGGGCCATACGCCAGCCTTCGGGCGGGCCGACCTTCAACATCAAGGGGAGCGCCGCGGGCGGCGGACTGGCCCAGTGCATCCCCCTGACGGAGTTCAGCCTGGGCCTGACCGGGGACATCGACGCCATCAGCAACGCCCACAACCTGGCCATGGTGGCCCTGACCTCCCGCATCCAGCACGAGTTCATCAACAGCGACGAATTCCTCGCCAAGCGGGGCCTAAAGCGCCTGGACATAGACCCCCGCAACCCCGCCATGGGCTGGACCATCGATTTCTCCGCCCAGGCCCTGCGGGACATCATCATAGGCCTCGGGGGCAAGATGGACGGCTTCATGATGAAGAGCGGCTTCCAGATCACCGTCTCCTCCGAGGTCATGGCCATCCTGGCGGTGGCCAAGGATCTGGAGGACATGCGCCGCCGCATGGGCAAGATGACCATAGGCTACAGCAAGTCCGGCGCTCCGGTCAGCGCGGAGGATCTCGAGGTGGCGGGGGCCATGACGGCCCTCATGCACAAGGCCATCAACCCGAACCTCCTGCAGACCGTGGAGGGCCAGCCCGTGTTCGTCCACGCCGGCCCCTTCGCCAACATAGCCATCGGCCAGTCTTCCATTATAGCCGACCGGCTGGCCCTCAAGCTCGCGGACTACCACGTCACCGAGTCGGGCTTCGGCGCCGACATAGGCTTCGAGAAGTTCTGGAACCTGAAGTGCCGCTTCTCGGGCCTGGTGCCCAACGCGGCGGTGGTGGTCTGCACCGTCCGGGCCCTCAAGATGCACGGCGGCGGGCCCAAGGTGGTCCCGGGGAAGCCCCTGGATACGGCGTACACGGAAAAGAACGTCGCCCTGGTGGAGAAGGGGGTGGAGAACCTTCTGGCCCACATAGAGACCGTGAAGAAGAGCGGCATACCGCCGGTGGTCTGCATCAACAACTTCTACACCGACGATCCGGAGGAGCACGCGGTCATACGCCGTGCCGCGGAGGCGGCGGGAGCCCGGGTGGCGGTGAGCCGGCACTGGGAGCTGGGCGGCGAGGGCGCCGCGGAGCTGGCGGAGGCGGTGGCGGATGCCTGCGACCAGAAGAACGACTTCAAGTTCCTCTACGGCGGCGAGATACCCCTGAAGCAGCGCATCGAGAAGGTTGCCGTGGAGGTCTACGGAGCCGACGGCGTGAGCTACTCGGCCGAGGCGGAGGAAAAGCTCGCGGCCATCCAGGAGGACCCGGAGCTCAAGGACCTGGGAACCTGCATGGTCAAGACCCAGTACAGCCTGAGCCACGAGCCGAGCCTGAAGGGCCGCCCCAAGGGCTGGACGCTGCCCATCCGGGACATCCTTATCTACCGGGGAGCCGAGTTCATAGTGCCCGTGGCGGGGGACATCAAGCTGATGCCCGGGACCTCGTCGGACCCGTCCTTCCGCAAGATAGACGTGGACACCGCCACCGGCCGGGTGCGCGGAATCTTCTAAAGGAGCGAAGCATGCGGCACCATATCGAGAACAAGATCTACCACGTGGAGATACTTCCCCCCAAGCAGGATTCCGAAAAGCTCGAGGCGGACCTGGAAGCCTTCGGGGTGAAGTTCAACAGGGTCATGGAGAGCGGCTACTGCGCCTGCCTGACCGACAACGCCATGGGGCACCTGGCCTTCCAGGGCACCGAGATGATCGAGGAGCTGGGCCTGGAGCCGAAGAAGGATCTGGTGATGATACACCTGAACACCTTCCACACCAAGGACGACCTGGACCGCATCCTCACCTCATGCAGGACCCTGGGCATACGCCAGCTCCTGGTGATCTCCGGGGACGGCTCCGACCGTCTGCCCAAGCTGTCCCCCGCGGACGTGGGCGCCGTGGGCACCGAATCGGTCACCTCCGTGGAGCTGCTCAAGTACATCGTCAAGAACTATCCCGGGGACTTCGACCTGGGGGTGGCCTTCAACCCCTACGAGCCCGAGGAGCACGAGTTCGAGAAGATGGAGCGCAAGCTGGCCGCCGGGGCGACCTTCATCATCACCCAGCCGGTGATCGAGCGGCACGAGGTGGTGGACAAGCTCCTGGCCAAGTACCCGTGGATTCCCGTGGTGGTGGAAGCCTGGATGAGCAAGAAGATAGACCTGCTCTCCGAGGCGGTGGGCTACGAGATCAAGACGGCCACCGATCCCTTCGACCCCATAGAGACGCTGAAGATCCTGCACCGGAACTATCCGAACTGCGGCATCTACCTGTCCCTGCTGGGGTTCAAGACCCAGTACGACCTGATCAAAGACACCTGGCGGTAGGGAGCGATACATGAAGATAGTGGTCTGCGTCAAGCAGGTTCCGGGGTCCGCGGACGCCAAGATAGACCCGGAGACCAAGCGCATCGTCCGGGAGGGCATCAAGGCGGTGACCAACCCCTTCGACACCTACGCGGTGGAGGAGGCGGTGCGCATAAAAGAGAAGGTGGGGGGCGAGGTGATCGTCCTGACCATGGGGCCGCCCCGGGCGGACATGGTCCTGCGGGAGGGCATCTCCGTGGGGGCGGACCGGGCGGTCCTGCTCAGCGACCGGGCCTTCGGCGGCTCGGACACCTGGGCCACGAGCTACGCCCTGGCCAAGGCGATCGAGAAGATCGGGGGCGTGGACCTCGTTATCTGCGGCAAGCAGGCCATAGACGGGGATACCGCCCAGGTGGGCCCCGGCATCGCCGCCCAGCTCGACTGGCCCCAGGCCACCTACGTCATGGCGGTTGACGAGCTCGGGGCGGACTACATTTCGGTCAAGCGCATGCACGAGGACGGCTGGGACCTGTGCAGGGTACGGCTGCCCGCGGTGCTCACGGTGGTCAAGGACATCAACCAGCCCCGCATCCCCACCCTGAAGGGACGCCTGGCGGCCCAGAAGATAGAGTTCCCCACCTGGACGGCGGAGGACATCGGCGCCGACGCCGAGCGCATCGGCCTCAACGGTTCCCCCACCCGGGTGGTCAAGACCAATCCGCCCCCGGCGCGGGAGGTGGCGACGGTCAAGCTGGAAGGTCCCGCCGCGGACATAGCCCAAAAGCTGGTGCACGAGCTGCGCCTGCGCAGCCTGGTGTGAGGGGGAATCCATGTTGGCGAATACCGATGAGGCGAGGGCTTCCTACAAGAACATCTGGGTTGTGGCGGAGGTCCTGCAGGGCAAGATCCAGAAGGTCACCTACGAGCTCTTGGGGGCGGCCAGGGAACTGGCGGACAAGCGCGGCTCGGAGCTCTGGTGCGTGGCCATGGGCAGCGGCGTGGCTTCCCAGGCAGGAGAGCTCTTCCACGGAGGGGCGGACGTCGCCCTGGTGGTGGACGATCCCGGCTTATCCAACTTCCTGGACGAGGACGAGGCGGCCGCCCTGGTGCGGCTGATAGGCAAGTACAAGCCCGAGGTGGTGGTCTGCGGGGCCACCACCCGCGGCAGGGCCCTGATCCCCCGGGTGGCGGTGACGGCGAACTGCGGCCTGACGGCGGACTGCACGGGATTGGACATAGACCCGGAGAACGGGGACCTGCTCCAGACGCGGCCCGCCTTCGGGGGCAACATCATGGCCACCATACGCTGCTCCAACCACCGGCCCCAGATGGCCACCGTGCGCCCCCGGGTGATGAACGCCCTGGAGATCGACCCCGCCCGGACGGGCCGGGTGATCGCGGAGAGCCTTGAGGCTTCGGAGCGGACGGGGCTCAAGAAAGTCCTGGAGGTCTTCCACGACGCGGAGAACTCGGTCAACCTGGCGGATGCCCGGTTCATCATCTCGGGCGGACGGGGGATGAAGGGGCCCGAGGGCTTCAAGCTGCTCAAGGCCCTGGCGGAGCGGGTCAACGGAGCCGTGGGCGCCAGCCGGGCCGCGGTGGACTCCGGCTGGGTGCCCTACACCCAGCAGGTGGGCCAGACCGGACAGACGGTGCAGTCGACGGTGTACGTGGCCTGCGGCATCTCCGGCCAGATACAGCATCTTGTGGGAATGCAGTCCTGCGATTATATTATCGCCATCGACAAGGATCCCACCACGCCCATGATGCAGCTCGCGGACGTGGCGGTGGTGGGCGACCTGTTCGAGGTGCTTCCGGCGCTCATCAACGAAATTCCAAGGACCTAGCGCGATGCGGCTCGACCCCCGGACAAAAATCGGCATGGTGCTGCTGGTGTCCGTCACCATCTTCCTTCTGGACGATTGGCGGACCATGCTGCTTTCCTTCGGGGGCGGCCTCGTGCTTTGGCGCGCCGCGGGCCTCTCCCTGGCGGAACTCTACCGCCGGGCCCGGCCCCTGGCCTTCCTGTTCCTGTTCCTCCTGGTGGTCCAAGGCGCGGTGTATCCGGGGCGTACCGCCGTCGTCCTGCCCTTCCTGGGGCGGACCGTCTTTACCCTCGAGGGCCTGGGCTACGGCGCGAGCCTGAGCCTGCGGGTGCTGACCCTGGCCGCCACGGTGCCGGCGCTCCTGGCGACCACTCGGACCGAGGAGATAGTCCTGGCCCTGACCAAGTTCGGGCTGCCCTACAGGACCGCCTTCCTGGTGACCACCGCCCTCAACCAGCTGCCGGTGTTGCGCCGGGACCTGGACGCCATCATCCTGGCTCAGCGCCTGCGGGGCTCCGATGCCTTCGGGCGGGGCCGTTTCCTAAAAAAGCTCAGGGCCTATCCCTCTCTGGTGGTGCCCCTGGTCATGACGGCCATGCGCCGGGCGAACACCATGGGAACGGCCATGGAGGCCCGGGCTTTCGGGTGCACCGAGCGCCGCAGCTCCATCCATACCCTGCGCTTTACC
>CAYUPG010000070.1:0-11776 GCA_964446515.1 uncultured Treponema sp.
ACCGGCTTCCCACCTCCCGCACCGTCTCGTAGAGGGCTAGGATGTTCTCGACGGGCGTGTTGGGCTGGATGTTGTGGCAGGGGGCGACGATGTAGCCGCCGCCGGCCCCGAGGATGCGCATGCACTCCTCCGTCTCGCGCGCGACGTCCGCGGGACTTCCGAAGGGCAGCACCCTCTGGTTCTCCACGGCCCCGTGGAAGACCGCCTTGCCGCCGTAGAGGCCCTTGAGCCGCTCCCGCTCCATCCCCGGACACAGGTGCTGGATGGGATTGAGCACGTCGATGCCCATGGCGACCAGGCGGTCGACTATCTCGGGGGCGGAGCCGTCGGTGTGATAAAACACCTTCTTGCCGTGGGCGTGGGCGCGGTCTATGATGCGCTCCGCCCGGGGGGCGATGAACTCGTCCCAGACATCCGTGCCGAAGAGCTGCCGGTCCTGCATGCCCATGTCGTCGGAGAAGTAGACAAGGTCGAGGTGTTCCCCCGCGGCGGCCATGGCCCGGTCCATGTAGTCCAGCTGTATGCCGCAGATGCGCTCCAGGGCGTAATGGGCCAGGTCCTTCTCCACGTACAGGTCCATAAGCGCCCCTTCCAGGGTACGCATGGCGCTGTAGATCTCGAAGAGGCTGATGAAGCTGAGCATGGTTGCGCGGCCTGCCGCGGCTGCGGGCGCCTTCCGGGCCAGCTCGCCGTAGTCGAAGCTCTCGCCCCTCGGCCAGGGATGGGCCTCGTACTCCGCAAGGGTCTCCAAACCCGCCAGGGGCGCCAGGGCGCATTCCCGGTAGCTCCCTTCGCCGTAGCCCACGTCCCGGAAGCGAACTCCCCATTCGTCCGCCCCGGCGCCTTCCTCGGCCGGACTCTGCGCCGCCCGGTAGGGCGCCTTGAGCCAGATGATCTTGTCTATGCCGAGCTGCTCGTAGAGCCGCTCTTCCGTGCCCGCCCCCGTGTGGGCCAGGAGCTTGGCCACCGTCTCTTCCGTGGCCCAGAGGTCGCAGGGCAGGCGGTCCACCGGAGCGCCCGCGAGTATACCCAAAATCCGTTCGCGGCTGTTCATGCAGGGGAGTGTAGCCCGGAATTTCATGTCCGGTGAGGATGAAATCGTCAAAATAGAGTATGATAGCGTCATTATGGATGAGGTGCTGACTGCCGAAGAAACGCTCTTGTGTCCGGAGCGGCCGCTGCGGGTGCAGGAGCTCCATTCCCGCCGAAGGCGCTACGGCGCCCACGGGCACGAATTCACCGAGTTCGCGGTGGTGCTCTCCGGCCGAGGGCGGCACATCCTGGACGGGGCGGAGACCGAGCTCCACGTCGGGGACTGCTTCGTCATCGCCCCCGGGCGCGTGCACGCCTTCGAGTCCCTTTCGGACTTCCGGGTGATCAACGTGCTCTTCTTGGAGGCGGAGCTCCTGGCCCGTATCCCCAGCCTCGCAGGCCTTCCGGGCTACCGGGGCCTGCTGCACTGGGAGCCTGCCCTGCGGGACGCGGCCGCCGCGGGCGTCCCCGTGCGGCTGCCGGAGGACAGGTTCGCCCTGGTGGTCGACCGGCTGCGCTGCATAGAGGCGGAGGGGACGCTGGACAGGCCCGGCGCGGCGACCGCCATGGTCTGCGCCCTGGGTGAGGTGATGGTGGAGCTCTGCCGGGCCTTCTGCGCCGCGGGAGGGCAGGCGGTTCGCTTCGCTTCCCTGGAGCGAGCCATAGCCTATGTGGAGGGGCACTACGCCCGGTCCTTCGGCATCGCGGAGCTCGCGGCCGCCGCCGCCCAGTCCCCGGCTTCCCTCCTGCGCTCCTTCCGCGCGGTCATGGGCTGCACCCCCATGGAGTACGTGCGGCGGGAACGGCTGCGCAGGGCTGCGATCCTGCTGGAAGATCCGGCCCTCACCGTCTCGGCCATCGCCCGGATGACGGGTTTCGTGGACGCCTCCCACCTGAACCGGTCCTTTCGGACATGGAAGGGCGTCTCCGCCCGGGAATACCGCCAAGGGCGCCATTGATCCGGCGCGGGATGGGTACTACACTTTCGGTGGGGGTACCGCATGGCCGACAAGGACGTACCGAAGGGCGAATATCTCGAGCAGCTTGAAGCCTTCAACGTGGAGCTGGTTAAATTCCAGGAGTGGATACGCCACAAGGGCCAGAAGCTCCTGATCATCTTTGAAGGGCGGGACGCCGCCGGCAAGGGCGGCATGATCAAGTCGATTACGGCGCCCCTCAATCCCCGCTATGCCCGGGTGGTCGCGCTCCCCGCCCCGACGGAGCGGGAAAAGACGCAGTGGTACTTCCAGCGCTACGCGGCCCATCTGCCCGCGGGGGGCGAGATCGTGGTCTTCGACCGGAGCTGGTACAACCGCGCGGGGGTCGAGCGGGTTATGGGTTTCTGCTCGGAGGAGGAGTACGTCGAGTTCACCACCTCGGTCGTGGAATTCGAACGCATGCTCGTCCGCTCGGGCATCATCATCCTTAAATACTGGCTCTCCGTGAGCGACGCGGAGCAGGAGAAGCGGTTCCGCGACCGCCTGCGGGACCCGGCCAAGCGCTGGAAGCTGAGCCCCATGGACCTTGCGGCCCGGTCGAAGTGGGTGGAGTATTCCCGGGCCAAGGACGCCATGTTCGCCTTTTCGGACATTCCGGAGGCCCGCTGGCACGTGGTCAATACGGACTGCAAGCGCGCCGCACACCTCAATTGCATAAGCCACCTCCTGTCTCAGATCAGCTACAAGGACCTGACTCCCCCGCCCCTGGAGCTACCGCCCCGGCAGAAGGCGGGCGGCTACGTGCGGCCGCCCCTTGAGTCCCAGAACTTCATTCCCGTCCGCTGGCCCCGTCCGGGGGAGGACGCGAAGAAGGCGGACGCCGATACGGAAGTCGCCAAGAAGGCGGACGCCGCGGACCGCAGGAAGGGAGGGAAAAAAGAGGGCAAGAAGGGCAAGCGCAAAAGCTGAAAGAGGGTGTATACTTCCCGGCGTCATGGGTTTTCAACGCCGCCTGCTCGCCACCTACTCGGTCCTCATACTGCTGCTGGTCCTGGTTCTGGCCACGCTCTTCTACCGCTACAGCTCAGGGGTCTTCCAGCGCAACGCCCTGGAGACCTACGGACTGCTGTCCGCCAAGCTGAGCGGCCAGCTGGACAACCTGCTGCGCCCCATGGACTTCATCTCCACCAACCTCATATCCGAGGCGGACTTCAAGTATTCCCTCGCCGCCCTGGACTCCCTTGACCGGAGCGTCGCAGGCAACTCCTTCTACGTGGCGGAGGCGGAGCGGGTGGTGCGGGGCCGCCTCAATACCTATTCGATCATCAAGAACTTCTACGCCGTGGCGGTATTCACCCGCGGCGGGGATTTCTTCTCCAGCAATTTCTTGGAGCATCGGGAGGTGGTGGATTCAGGAGCCGCCCACCGGCGGCTTCCGTGGATAGCCGACGCGGTGGCCGAGGGTGGGCGGTCCGTTTCCATCGGTTCCCATAGGGATCCCTGGGCCTCTTTGCTGGATGCTCCCCTCGTGTTCGGCAGGGGGCGGGCGGTGCCCGGCCTCAACGACGAGCTGGGCTTTCTGGCGGTTCTCAGCCGCGTCGACGAGCTGAGCGCGGTCTTCCGCCTTCCGGAGGGAGACTTCGCCCGGGCCTTCGCCTTTCTCCCCTCCGGGGAAGCGCTCTACGGTCGGGAGGATGCGACGGAGGCTCTGCTCGACTATTACCGCGGACTCGCGCTGGGCGTCGACGGCTCGTCCGGCGCCGACGGCTCGTCCGGCGCCGACGGCTCGTCCGACGCAGCAGGCGCCGGCGCCTTCAGGCGCAACCCCCTAACGGGCGCCTGGGAGGCACTTTCGGTCTTCCGCTCCGAGTACTTGGGCATCACCGTGGCCTTGGTCCTGGACCGGCGGACTCTTTTGCGGCCCCTGTCGGTGATCCGGAACCTGACCGTTGGGGTCGGGGCGCTCATCATCCTGTTCTCCATGCTCTACAACGCGGTGTCCGCCCGTCTGCTCACAAAGCCCCTCCGGCTCATGACGCGCAAGATGGAGGCCACCGAGCTTTCCAACCTCGGTTCCGCTGAGCCGACGGTTCACAGCAACGACGAGATAGCCGCCCTGGACCGGGCCTTCATGGCCCTGCAGGGACGCTTGGACCAGTCCATCCGCAGGGAGCTGGACTCCCGCACCCTCTGGCTCAGGGCGCGCATGGATTCTCTCCAGGCCCAGGTGGACCCCCACTTCATCAACAACATCCTGACGGTCATAGCAGGGCGGGGACTCGAGTCCGGGGACGAGGGCATCGCGGAGATGTGCGACGCCGTGGCGGCCATGCTGCGCTACTCCTCCTCCACCGCCGAGCCCAGCGCGACCCTGGGCGCCGAGCTGGACCACATGAGGGCCTACCTCTACCTCATGAGTCAGCGCCTCGAGGATAGGCTCCGGTACGTCGTCGACGTGGACCCGCGCATCCAGGGCGAGCGGCTCCCCAAGATGGTTTTCCAGCCCATCGTGGAGAATTCCCTGCTCCACGGGTACCGGAACCGTTCGGGACCCATGGCCCTCTCGGTCCGTGGCCGCGTCGACGGCGGACGCTGGACCATGGAATTCGTCGACGACGGGCAGGGTTTCTCCGCCGCTGCCCTGACGGACCTCGACGGGCGCCTGGCCGCCCTGAGGGAGGATCCGAAAATGAGCCTTTTGGCCAAGGGCATGGATATGGGGGGCCTGGGGCTGGTGAACACCTATGCCCGGCTCCACCTTTTTTATAGGGGGGATTTCCTGTGGCAGGCCGGAAACCGACCGGAGGGCGGCGCCCGGGTTCTGGTGGCCGGTCCGATCGGCGCGGAGGGCGAGGGATGACGGAACCCTACGGTGTCCTGATCGTGGACGACGAGCCCGCCGCCGCCCGCTACCTGAAGTCCATAGTGGAAGGGCGCTGTCCGGGTTTCCGCGTGGCGGGGACGGCGGACAACGGCTGCGCCGCCCTGGAGCAGGCGGCGGCCCTGCGTCCCGCGGCGGTGCTGACGGACGTGCGCATGCCCGTTATGGACGGCATAGCCCTGGCGCACCGCATGAAGGAAACGTTTCCCGACATACCCCTGGTCATAATATCCGGCTACGCGGAGTTCGAGTACGCCCGGGGAGCCCTCGCCACGGGGGCGGTGGAGTACCTGCTCAAGCCGGTGAGCCCCAAGCTGCTGCAGGGCGTAATGGAGCGCCTGCGCGCCGAGCTGGACGGGCGGCGCGAGGCCGGGACCGCGGCCTTTCTTTGCCGTGCGGCGGGCTCCCGCGTAAGCGATGCCGAAGGGGAGGACGGGGCGCCCTACCGGGCCGCCCTGCTGCGGGAAGGGGGGCTTCCGTCCCGAAACCGGCTCTCCGCCGCCGGGGATTCGGCCGTGGCCCTGGATCGGGGTTTCTTCGCCCTCGGCGGCCGGGACGACTGCGAGACCCTGTACCTGGCCTCCTGCGGCGCCTGGAGCTTCGGGGCCTTCTCCGACCGCCTGGCCGCACTGCTTCAGGACGGGGAGTGCGCGACGAGGACCCTCGTGATTCGGGAGGAGCCGGTCCACCCCTCGGGCCTGCACGAGGCGGTCGTGGAGCTGCGGCGGGCCCTGGATGCCCAGATCGTGCCCGGGGAGGCGCGCGTACGGAGATGCGAATACGTTCCGGCGGAGATACCCCGGGACGGTCCTCTGGAGGACAGGATAGCCTACGCCGTGCGGGAGGGACGGGCGGACCGCCTGGAGGCTGCGGTGCGGGACGCCTGCGGGCTATGGCAGAGTTCGTCTCGGCCCCTGGCCTCCGCGGCCGCCGCCTTCCGCGTCCTCCTGGGCGTGATGGCGCGCAACGCGGCCAAACCGGGTAAGTGGGCCGAGGTTGAGCGCCTCTTGGAGGACGCCCTATCGGAGGCGGAGGATTATCCGACCCTGGCGGCCGATCTCTGCGCCGCCGCGGAAGCGGCTTCGGGGCTCTGCGATCGGGACCGCTGCGCCCAGGATGTGCCGGCCTTCTTCGCGGACATACGGAGGTGGGTGGAGAGCCGCTACGGCGAGAATCTTTCCCTGGCCGCCGTGAGCCGGCAGTTCCGCATCTCTCCCTCCTACCTCACCAAGCTCTTCCGGAAATACGCCGATGCGGGATTCTGCGACTTCCTCGCCCGCGTCCGCATAGAGGCGGCCAAGCGCCTGATCGCCGAGGAGCCGGGCATTCCCCTCAAGGAGGTGGCCGAGCGGGTGGGGTACGGCGACCCCTTCTACTTCAGCCGGGTGTTCAAGACGGTGACGGGGCTGCCTCCCTCGGAGTACCTGCGGGGGATACGGGGCAAGTGACGGATTGTGCATGCCGCCGTGCGGTATCGTCCATGTCCGGTTTTCTTCGACCGATGCTAGGATTCCCCAGGGGTCGCCCAGGAGGGCGTCCCGCAAGGAGGTTTTTATGAAACGTGCAAAACTGTTCATCGCCGCCGCCCTGGCCGCGGCCGTCGCCGCCGCGGGCTTTGCCGGGGGAGAAGCCGATAAGGCTGCTACCGCTCCCGCCCAAGGGAAGAAAACTAAGCTGGTATGGTTGCACAATGCCGGGGATGCGCAGCAAACCAAGCTCGATGCCGTTATCGCAGCCTTCGAGAAGAAATACAATATCGATATTGAACTCGAATTACGGCCTGCAAGTGCGGAAGGAGAAAACCTGGTAAAAACCCGCATTGCCGCGAACGATATGCCCGATCTCATGACGTATAATTCAGGGGCATTGTTCCAGGTCATCAATCCAGCGCAGAATTTGGTTGATCTGAGTAATGAAGCATACGCCGGGAAACTGCTTGATTCCTTTAAAATGACTGTGTCGTCGGGAAAAGGATTTTACGGTATTCCTATTCAACCGATCCAGGTAGGCGGAATCATATACAATAAGCGAGTCTATTCGCAACTGGGCCTAAAAATACCCAAAACATGGAAAGATTTTCTAGCAAACTGTGAGAAGATCAAGGCCGACGGCAAGGTTCCTGTCATAGCGTCCTATAAAGATGATTGGTCCGCCCAGCTGTTACTCCTGGCAGACTACTACAACGTGAATATGGCGGTCCCTACCTTCGCAGCGGACTATACTGCCAACAAGGCGAAATTCGCCACCACGCCGGCGGCGCTCGCGGGTTTCCAGAAGATCCAGGATGTCTTCGTTAAGGGCTATATCAACAAGGATCCCATGGCGACCACCTATGATATGGCCCAGGCCATGCTGGCCAGCGGCGAGGGCGTTCACTATCCTATGGCTACGTGGATCTTCAGCAGTATAGCAGCAGCGTATCCGGATAAGATCGATGATGTCGGCTTTTTTGCGCAACCCGGTGAATCAGCTGATGTTAATGGTGTGACAATATGGATGCCGAACAATATTTCAATTCCTAAGGCTTCTAAGAATGTGGAGGCCGCAAAAAAATTCCTTGATTTCTTTGTTTCCGACGAAGGGTTGGCGGCATATATGAGTGCTGGAGCACCGGACGGCGCCTTCGCCATCAAGGGCGTTGCATTGCCGGATACGGTCTTCTCCGGTGTTAAAGACACGCTCGCCTACATCAACGCCAACAAAACCGCCCCGGCCCTGGAATTCCTGTCCCCCGTCAAGGGACCCAACCTGCCCCAGATCTGCGTCCAGGCCGGTCTTGCCCTCAAGACCCCCGTGGAATGCGCCGCGGAGTACGACCGGGACGTGGAGAAGCAGGCCAAGCAGCTGATGCTCCCGGGC
Organism: uncultured Treponema sp.; assembly: GCA_964446515.1. Classification (GTDB taxonomy): domain Bacteria; phylum Spirochaetota; class Spirochaetia; order Treponematales; family Breznakiellaceae; genus CAYUPG01. The sequence continues at coordinate 7,711 of CAYUPG010000070.1, forward strand.
TGGTAAGCCGAAGCACGCAGTCACACTCCGTTCCGGCGGCGGCGCCTGCCGCCGCCGCCGGAACCCATCTACCACGGAGCAGCCATGACCACCGCCTATTCCAGATTGTACTCCTACCGCTTCCTCATACCCGCGGCCGTTCTCTACTTCCTGTTCTTCATCGCCCCGACCTTCCTCTCCTTCTTCTTCAGCTTGACCGTGTGGACCCTGAGCGACTGGAAATTCACGGGGCTGGACAACTTCAAGATCTTCCTCACCGAGCCCTCGCTGTCCATAGGATTCAAGAACTCCCTCGTCTACGCCGGGGCGACCTGCGCCCTCAAGGTGATTTTCGGGTTCCTCCTGGCTTCCCTGCTCTGCGGAAACCTCAAGACCAAGGGCTTCCTTCGGTCCATCATCTACTTTCCCAGCATACTCAGCACCATCGCCGTGGGCATCACCTTCAGCAGCCTGATGCACCCCTCCCGGGGCCTCATCAACGTCGCCCTGGCCGGCCTAGGCATACCGGGCCCCGATTGGCTCGGCGACCCCAAGCTCGCCCTCTTTTCGGTAATCCTGGTGGACGTGTGGAAGGGCGTAGGCATCGCCATGACCATCTTCATCGCCGGCATACAGGCCATCCCCACCCACTACTACGAGGCCATCATGATAGACGGGGGCTCCTCCTTCCATAAGCTGCGGTACATCACCTTCCCCCTCTCCCGCTCATCCATGAACTCCGTGGTCATGCTGGCCTTCATCGGGGGCATACGGTCCTTCGACCTGATCTGGGTCATGACCAAGGGCGGGCCGGGCTTCACCACGGACCTCATCGCATCCATCATCTACAAGCAGTTCCAGGGGGGCTTCTACGGCATCGCCACCGCGGGTAACGTCATCCTCTTCGTGGTGGTGTCCGCCCTGGCCGTTCCCCTCTACCGCGTGCTCACCCGCGTGGAGGTGGACCTATGAAAGGCAAGGCCTCATCGAACCTCATCGAGCTGATCGTGGTGGCCGCCGCCTTGACGATCTTCGGCGTCCCCCTCTCCTTCGTGGTCTCCAACGCGGGCAAGAGCTCCGCCGAGGCGGCCCAGATGAACCTGTCCTTTCCCGAGCGCAGCCGCTACCTGGAGAATTTCTCCGCGGTCCTCCGGGAATCCAACTTCATGCTCCTGCGGGCCTTCTACAACAGCTTCATCATCTCCCTCTTCTCGGTGGTAGTGCTCCTCTGCGTCGCCTCCTTGGCGGGCTTCGTGATGGAGCGCCGCCGGGGTCGCGCGATGTCCTGGGTCAATTTCCTGGTGCTGGCGGGACTCATGATACCCCCCTCGGTGGTGCCCACCATCTGGATACTCCAGGCCCTGGGGCTGTACAAGACCATTCCGGGGATAGTGCTGGTCCAGGCTGCCCTGTCCTTCCCCTTCGCGGTGCTCCTCTACCGGGGCTACATGGGGGCCATACCCCGGGAACTGGACGAGGCGTCCTTCGTGGACGGCTGCACGGGCTTCAGGCTCTTCCTGCAGGTGATCTTTCCCCTGATGAAGCCGGTGACCACGACCATCGCCATCATCACGGCGATCAACATCTTCAACGACTTCGTGAATCCCCTGTACTTCCTTCCCGGGGCAAAGAACGCCACGGTCCAGCTGACCCTGTACAACTTCATGAGCCAGTACTTCAGCCGCTGGAACCTCCTGTTCGCCGACATCCTGCTTATTTCGATACCGCCCCTGGTGTTCTTCATCATCTTCAACAAGAAAATCGTTTCCGGCATGACCGCCGGGGCCGTAAAGGGCTAAGGAGCAGCTATGACCACACTCATCGACATGACCTGCGAATACGAACGGGAGCCCTCGGCCCTGGGTATCGACGCGCCCCGCTTCGGTTGGGCCTTCGGGACGGACCGGACTGCCCTGGCGCAGAGCGCCTACAGGATCCAGGTGTGCGGGAAGGGCGACTTCGCCGAGCCCCTGTGGGATTCCGGCCGCCGGGAGGGCGACGAATCCTCCTGGGCCGAGTACGACGGTCCTCCCCTGCAGGCCCTCGCCTCCTACGCCTGGCGGGCCAAGGCCTGGGTCGTTCACGACGGAGGGGCGGAGGAGACTCCCTGGAGCGAAGCGGCCCGCTTCGAGACCGCCCGCTTGGGCCTGCCCTGGACCGCCCCCTTCATCGCCCCGCCGGACGGGTGGGAGGACGGCCGCCCCGCCTATCTCAGGCGGGAGTTCGTACTGGAGGGGACGGCGGAGTCGGCGCGGCTCTACGTCACCGCCCTGGGGCTCTACGAGGTGTACCTGAACGGCGTGCGGGTGGGGCAGGATCTCCTGCGCCCCGGCTGGACGAGCTACGGCAAACGCCTTGCCTACCAGACCTACGACGCGGGCGGCCTGCTGGCTCCCGGAAAGAACGTGCTGGCCGCGGTCGTCGCGGACGGCTGGTACGCCGGGGACCTCACCTGGCTCAACGCCCGCAAGCTCTACGGCCCCGCCCCCGCCCTGTCCGCCGAGCTCGTGGTCCGCGGAGAAGGGGCCTGCAGGGTGACCACCGACGCCCGCTGGAAGGCGGGCCGGGGTCCCCTCCGCTACGCCCAGCTCTACCACGGGGAGACCTACGACGCGCGCCTCGAGGCGGAGGGCTGGGACCGCCCCGGCTTCGACGACGGCGCCTGGGAGACCGTCCGGACCGTTCCCTTCGACGCCTCGGTTGTGGTGCCCCAGGACGGTCCGCCGGTGGTCCGCAGGGAGCTCCTCCCTGCCCTGAAGCTCCTCACGACCCCCAAGGGCGAGCGGGTGCTGGACTTCGGCCAGAACCTGTCCGGCTGGGTGCGCTTCTCCGTCTCGGGCCCGGCGGGCTCCAGGGTGGTGCTCAAGCACGCTGAGATATTGGACAAGGACGGAAACTTCTACACGGAGAACATGCGCTCCGCCAGGAATACGGTGGAGTACACCCTGAAGGGCGGGGGAACTGAATTCTTCGAGCCCCGCTTCTCCTTCCAGGGCTTCCGCTACGTCCAGGTGGTCGAGCATCCGGGGGAAGCGAAGCCTGGGGACTTCGCCGCCCAGGTCATACACTCGGATATGGGAGAGACGCTGGAGTTCGAGTGCTCCGCGCCCCTGCTCAACCAGCTGCACCACAACATACTCTGGGGCTGGAAGGGCAACGCCGTGGACGTCCCCACGGACTGCCCCCAGCGGGACGAGCGCCTGGGCTGGACCGGGGACGCCCAGGTCTTCATCGGCACCGCGGCGTACCTCATGGGCGTGGGGCCCTTCTTCCGCAAGTGGCTGCGGGATCTGGCCTCCGACCAGCGGATCGACGGAGGGGTGCCCTACGTCATCCCGGACATCCTGTCGCCCCTGGCCCACCTGGAAAAGAACCTGAAGGACAGCCACTCCTCCACGGGCTGGGGAGACGCCGCCGTGGTGTGCCCCTGGACGATCTACGAGCGCTACGGGGACAGGCGGCTCCTGGCGGAACAGTACCCCTCCATGGTCGCCTGGGTGGAGCACATCCGCCGCCGCGCCCAGGGGGGCGTCCTGTGGAACGAGGGCTTCCACTTCGCCGACTGGGTCGCCCTGGACGCCAAGGAGGGCAGCTACTTCGGCGCCACCCCCAACGACCTCGTGGCCACCGCCTACTACGCCTATTCCGCGGAGCTCCTTTCCCGCGCCGCCGCCGTTCTGGGCCGGCAGGCCGACGCGGCGGCCTACGGGGAGCTCCACGGCCGCATCGCGGACGCCTTCCGGAGGGAGTTCTTTACCCCCGCAGGCCGCCTGGCCGCCCGGACCCAGACCGGCCACATCCTGGCCCTGGTGCTCGGTCTCGTGCCCCAGGAGCACCGCGGCCGCTGCGTCGCGGACCTCTGCGCCCTGATCGCCGAGAACGGCGGCCACCTGACCACGGGCTTCCTGGGCACCCCCTGGCTGCTGCGGGCTCTGAGCGAGAACGGCCGCCTGGAGGATGCCTATGCCCTCCTGCTCAAGGAGGACTACCCCTCCTGGCTCTTCCAGGTGAAGATGGGGGCCACCACGGTCTGGGAGCACTGGGACGGGATGAAGGCCGACGGGAGCCTGTGGAGCCGGGACATGAA
>CAYUPG010000071.1:0-9429 GCA_964446515.1 uncultured Treponema sp.
ATCCCGGGGCTAAGCCGGGCTCTGCTGGTCATATTCGCAATAACGGCGGCCTGCTATGCGCTTGGAGTCGTTCTCTTTGCCAAGGAACTCTCTTGACCCGCAACGTTGTCGAAATGGGCGTCGGAGCTGATCAGTATGCTTCCGGTTTCCAGTGCCGATGCCGCAATCCATAGGTCGTTTGAGGGTATGGGGTTGCCTGCGGTCCGGAGAGCGCCGTACACCTCCGCGTAGAAGATGGCGGTCTCTTCTCCCAAGGGGTGCACATGGACTCGCGGACCGGCAAGAAAGGCCTCCAGCTCGGCGAGGTTTTCCGCCTCCCTCTTGCCGGCCCTGAAGCCTGATCGCAGCTCTCCCAGGACGATAGTCGGCAGGAGTATGGTTTCCGCCCGGGCGACGGTTTCCTTAAAAGCCCTGGACCGCAGCGTCGAACTCCGCCGCCTCGGCGGCCGTCCAGGTTCCGGCCAGGGCATCCAGGTCGTCGTAGCGGAGCGGCTTTTTCCCGGGGCCGAGCAGCCTGTCCTTTAGGGTCTCCAGGATCAAGCGGTCAACGCTGATGCCGCGGCGTCGACTCGTTTCCTTGAGCGCCCTATCGAGTCCCTCATCACAGCCCCGCAGTGTGAGTGTGGACGTGAGTACCTTCCTTGCAGAGTGCTGTCAAAAGGATGGCGAAAAATGCTGTCGGTAGTAAGTTCCGACGGCCTCAGGTGTCCCCGCGGGAGGAGGACGCGCGGGTGAGGCGGGCTTCCGCGAGCTGCAGGAGGGTGTCCAGGGCGAGGGCCAGCACGGCGGCGGCCAGGGCGCCCTGCACGATGTAGCTGGTCTTGAACTGCACGAGGCCCGCCATGATGGGCCGGCCGAGGCCCCCGGCGCCCATGGTCGCGCCTATGGCGGCCGTTCCCACGTTGATGACGACGGAGGTCCTGAGCCCGGCGAGCACCGAGGGGACGGCCAGGGGCAGCTCCACCCCCAGGAACCTGGCCGTCCGGCCCATGCCCAGCCCCCGGGCGGCGTCGACGACGTCCGCGCCCACCGATTCCAGGCCGGCCAGGGTGCCGTGCACGACCGGCAGGATGCCGTAGATGCCCAGGGCCACGAGCACCGGCGGATTGCCGAAGCCCAGCACCGGCACCAGCAGGGCCAGCACCGCCACGGGCGGCACGGTCTGCGCGAAGGCGCCGAGCTTCAGCACCAGCTCCTTGAGGCCCCCCTGCCTGAAGTGGGCGAGGCTGCCCGCCGCGAAACCTATGAGGGCGGCGGCCAGGCTGGCCCCCAGGCAGAGAAGCAGGTGGTCGGCCAGCAGCGCTCCCGGTCCGGCCAGGGGATACAGGGGCGCCTGCTCGGCGGGGAAGAGGAGGCCCAGGAGCAGGGCCATGCTCCGCTCTCCCGCGACGAAGGCGAGGGCGGCGGCGGCTAGTCCGGCCCTAACAAGGCTCTTCGCCCCCCTCACGGTGCCTTCTCCCCGGCGGGGACCGAGACGATATCGGCTATGGCTACCTCCCCCCTGAGCCGACCGTCCTCGTCGACCACCGGCAGTTCCGCCCTGCCGTCCTCCAGCATGAGGGCCAGGGTATCCTTGAGGTTCGCGTCCGGGCGGACCGTCGGGGGCGGCAGGGCGGAGACCCTGGCAAGGGCGGCCGCCGCGACCCTGCCGACGGGCCTGCCCGCCCCGTCGGTCACCCAGTAGCCGGCGGGGGCTTCGCAGGAGGCGTCCTGCGGCGGTGCTTGTCTGCCCAGGGGCACCGAGGGGGCCGGCCTGGCCACGGCGGATACCTGGATGCGGGACAGGCGCTTGAGGGAGCGGTCGGCCCCGGTGAACTCCCGCACGAAGTCGTCCGCCGGCTCGGCCAGCAGCGCCGCGGGGGCGCCGGCCTGGGCTATCCTGCCGTCCCGCATGAGCACCACCTGGTCGGCCATGCGCACGGCCTCGTCCAGATCGTGGGTGACCAGCACGACGGTCTTGCGCAGCTCCCGCTGGATGCGCAGGAACTCGTCCTGCAGCTTGGTCCGCTGCAGGGGATCCACCGCCCCGAAGGGCTCGTCCATGAGCAGGACCGGGGGATCGGCGGCCAGGGCCCGGGCCACCCCGACCCGCTGGGCCTCCCCTCCCGACAGTTCCCGGGGAAAGCGGCCGCGGTAGGAGTCCGGGTCGAGGCCCACCAGGGCCAGCAGCTCGTCGGTGCGCTTCCGTATGCCCCGGCCCGGCAGGCCGAGGAGGCGGGGCACCGTGGCGATGTTGTCGGCCACCGTCCGGTGGGGAAAGAGCCCCACGCTCTGGATGACGTAGCCCATCCCCCTCCGGAGCGTCTCCGGTCGGTATTCCTTGATCCTGCGGCCTGCGTAGAAGACATCCCCGTCGTCCGGCTCCACCAGGCGGTTGATCATGCGCAGGCTGGTGGTCTTGCCGCTGCCCGAGGGGCCGATGAGGGCGACCAGGCTGCCCTCTTCTATGGCCAGGTCGAGGCGGTCCACCGCCGCCCTTCCGCCGTAGCGCTTCACGGCGGAGCGGAATTCTATCAGGGCCATCGCCTGCCTCCCTTGCGTGCGGCTAAAGCTGCCAGTGCGGCCATGCCCCGGTCCGCCGTCAGGGACAGGAGCACCACGGGCACGACCCCGAGGACCACCATGTCCATGGATGCCTGGCCGACCCCCTGGAAGATGAAATAGCCCATGCCCCCCGCCCCGACCAGGGCGGCCACGGTGGCGGTGCCGATGGTCTGCACCAGGGCCGTCCGCGCCCCCGCGGCAATGGACGGCAGGGCCAGGGGCAGCTCCACCTTGAACAGTATCTGGGCAGGCCCCATGCCCATGCCGCCCGCGGCATCAACGGCTCCGGGGTCGACCATGCGCAGCCCCGCCAGGGTCGAGAGCACCACGGGAAGCATGCCGTAGGCCGTAAGGGCCAGAATCGCGGGGGCCGCCCCAATGCCCGAGATGCCCAGGTCCCGCAGGGCCGGAAAGGTCGAGGATAGCTTGGCCAGCACCGGCAGCAGGAGGCCGAAGAGGGCCAGGCTGGGTATGTTCTGGACCGAGGCCGCCAGGGCCGCCGTCGCCGCCTCCGCCTTGGGGTTCCTGGAGGCGGCTGCCGCGCCGGCTATGCCCAGCACCGTGGCCGCGGCGAATGAGACGCCGGACAGGTACAGGTGCCGCCCGAGCTCGGCCCAGAAGCGCGGACCCTGGGATCGCAGCTCCTTCCAGGGAGAGAAGACCTCGAGGAGGCCGGCGTACCCTCCCGCGATCAGCGCAGCGGCGGTTCCAGCCGCGGCAAGGGCCGGCATCGCGGCAAGGAGCGCCGCGGGCCGCCGCTGCCTCAGGCCGCCTGCAGAAAAGGCCCAGGCCAGGCCGAAGACCGCCATCCCCTGGAGCGCCCAGAAGCCTGAGGCCGGAGAAACCCGGTAGGAGGGCGAAGCCGCAAGTCCCTCCGGTCCCGCAAAATGCAGGCCCGGAGAGAGAAGCAGCAGAACTTGGAGGAGAGCGAGGAGGGGAGCCGCCGCCTTCGATGCGAGCGAGGCTAGGCTCTGCTTTCGGCCGCGCAGGACAAGGTAAGCCGCAATCAGGGCTAAGAGCGCGGCGGCCGAGTGGGCGAGGGCGGGGGCCTCCAAGAGCCGCTCCGGCGTGCCTGAGGCTATGCGGTTGGGCCTGAGCTCGTAGACGGGCGCAAGGAAGGCGGCCGCGCCACAGAGCATGGCCGTCCACGCGTACGGAGCGGCAGCCTTCCCTTCTTCGGAGGCCGCTATTTGAGGAAGCCCTTGCTCTTCAGCCACGTGCCGGCCACATCGGCGGGGTTCCGGCCGTCCACTGCTATGGCGCCGTTGAGGTTCTGCAGGGTGACCAGATCCAGGGCCGCGAAGACCGGCGCCAGGAGGGTCCGTATCTCGGGATGCCTGTCCAGGACCGCGGTCCGCACCAGGGGGGCGGGCTCGTAGACCGGCTGCACGCCCTTGTCGTCCGCCAGCACCACTAGGCCGAAGGCCGCCAGCTGCCCGTCGGTGCCGTAGGCCATGGCCGCATTGACCCCGTCGGTGCCGTCCGCCGCCGCCTTCTCCGTAACGGCCGTATTGCCCCCCGCCAGCACCAACAGCTGGTCGGGCTTCAGGGCGAAGCCGTAGGCCTTCTGGAAGGCGGGGAGCGCCGCCGGGCTGTTCACGAATTCCTCGGAGCCCGCCAGCTTGACGCGGCCCCCGCCGGAGGCGTAGCGGCCGAAGTCGCTCATGGTCGCGAGGCCCGCGGACTTGGCCAGGTCTCCCCGCACCGCTATGGCCCAGGTGTTGTTGGCCGGGGCGGAGGGCAGCCAGGTAAGGCCCAGGGGCGCGTCCAGCTCTCCCGCTCGCTTCCAACCTGCCGCGGCGTCCATCCAGACGGGACTGTCGGCCTCTCCATGGAAGAAGGCGGCGTTGCCGGTGTACTCGGGGTAGATGTCTATCTCTCCGGCCAGGACGGCCTGCCTGACCACATTGGTGGCTCCCAGCTGGACCCGGTCGTTGACCTTGAAGCCGTCGGCCTCGAGCACCAGGCGTATCATGTTGCCCAGGAGGGCACCCTCGGTGTCTATCTTGGAGGCGACGGTTACCGTTCCCTTGGCGCTTTTCCCGGCATCGGCGCCCCCGGCGCCGAAGGCAACGGCCGCTGCGGCCAGGACCAGCGTGACCGCGACTGCGTGCTTTTTCATCCCTATTATCCTTCGCTCTGCGGGGCCGACGGAGGACAAGCACGACCCCATGCCGGCGAGGACCGGCGGCATTTCATCCTTGCCGAATGAACCTACCTTCCAATCTAAGGCCCTGCCGGCCCCGAGGCAAGGGAAAGGCGGCCGCGGCGGCCATTTTTGGGGGCGAACTTGCGTCCTAGGTTCGTCCGGCTCCCGTCGTATGAATGCCCTGCACGTCGTCTATCACGATATAGCAATCCGGATCGACGGAACGGGCCAGGGCGAAGGCGCGGGACGATTCTTTTCTCTTCATCTGGGCGAACAGGAGGCTCACCTGACCGTCCCGTCCGCTTCCGTCGAAGATGGTTACCCGATATCCGCGCCGCCGCAGGTCGTCGGCCATCTCGATGCCCTTCGTTGTGAATATGCGGACGACCTGCTCCCCGATCTTGAAGAAGCCCTCAAGGGTAATGCCGACGAAGGTGCCGCTCGCGAAGCCCAAGGCGAAAGCCAGGGCCGTGACGGGGCCGGAAATGCCGGACAGCACGCGGGATACGGCGTACACCCAGATGAGGGCCTCGAAGAAGGCGATGGAGAAGGCGATCAGCCGCTTGCCGCGGATGATCATGGCATGCCGGAAGGTGCCGAGGGAGACGTCGCACACGCGGGCGAAGAATATCACCAGGGCCGCTATGAGGGTTTCTTGGGTCATCGGATTGCATCCTTACTATGAGATGGGCGTCGGACGGACAATAGCAAAGCCGCCGGCGGAGGCCCGAGGGCTTCCGTCGGCGGCTTGTGTAGAAGGTACGGCTTTTCTCGGAGAAAGGCAAGTCCGCCGCGCCGGCCGGCCGCGGGCCTTACGGCTACTTCTTCTTTTTCAGCAGCTCCGCGAAGGGGTTGTAGGTGTCCCCGCCGCTCTCGCCGTCCAGGTATTTCTGGGTGGTCGCGTCTTCCTCGAGGGAGGAGGTGGGCTTGAGGGAGATGCGCTTGCCCTGGACGTCGACGTCTAGAATCTGCACGGAAAGCTGGTCTCCGACCTTGACCGGGACGCCGGAGGCACCGTACTTGCCCTCGCCCTTGAACTCCGAGATGTGGACGAGCCCGTCGAGGCCGCTCTCCAGGGCCACGAAGGCGCCGAAGTTCGTCGTACGCACGACCTTGCCCGAGTGCTTGGAGCCCCGGCGGTACTTTTCCTCCGCCTGATCCCAGGGGTCGGGAAGCATGCTCTTCATGCTCAGGGTTATGCGCTCGCCGCTCCAATCGAGCTTGAGGATCTCCGCCTCGATTTCCTGGCCGACGGCGAAGAGGGCTCTGATGTCCTGGACGCGCTCCCGGCCTATCTCGGAGATGGGCAGGAGCGCCTGGACGCCGCCCAGCTCCACGAAGACGCCGAAGTCCTGGATGGAGGCGACGGGGCCGCGGACGACTTCCCCTTCCTTCAGAGTCTTCTTAAGCTCCTCGACTTTCGCCCGCTGGGCTTCTTCCAGAATGGCCCTGTTGGAAACCATGATGGAGCGTCCGTTGTCCCGGTATTCCTGGATCTTGAAGGTCAGGTGCTTGCCGATGTACTCCTGCGCATTCTCCGAGCGCCGCAGGCCCATCTGGGAGTAGGGGCAGAAGGCTCGGGTGTCCCCGAGCTTGATGTCGAAGCCGCCCTTGATTTCCTTTTCCACGAGGCCTTCGACGGGTATCCCGCTCTTGTAGGCGTTCTCCAGCATGGCCGATCCGGCGCTGCCGCCCCCGACCTTGGTGGTGAAGCGCATCTCTCCGTTCTTGGCGTTGAGGAAGAAGGCCCGTATCGTATCCCCTTCCTGGACGGTGAGGTTCCCGTCCTTGTCCGTAAGCTCCGCCCGGTCCAGCACTCCCTCGCTCTTGCCGCTGAGCTGCAGGAAGATGCAGTCCTTGGAGATGGATACTATCTGGGTCTCCACCATCTGGCCGACCTGGAGCCTGTCCATCCGGGTCAGGCTCTTTTCGAAAAGGCTCGCGAAATCGTTCGCGCTATCGTCATCCGTGCGTTGTTCCATGTGCCTACTATATCAGAAAAACGGCCGGCGGGTCATCCTGCCGGCGGCGGGGAGAAGGGTTGCATCGATTTTAAGAAAATCCCTTGACTCTAATGAAAAGTGTGTTAATATGAAAGCGATTTCATGATTTCAGGGGATGTCGACATGAACATCAAAGCGATAGCCGAACAGGCGGGAGTCTCTCAGGCCACCGTCTCTCGGGTGTTGAACGGCAATACGAACGTATCCCTGGAAAAGCGCCAACGGGTCATGGCCCTGGTCGACAAAGCCGGATACCGGCCTTCGGCCGCCGCGCGCTCCCTGGCGGGCGCCCGGTCCCATCTCATCGGCGTCCTGTTGCCCGACATCTCCAATCCCTTCTTCGCCGAGATTCTCGGCAAGATAGAGGAGGAGGCCACTTTGCGTGGGTACAGCGTTATCGTGAACAACACCCATGGGGACGCCAAGAAAGTCCGGGAAGCCATGAACGTTTACGTCTCCCGCAGGGTGGACGGCGTCCTGCTCTCCCTTGACGCCCGGGAGGCTTCCCTGTTGCAGTACGTGCTGTCCAAGAAGCTTCCCGCCGTATCCATAACCCAGACCTGTCGGAGCCTGGATTCAATCTATGTGTCCATGGAAAAGGGCGGGGCGATGGCGGCGGGTCATTTGGCGGACCTCGGCCACGAGAGGATAGCCTTCATCGGCGAGCGGAGCGATCCCAAGTATGCGGGCTTTTGCGATGCCCTGCGGGAGCGGGGCATCTCGGTCGATCCTACGCTCCTAGTGGAGATCGAGGATTGGAAGACCGTCACGGCGGAGGAGCTGGCGGAGCGGATCAGGTCCTTCCTTTCCCAACGGCGGGGAGATTTTTCGGCCATCTTCGCCTTCAACGATGTGGCGGCCCTGCGGGCCCTTCATGAGCTGAACGACGCCGGGATGCGGGTTCCTGAGGACGTGGCGCTCATGGGCTTCGACAACATCTTCATCTCCCGGGAACTCAATCCGCCCCTCACCAGCATCGCGCAGCCTACCGGCGAATTGGGCAGACTCGCGGTGGAGGCCCTGGTGGGAAGGCTGGAGGGCACCGTCTGCGGAGATCCACGTTCGATACGCCTGGAGCCCCGGGTTATCGCCCGCGCCTCCACTCGGGGGGTGCTGCTATGATGTCCTATGTCATGTTGATCTGTATGAAACTGGTTTCATGTTTTCATAATATTTTCATGGAGCGTTGAGAGGATGGATACTTCCGGGCGAGACGGCAATAGACCTACAGTGCACTTCACCGCGCCTCGGAATTGGCTGAACGACCCGAACGGCCTCGCGGCCTTCAAGGGCCGCTGGCACCTGTTTTACCAGCATCATCCCGATAGCCCGGAGTGGGGTCCTATGCACTGGGGCCATGCGGTCGGCGAAGACTGCATGGAGTGGAAGGACGCTCCCCTCGCCCTGGTCCCCGGAGAGTCCTTCGACGGCGCCTTTTCGGGCTGCGCGGTGGTGGACAGGTCCGAAGAAACCCTCGCGGTCCACGGGGGCCCGCAGCTGACCGTATTCTTTACCGCCGTGCACATGGACGGAGATAGGGGCGGGCGCCTTGAGGAGCAGCGTTGGGGATATTGGGATGAAGCGGCGGATAGGATAGTCCTGCCCCAGGACAACCTCGTTTTGTCCAACCCGGGCCTTACGGACTTCAGGGACCCCCAGGTGGTTTTCCTGGGAGGGCCATTCCGCTGGTCAATGGTTCTGGCCTGCGGCAACCACCTGCGCTTCTACGGTTCCGACGATCTGCGCCGTTGGACCGAGACCGGACGCTACGCCTTGGGGGATGAGGACGGCAGCTCCGTTCTGGAATGCCCCAACTTGATCAGGCTGCCTGCGGAGGACGGCTGCCGCTGGGTCCTTGCGGTGAGCCGCGTGGACCGTCGGAGTCGGGACAGCCGAACCGTGTACCTGACCGGACGCTTCGACGGGAGCAGTTTCACGGCCGATACGCAGAGCCCCCTCCCTGTCGACTGCGGTCACGACTTCTACGCCCCCCAGGTTTGGTTCGACGACGAGGGTCTGGCCGAGACGCCCCGCTGGATAGGCTGGCTCAACAACTGGGCCTACGCGGATCGCACGGCCGGTTCCGGATGGAACGGCATCCTTTCCATCCCGCGCACCCTCTCCCTGCGCCGAGTCGGGGGGGAACTGCGCCTGGTGCAGCTCCCCGCAGCGGAGCTGGAGGCCTATGTCGGCGCAGCCGTCTCGCCTGAACGCTCCGAGGACGGCGTCCGCTTCTCCCTGTCGAGCGAGCAGGCGTACCTGCTGCGGGGCAGGGCCGAAGCCCCGCGGCGCCTCACCGTCCGCCTTTCCTGCGGCGGGGATGAATTGTATTCCCTGAGCGTTCGGCCCGGCGAAGGGCGCGGATTCCTGCGCCGCGGACTCCCTTTTCTAGAGGCCTGCGGCATGGACGGGTACGGGGTGAAGGAATTCCATTTTCCCGCACTTGCCGACGAGCCCTTTGATTTCTGCGTCATCGTGGACGGCTGCGTAGTGGAGGCTTTTTTGGCGGGCGGGCTCATAAGCGTCGGAGAACTCATCTCCAGGGGGGCGGGGGAATACGAGCTTACCCTTGAGGGTGCGGGGGGCGTGATCTCCGCCCTCGGCTGCTTCAACTTGAAAAGCGCAATGCGGCCCATCGAGGCCGATTAAGGAGGTTCAGTATGAGGAAAGCGTCTTTTGCGGTGTTCGTCCTTTTGGCGGCGGTCGCGACCGGCCTGTTCGCGGGGGGCGGAA
>CAYUPG010000071.1:9439-11688 GCA_964446515.1 uncultured Treponema sp.
GCGTCCGGTTCGTTGCAGGAGGTTTCTATCTGGTTCCACGGAGGCACTGCCGACGAGACGGAGGCGATGCGGGCCCAGATCAAGCGCTTCAACGATTCCCAGAGTCGCTACAGGGTGGCGATGACGGAGATTCCGGGCGGCGCCGTTGCGGGGAGCGGCTACAACGACGCGGTGAACGCCGCGGCCCTGGCGGGAAAGCTTCCCGATATCCTTGACCTGGACGGCCCCAATCTCTACAACTACGCGTGGGCGGGTTTCCTGCTTCCCCTGGAGAATCTGATCCAGAAGGCCACCATCGATGATCTGCTGCCCTCACTGGTGCAGCAGGGCACCTACCAGGGGAACCTGTACATGATCGGCCAATACGATTCCGGCTTGGCCCTGGCGGGGAGGAAGTCCCTTCTGCAGAAGGCCGGCGTCCGTATTCCCAAGGGCGTCTCCGATGCGTGGACCGCCGCCGAATTCCAGTCCGCCCTGGACAAGATCATGGCGCTCCGGGAAACCAAATACGCCATAGATCTCAAGCTCAACTACGGCGCGGGAGAATGGTACACCTACGCGTTCTCCCCCGTGCTGCAGGGCTTCGGCGCCGACCTGATAGAGCGTAAGAACTACGCCAAATCCGAAGGGGTGCTCAACGGGCCCGAGGGAGTCGCGGCGGTGGCGTACCTCAACAGCCTGCTTAAGAAGGGTTACGCCAATCCTTCGCCCATCGACGACAACGATTTCGTCAACGGGAACGCCGCCCTGGGCTTCTGCGGGCACTGGATGACCAAGACCTACCGGGACGCCTTCGGGGACGATTTCGTGCTCCTGCCCATGCCGAACTGGAGCAGGAAGGCAGTTACGGGCATGGGCTCCTGGGGCTGGGCGATCTCTTCCTCCTCTAAAAACAAGGAGGGGGCCGTCGCCTTTCTGGAATTCATGCTGCGTCCGGAGGAGATCCTGGCCATCACCGACATCAACGGCGCGGTGCCCGGCAGAAAAACGGCCTTTGAACGGTCCGCCTCTTTCAAGGCCGGGGGCTACCTGAACGTCTTCATCCAGCAGCTGCAGGGCGGCGTAGCGGTGCCCCGTCCCGAAACTCCCGCGTATCCGGCCATCACCGCAGCCTTCTATACCGCCCTGGACAACGTGTTCAAGGGCGCGGATCCGAAGCGGGAGCTGGATGTGGCTGTCGACAAGATCCAGAAGGACATACGGGACAACGGCGGGTACCCGGTCAAGAAGAAGTAAGCCGAGCCGAAATGTCTGGGGCGATGGGGGATGCGCCCCCATCGCCTAAAGGGGTTGTATTGGTGCGTAGGATTGCCGTAAGCGGAAAACCGAAGGGAAGTTCGGACCTGCCCTGGGCTTTGGCCATGGGCTTGCCCGCCTTCCTGCTCTTGAGCGTGTTCGTGCTTGCGCCCTTGGTCCTGGGAATAGCATGGAGCTTCACGAACAAGCGGCTCATCTCGCCTCTGCCTACGGAATTCGTGGGGGGCGCCAATTATGCGGACCTGCTTTCCCTTCGGCGGGTGGTCATCCCGGCTCCGGAGGGCGCCGCATCCGTGGAATTCCGGGACTATGCCCGGGCCTCCGGGGATGAGGTTTTGACCGAATACTCCGAGCTGTTCCGTTCGGCACGGGCAGGGCGCGTCGTGGTATGGGCCGCGAAGGATCCTTCCTTCTGGCGTTCCCTTTTCAATACCCTCCGCTTCGTCCTGGTCATCGTTCCCTGCCAGGGCGGTCTGGCCCTCGGCCTGGCTCTCCTGGTGAACGCAAAGCTGCGGGGCCGGTACGTCTTCAGAACCATCTTCTTCATGCCCGTGGTGGTATCCATGGCCGTCATTTCCATAGTCTGGATGTTCATCCTCAACCCGGAGCAGGGGCTGCTCAACAGGACCCTGGGCCTCTTTTCCGGTCCCGGCTTCAAACCCATTCCCTGGCTCCTGGATCCGCGCTATGCCCACGTCTCCATTTACCTAGTGTCGATCTGGCAATCCGCGGGTTTCCAGATGGTCATCTTTTTGGCGGGGCTTCAGGGCATACCCGCCCATCTCTACGAGTCCGCCCTCCTGGACGGTGCGGGCCCGGTGCGGCGCTTCCTATCCGTCACGATGCCCATGCTGAAGAACACCACCGTTTTCGTGGTGATCAGCACGACCATACTCGCCTTCCGGGTGTTCACCCAGATAGACGTCATGACCAGAGGCGGGCCGCAGGAGTCGACCAGTTCCCTGATCTACTACGTCGTGCGGAAGGGATTC
>CAYUPG010000072.1:0-11541 GCA_964446515.1 uncultured Treponema sp.
GAGTCCCCCTCCCGCCCGGCGGGAGGGAAATGCGAACGAGAGGGGTTGTCCGTCTAGGCGGGCAGCCCCTTTTTTACAGGCGGGGGTGATATGGAAAAGCGGCATATCGATAGTCTGGCGGACCTGCTTCTTCGGGCGGTCAACTTCCACGGAGGCCGGCTCCTGGTGCACTACGAGCGGGGGGCGCGGGATTTGGCCGTCGCCGTCGCGGAAAAGGCCTACCGGCTGGGTGCGGACCTGGTGGACGCCGATTGTCTTGATCATGGATTCAAGGCCGCTGCCATAGCTTCCGGACGGACGAGCTACCGCTTTCCGGACTACCTTTCGGCGAAGATGGAGGAGGTCAGCGGGAGCGGATGGAAGAAGATCTCCATCGTCACCAACGAAGACCAGTCCGTCTATGAGGCGCTGCCGTCCGATGCCTCCGCCGCCTATTTCTCCACGCTCAACGCCCTCTGCGCAGCCCATAAGAGGGCCGTCTCGAGCAACGCGATAGCCTGGACGGTGACCTTCGTTCCCTCCGCCGCAATGGCCGAAAGAGCCTTTCCCGAGCTGTCCGCGGAGGATGCTCTGCAGAAGTACGGCGCCGCGATGGTCGAGGTGCTCCACCTCGACGATGCCGATCCCGCCGCCTACTGGGACGAAGAAATGGCGGCCGGCGAGCGGCGGGCGGCTCTCCTTGATTCCCTGGATATCGCGCTCATCCGCTTCCGCGGCCCGGGCACCGACTTCGAGCTGGCCCCTTGCCGGGAAGCGCGATGGATCGGGGGCTACGACAGGACGATCGGGGGCGAGCCCTTCATGGCGAACATTCCGACCGCGGAGGTGTTCACCACTCCGGACTATAGGACCGCCCGGGGGCGCATTGCCCTTACCCGGCCCCTGGAGCTCCATCAGAACCTCGGACCCCGGGTCGAGGGCGCCTGGTTCGAATTCTCAGGAGGGGCGGTGACGGATTACGGCGCCGAGCGGGGAAAGTCCACCCTGGACACCCTGTTCGCCCTGGATGAGCGGCTACGGTATCTGGGCGAGCTCGCCCTGGTGGATCCACGCTCACCCATAGCTCGGGCGGGGTTCGCCTTCCACAACGGGCTGTACGACGAGAACGCGGCCTGCCACATAGCCCTGGGTCGGGCCTACGAGTTCACCCTGCGGGAACGTCGGAGCCTCTCCGAGTCGGAGCTGCAGGACAAGGGGTTCAACACCTGCACGGTGCACGAGGATATCATGATCGGGGGACCCCAAGTGGATGCGGAGGCGGTCCTTGCGGACGGCTCGGTCCGCCCCCTCATCCGAGACGGGGTGCTTCTCATATAGCCGCGGCGCTCTTGGCCGCCGCGGCTTTCCGTAGGGAGGCGATCGCCGACACGGTCCTCAGGACCGAGCGCCGCAATGCCTTGATCAGGGTGAGGACGGCCGAGGAGCCGCCCGCATCCCTATGAAAATTCGTGAACCCGTGGCCGTAGGCCGAGGGATCGAGTTGATTGTGCAGCATGGTTTGCTCCCCTTAGGATGCTCGCGCCTTCTTGTTCCCGTAGAGGATCTTCTTGATGCCCTCGGGAGAAAGGCCGTATTCATCCGCCAGATCGTCGATGCGGTATCCTTGGGTCTTTTTCTGGCGTATCGCCGTGTTCCGGACATCGTAGTCCGCGCGGCTGCCGCTCTTGGCGCCCCAGCTCAGATGCTCCTGGGGCGGCTTCGGAATATAGACCAAGGACCCTTGGACGTACTTCTGTATCTCCCGCAATAGATCGGGAGGGAGGAGTTGGTCTGCGTTTACGTAGGACATGCTTGTTCCTCGTGGAATGCCGGAGCGACATCCGCCTACCGAGGCGAGGAACGCGGGAATGACGGGCCGTTTGGTGCGGCGTGCGTTCTTCGGACGGCTTAGGCGGCGCCTAAGGTGCGGTGGTGGGGTCGGACTTCATTAACAATCATCATTGTGCTGCCTCCTGGTTATTGTCATGGTAGTATACTTATACGATCCGCGGCATCGAGTAAATACCCCGATCGAATAAAAACGTTCGGTATACAGCGGGTATATGGGCGGGTGTAAAATTCGTATTAATCCGTTCGGCCGCTTTTCCCGGAGCGTCCGGCGGTGCATACTGCATCCGCCGGCACTACAAGGCATCCGTCCGAGGCCTGGACGGAGAAGGAGGCAAAGGAAGATGTACATGTTTAAGCGGAGGGCGGTCGCCCTCTAAAGCCACCCCGCAGAGAACGCGGACCGGGCCCCCGCAAGGGGGCCCACCTCTTGCTCCCGCAGCAGCCGCCGCTGCAGGAAAGCCGCCGGGCGCAGGGGCGGCGCCTCCTAAGATAATCCGCGCTCTCTATTGTCCCCGTTCCCTTTCCATACTAAACTATTTAGGGATATGACAATTTTGGCCATCGACGACGATCCTGCCCAATTGGAGCGTCTTCGGCTCATCCTACAGGATCTTTCCTATCCCCAGGTGGAATACCTTTCGGCGGAAGACATGCCCCAGGGGATGCTGGCGGTCCGGAATAGGGTAGTGGACCTGGTGCTCACGGACCTTCGCCTGCCCACCGGCTCGGGGATAGAAGTCCTCGCCGCCGTGAAGGCCCTCAATCCCATGATTCCCGTGGTGGTCATGACCGCCTTCTCCGACGCCCGGGAGGCGGTCTCCATCCTGAAGCAGGGGGCGGACGATTACCTGGTGAAGCCGACGCTGCCCAAGGATATCGAAAAGCTGGTGCTCAGGATCTACGAAAAAAGCGTGCTTATTCACGAGGCCTTCCTGCCGCCTTCGGAGGGGCCCGACTCCTGCCCCGAGGTTGCGGGGATCATCTACCGCGGTACGTCCATGGCCCAGGTCATGCAGACCGCCGCCCGCAGCGCCGCCAGCGATGCGACGGTGGTGGTTTCCGGGGAGAGCGGCACCGGAAAGGAGCTGGTGGCCCGGTTCATCCACGACAGGAGCCCCCGCAGGGACGGGCCCTTCGTGGCGGTGAACATCTCTGCGTTGCCGGAATCCCTGGCTGAGAGCGAGCTCTTCGGACACCGGAAGGGGGCCTTCACGGGCGCCGATTCGGATCGCCTGGGCCGCTTCGAGCTGGCGGACGAAGGCACCCTCTTCATCGACGAGATAGGGGACGTCCCCCTCATCCTTCAGGTGAAGCTGCTGCGGGCCCTGCAGTTCGGCACCATAGAGCGCCTGGGGGAAAACACCCAGCGTAAGCTGAACGTGCGCATCATCGCAGCCACCAACCGCAGCCTTTCGGACCTGATGGCCGAAGGGCGGTTCCGCAAGGACCTGTACTACCGCATCAACGTGATAAACCTGGAGCTGCCGCCCCTGCGTTCCCGCAAGGAGGACATCCCGTTCCTCATCGATCACTTCATAGAGGTCTTCAACAGGCGCAACGGCCGTTCGGTCAAGGGCCTCTCCCGGGAAGCCATGAACCGCCTCATGAAGCACACATTCCCGGGCAACGTCCGGGAGCTGGAGAACATGATCGAGCGGGCGGTGGTCCTGTGCAGGGGCGACCTCATTCTTGAGCGGGATCTTCCGCCCCTGGGCGAGTCGGAGGACGGAGGGGACCGGGAGGAATCCGCCGCGTGTTCCTACGAAGCGGCTATGGGGGACTTCGAGCGACGGCTCCTCGAGCGGGCGCTGTCCGAAGCCTCGGGCAACAAGAGCGCCGCCGCCCGGGCCTTGGGCATCACGGAGCGCCACCTGCGCTCCCGGCTTGAGCGGGTGTATGTGAAGGGGGGGGCGGCTCGGCAGTGAGGGGTGATTGCGAGAACAGGCGCCGATACACCCGAGGCGTCATGCCGGTAAGCTCCTTGAATTTCCTATTGAAGAACGAGACGTTGTTGAAGCCGCTCTCATAGCAGATGTCGTCGATATACAGTTTAGTCTGTATCAGCAGTTTTTTTGCATTGTTGACCCGGATCGAGTGCAGATATTCGGTGAAGCTTAAGCCGAATCGGCGTTTGAAGTGCCTGCAGAATGTGGGAACCGGCAGACCGGCTTGGCGCCCCATATCCTGCAGCCGGTAGCTTTTCCCGATATTGTTGAATATCTCGCTTGCTATTTCGTCGATCCCCACGCTTCCCGGCGCAGCCTCTCGTCTAACCCGGGAGCAGACCGTTCTTTCGGAGTCTCCTGAGAATAGGTCCAGGGCTTTGAGCACTCTGGTCCATATTTCAAGGCCTACTGCGCTTTCCATCCCGCCGAGCATCTCGGCGGCACGGTCTGCGGCGCCGGGACTAAAGGATAGGCCACGACCCGATTCGGATAGCAGCGAAGATACTCCTTCAAGTTCGCATATCCCTCCATGGGGTCTGAACACGCGCGTGTCGAACTGTATGATCCAGCCCCTGCTCTCATCCTCGCTGACGAAACCGTGGGGCATAGATGCCCCAATCAGGAACGCCGCCGGCGCTCGAAAAGATATGACCATGTCCCCAATATGGGCTTGCCCGTGACCGTCCGAGATGATTACCAGCTCGAGTTCATGATGGTAATGCCAGTTGAAATGGAGCCGCCGCTCGGTGAAGAACTGAATGCAAAAAGAGTGCCCCGGAGTGGGATATATTATCTCTTGGCTCGCCTTCATGATAAAATAATACCATATTAGAGTGAAAAAATGATAGGATAGTATAAATCCTTCTTTGAGCGTCTCCTATACTTGACTAACAAAAACCTTAGGAGGTGCGAGTATGAAGAGAAAAACAGTAACTGCGGCGGTCCTCATGGCGCTGGTTTCGGCCTTCGTCTTTGCCGGTGGCGGAAAAGACGCTGCCGGGACATCGGCCGCAGAGACCACGGGTCCCGTGGAGATCGAGTTCTGGACCGCACAGACTCAATCGGACCGCATGGCCATCATTCAAGTCCTGGTAGACACCTATGCCGCCTTGAATCCCAATGTTAAGGTAAAGGTTGTTCCGGTGGACGAGAATGATCTGCCTACCCAGCTGAATGCAGCGGCGGCAATCGGTGCGCTGCCTGCCCTGGTGGAGCTGGGTTCTGAGAATGCCGTAGCCTTCGGCGCCGAAGGTTATCTGGATACGGTCGCCGCCAAGGCGGTTTTGGATGATATCGGCGCTAACCGTTTCTATCAGGGTGTTCTTGATCTGCTCAGGAGCAGCTCCGGAGAGTATTACGCCTTGCCTTACCACGGTTGGATACAGGGCCTTTGGTATCGGGAGGACTGGTTCAAAGAAGCGGGCCTCAATCCCCCCTCCACCTGGGATGATATCCTGAAGGCCGCCCGGTATTTCCACAAGCCCGAGAAGAACCAATACGGCATCCTGGTGGGCACCAGGGCGGAGGTATATGCGGAACAGTGCTTTACCCCCATCGCCATGTCCAATAACGCCGCTCTCTTCGACAGGACGGGGAAACTGATTTTCAATTCGCCTGCCATGAAGGAGGCGGTACAATTCTATGCGGAATTGGCGAAGTTCAATCCTCCCGGACCGCAGAATTGGCGGGCCCGCGACTACTACATCCAGGGCCGAATGGCCATGTTCTTCTATTCGACGTACATCATGGACGACCTTGCTCTCGCATCGGCCGCCGCCGATTCCCTCACGGGGAAGAACTTCAATGATTTGGGTGGCGGCAGCGCCTTTGATCCTGACTTGGTGAAGAAGACGAAGATGGTGCCCATCATCCGGAACAAGTCCGCCTCAGGGTACGGCGTGGTGCTGGCTATGGGTATCGGCAAGCAGAAGGACCCCCGGGTGACCGAAGCGGCCCAACGGTTCCTGCGCTATCTGTACACGCCGAACACCTACATCACCTTTCTCCATATGGCTCCCGGCGGCATGAATCCCGCATTAAGGGAAATCGCAACAAATCCACGTTTCCAGAATGATCCGCAGTCCCTGTTCAAGAATTATGGACCTGAGAAGATGGCGGAAATCATCGAGGGCATGGACCGTATAAAGACCTTCAGCATCGTTGACGGCTACAGGGTGCCCGCGGCCAGCAAGATTTTCGCCAAACAGGTCATCCCCCAGATGCTCTACGCAGTGACGCAGGAGAAGGTTCCCGTGGATACCGCCATGGCGAGAGCCGAGGCGGAGATGAAAAAAATAATGGAAGAGTAAGCGTTTCGGCGCCCGCCCTCCGGCGGGCGCTTTCAATTGCTGCGCTCCACCGCGGAGCGCTTTAGCGGAGCGTGCAAATGCCGGCAGTTAGGATTTCGATAGAAAGGCAGGAAGCATGGTTCGGCCGTCTGATGATACTGCCCTCGGTGGTGGTGGTCGGCGCGCTCATCCTGTACCCCATCCTGTACAATCTCATACTGAGCTTCTTTTCCGTCTCCTTCGTACGGGAGAGCGTGTTCGTGGGCGTCAAGAATTATACGGATGTGTTGACCGATCCGGCTTTCTGGGAGTCCGTGGGTACGACCTTCATATATGTCGTCTTTTCTACCCTGGGGGCCGCCGTCCTGGGCGTCGCGGTTGCCCTGCTGATGAATGTGAAATTCCCCCTGCGGGGGCTCGTCAGGAGCGTCATCCTGCTGCCCTATGTGGCGCCGGTCATATCGGTGGTATTCTCCTGGCAGTTTTTTTTCGATCCCGTGCAAGGCTTCTTCACCTACCTTTTCGTGGATGTGCTGTCCTTGAGCAGGGAGCGGTTCAACCTCATTGGGAACCCGTCTTCGGCCCTTTGGGTGGCGGTCGTTTTCAACATCTGGCGGTCCTTTCCCTTCGTGTACTTGATGGTTCTTTCCAGGCTTCAGGCTATAGATGCGACGCTGTACGAGGCGGCGGTCTTGGACGGGGCGGACGGGGCCCAGCAATTCCGGTTCATCACCCTGCCGGAGATATACTTCGTCGTCAGCGCCATGATGCTTCTTCGCTTCATCTGGAATTTCAATAAGTTCGAGGAGGTATACCTGTTGGCCGACAATGTCAGAGTTCTGCCGGTGTATACGTACTTCAAGGCCTTCATTGGCACTCAGTCGATTGGGCAAGCCTCGGCGGTCGCCGTAACCCAATTCATCATCTTGATGGGATTCATACTCCTGTACGTCAAGAAGGCGCTGAAATGGTAGAGAAGAAAAGCATAGCGCGCAGCGCGATGTTCGCGCTTGCGGTGTCGGGAGTCGTAATCTTCTGCCTCTTCCCTTTTGCCCAGATGCTTTCCATAAGTCTCAAGCATCAATGGGATTGGGGGAACCATTCGCTGATTCCCCGGAGCATCAATACGGATGCCTATAGGGAGCTGCTGAACCTCGGCTCGTCGATGAAGGAGCTGCCGGAATCGGTGCGTCTTCTTCTCGAAGAGAATACGGAGCTCACCTCGCGCCAGCGGGCGGAGATTGTAAAGAAGTTCCAAAGCACCGAGGATGTATTCCCCTTCATCAGATACTTCAGGAATTCCCTTATAGTCTCGGTCTTGAGCTCCCTGGCGTCGGTGGCGCTGGCGGTCCTAGGTGCTTATTCCTTCTCCCGAACCAGGTACCGCGAGCGGGGCCTGGTGCAGCGGGGCGTGCTCTTCGTGTATATGTTCGGCGGTACCCTGCTCTTGATTCCCATGTACAAGTTGGCGGTTTCCCTTGGGTTCATGGCTAATCCGGTTGGGGCGACTGCGGCCCTGGGAATCGTCTACCTGGTGCAGACCTTGCCGGTTTCCCTGTACATGCTGGGCAATTATTTCAGGACCATTCCCTATTCCATCGATGAGGCTGCTCTGATAGACGGATGCAGCCGATGGCAGACCATCTATCGGATCATCCTGCCCTTATCCATCTCCGCCATCGCGACGGTGTTCATCTACAGTTTCATGATCGCCTGGAACGAGTATCTTTTCGCTTCCGTTTTCTTGAAATCCTTTAATGAGTCTTATACCCTTACGATAGGGCTGAAGTCCCTCTTCGTCTCCAAGAACGCGATCTGGGATCGGATAATGGCTGCTTCCATGCTGACCGCAGTCCCTGTCGTGGCCCTGTTCATGATGATACAGCAGCGCTTGGTTAGCGGACTTGCCCAAGGGGGCGTTAAGGAATGAGCGGAATCGAATCCATCCTGGAATACCTGTACGGCCGAGAGCGGGGCTCCGAAACCGCCGGCCGCCTTCGCTCTCACATGTCGAAGCATTCCGGGACGGGCGCTCGGCGGCCCCTGAGCGAGAAAGACGCCCTGCTCATCACCTACGGGGATATGGTCTCAGGCGTCGCCTCCGGAGGAGGCGCGGCCGGCCTCGTACGGCTCGAGGCCTTTCTTTCCCGGTGGAACCGGAACAGCTTTTCCCACGTGCATATCCTGCCCTTCCACCCGTACACCTCGGACGACGGCTTCTCCGTGGTGGACTACCGGCAGGTGGACGGCCGCCTGGGCACCTGGGAGGACATCGGCCGCCTAGCCCGGTCGTGGCGCCTGGCCTTCGACTTCGTGGTCAACCACGGCAGCGTATCCTCCCCGTGGTTCCAGGCATTCCTGCGGAACGAGGCTCCCTACCGGGATTGGTACCTGACCCGTCCCGCAGGCTACGACGCCTCCTCTGTGGTGCGTCCCCGCACGCACCCGCTCCTGACGCCCTTCCGACGGGCGGACGGGTCTCAGGTCCACGTGTGGACCACCTTCAGCGCAGATCAGGTCGACTACGATTTCTCGAATCCCGACGTGCTCTTGGAATTCCTGGCGATTTTTCTGGAGTTCGCCGAGCGGGGGGCGAAGATCATACGTCTGGACGCTATCGCCTACCTCTGGAAGGAGGATGGAACACCCTGCCTGCACCATCCCAAGACCCACACCGTGGTCAAGCTGTTCCGCGCCGTGGCGGAAGAGCTCGGCCTGGACCTGATCCTGCTGACGGAAACCAACGTGCCCCACGACCAAAATATCTCCTACTACGGGGACGGCGACGAGGCGCACATGGTCTACAACTTCGCCCTCCCGCCCCTGGTGCTCCACGCCGCCGTGTCCGCCGACGCAGGTCCCCTGCGCCGCTGGGCCGCCGGCCTGCCCCCGAGCGGCGAGGGGCCGCTCTTTCTCAACTTCTTGGCCAGCCACGACGGCGTGGGTCTGACGCCCGCCGCGGGCCTTGTGGACGAGGCGGCCTTCCGCGGCACCCTGGACAAGACGCTCGAGCGGGGCGCGCTGATATCGTACAAGGCGGTGCCCGGCGGGTCGGTGCCCTACGAGCTCAACTGTTCCTATCTGAGCGTCGTGGCCCCGCCCGAGCTGGGGTCGGTTGAGCTCCGCGCCCGGGCCTTTCTCGCCTGCCAGGGGGTCCTGCTCTGCCTCGCGGGTCTTCCGGCGGTGTACTTCCACAGCTGGATGGGTTCGGAGCATTGGGTTGAGGGACCGGCCGTCCTGGGCTACAATCGGGCGATAAACAGGGAAAAGCCGACCCTTGCGGCCCTGGAGGCCGCCCTGGCGGATCCGTCCTCCCTGCGCCGCAGGGTGTACGACGGCATCACCGCCCTCCTGGATTTCCGCGCAGCCGAGGCCGCCTTCGCGCCCGACCGGCCGCAAGAAGTCTTGCCCGCCGAGGGCTCCCTCTTCGCCCTGCTGCGCGGGCCGGACGAGGGCGGCCGCAGGGTTCTCTGCCTGCAGAACCTGGGCGGGACGGCCGCATCCTTCGATGCGGCGCCCCAGCTGCCGGCCCTGGGAGCGGAGCTTTCGGCCGTGACGCTTGAACCTTGGGAGACGCGCTGGATCGCCGCGGGCGGCGGCAGGAGTGTTTCCGTATTGAAAATCTAGGAGGCCCCATGTACCTGACCAGATCCCACCGCATCGAGCGGGTAGGCTTCGTATCGACCCGCTTCAAGGGCACCGACGGCGTCTCCATGGAGACCGAAAAGTGGCGCGCCGTCTTGGAGCGCATGGGCTACGAGTGCTTCTTCTTCTCAGGCCTCTCCGACTGGACTCCGGAACGATCCATGGTGGTGGAGGAGGCCTTCTTCGCCCATCCCCTGATCCAGGACATACAGGAGCGCTGCTTCGGCAGTACGGTGCGGAGCGAGGGCCTTACGGGGGAGATCCAGGCGGTCCGGTTCAAGATCAAGCGGGCCCTCTACGATTTCGTCGGGCAGTTCAACGTAGACCTCCTGGTCGTCGAGAACGCCCTGACCATCCCCATGCACATACCCCTGGGTCTTGCCCTCACGGAGTTCATCGCCGAGACCGGCATTCCGACCATAGCCCACCACCACGACTTCGCCTGGGAGCGCCAGCGCTTCCTGGTGAGTGCGGTGGAGGATTACCTCTCCATGGCCTTCCCTCCGCGCCTGCACAGCATCAGCCATGTGGTGATCAACACCGAGGGGCGCAGGCAGCTCTCCTACCGCTGCGGCCTCTCCTCCACGGTGATCCCCAACGTCTTCGACTTCCACACCCAGCCCCCCGAGGTGGACGGCTACTGCCGCTCCTTCCGCGCCGATCTCGGCATAGGGGAGGACGAGACGCTGCTGCTCCAGCCCACCCGGGTGATAGCCCGCAAGGGCATCGAGCACGCCATCGAGCTCGCGGGCCGCCTGAAGGATAAGAAGGCCAAGCTCCTGATCAGCCACCAGGAGCGGGACGAGGGGTCCGACTACTTCCACCGCACCATGGACTACGCCGCCCTCCTGGGCGTTGAGGTGGTGGTGCACCCCGAGCTCATCGGCGCCACCCGGGGGCTCACGGAATCGGGCGGGCGGCGCTACAGCCTCTGGGACTGCTACCACAACGCCGATTTCGTCACCTACCCGTCCACCTACGAGGGCTTCGGCAACGCCTTCCTGGAGGCCGTCTGGTTCAAGAAGCCCATCCTGGTGAACCGCTACTCCATATTCCAGCAGGATATAGAGCCGGTGGACTTCGACGTGGTGCTCATGGACAACTACGTCACCCCCGATACGGTGGAGTCCGTGAGGGCCATACTGGATACCCCGGAGGCCGTCCAGATGATGGGGGAGAAGAACTTCGAGCTGGGCAAGCGCTTCTTTTCCTTTGAGCTTCTGGAGCAGCGGCTGCGTCAGGTTTTCATGAGCTTCGGCCAGGTATAGGCGGAATTTGACGGCCTGAAAAAAGGGGCATAAAATATCTCCAGTCGGCCCGTCGGGCCATAGGAGGTTTTATGGTTTCAGGTGGAATCGCGCTCTTCATGCTGTTGATCGCGGTGGTCTTGATCGTAATCTTCACCGGAAAGCTCAAGGTGAACGCCTTCGTGGTGCTCATCATGATAGCCTTCCTCTTCGGCCTCGCGATCGGCATGCCCCCGGCCAAGGTGCTGGAGGCCATCAAGGGCGGCTTCGGCGGCACCCTCTCCAGCATAGGCATCGTCATCGTCGCGGGCACCATCATCGGCATGATTCTGGAAAAGACCGGCGCGGCGCTCTCCATGACGGAGGCCATACTCAAGCTGGTGGGCAAACAGCGCTCTCCCCTGGCCATGAGCATCGCAGGCTACGTGGTGTCCATCCCCGTGTTCTGCGACTCGGGCTACGTCATCCTCACGCCCCTGAACAAGGCGCTGGCCAAGGAGTCCGGCAACTCCATGGCGGTCATGGCCATCGCCCTCTCCACGGGCCTCTACGCCACCCACACCATGGTGCCCCCGACCCCCGGAC
>CAYUPG010000073.1:0-11526 GCA_964446515.1 uncultured Treponema sp.
CTAGGGCCGCATGGATCTGCAGCCTCTCGTTTTCATCAAGCAGGGAGCATGCGGCGGCGCCGAGCTTGTCGTGGGGGAACCGATAGGAATCTGGGCCGATAGTTTCCACAAAGCCCCGCTGCTCCAGGGCATGCAGGGTATTTTGGACCGAGTCTCTAGAAATGCCGCTCGCCGCGGCCAGTACGTCGGTATTGAAGGATGAAGCGAAGCAGGATGCCGTGCCAAGCACCCGCTGTTCCGTCCTGCTGAGCCGCCTGAACAGGAGGGCGATGAACTCGGCGACCTCAAGACTGGGAGGCGGCTGGGCCGTCGGCGTTTCCTGGAAGCACCAGACTCCGGAGAGCAGATCGAAGCGCAAGATTCCACGATTGTGGAGATCCTCAATCCAACGGGTAAAGAATAGGGGGTTCCCGCCCGTAACATCGTAGGAAAGATCGACAAGTCTTTGCATTGAGGGCGGATGCATCTCGGGAAATGCGGACTCGGCAAGGCGGTGGAGTTCATCGCGCCCAAGGGAGGGAAGATCCAGTCGGGGCAGGGGGAGGGGAGACGCCGTGCTTGGCCTTGCGGTGAGGAGCAGGAAGAATCTTGGGATCTTGAGCTCCCAAAGCGCACTGCATAGTTCAAGGGCGGCGTCTCCGGCCCAGTGCACGTCATCCAGAAGCAGCACGATTTCCTTCCAGTCCCTGCAGAGGAGGCTGAAAAATGCGATGACAGCCGCGTGCAGGGAGCGGCGCCGGTCCCCCGGCTCAAGGCTGATGAACCCCTCCGTGAGCTCCGGGTTTTCGGTTTTCGGCATCAAGTTCCTAAGGGCCGGTACCCAATACGCAAGGACCGTCCGTGCGGTCTCTGGAAGCGTTTCCAGAACGGCCTTTAATCGCCCATATTCTTCTGAGGGAAGAAGATGGGCCTTTTTTTCGAAATCCTCCAGTGCGGCACGGAAACCCGTGTAGCCGTCGATGGCGTTCTCTTCAAATTTTCCTACCGGCGCCGGTGCTCCATCAAGCGCGGCATCCTTCAGGAACACCGCGGCCAATTGGGTCTTGCCGCTTCCCGCCGGTCCCTGCACCATGCAGCCGCCGCCTGAGATTCTCGAATGGAGGGCCCAGGCCCGCAGCTGTTCAAGCTCCCGCTCCCTTCCGATGAATCCGAAACGGGGATAGGGAACGGGGTCGCGGCGCCCAAGCAAGAATGGTTCCGTATCCCCCAGGGTCTCCAGGTCCCGAAGAACTCCGGCGATGCTTCGGTACCTCTTACCCGGGTCGGGTTCAAGGAGATGCCCGACAATCCGCCGCAGGGAGTCGCTATGATCGACCGGATGATCGAGGCCCAGTTTTTCGAGCACAAAGGAGTAGACGGCCCCCAGCGCATACAGATCGCAGGAGCTGCCCTTGACCATCGGGCTTTTCGGATCCAGGCCTGCCAATTCGGGGGCGACGAAATCAACGTCTTGGCGGCGCAAGGGCGCCTCCAAGCGAATGGAGAACGGCTCCTGCTCGCTTTTGGCGTAGGCTAATCCAGAGAGGCGGACATCCCAGTCATCCGCGGCGGGATACGCGAGGATGGCATGGGGGACAAGGCCGAGGTGTGCCCATCGGCGGGCATGTATTTCAGCCAAGGCTTGCCCTATGCGGTAGAGGAGGCGCTCGGGATTTCGATTGAGCTCTTCGGGCGCGAGGGCGTTCAGCGGTATGCCGGGAAAGTACTCCAGGACTACGCAGGGACTGTTTCCCGCATAGTCGAGTGCCTCCGGCGCAAGGAGCTTGGGATTCGCTAGGGCAAGCGAGATCCTATAGTCCGCTTCGGCCAAGCTTAGGGATATGTCGGGGGATGCTGCAGGGTACATCCGTACCAGCACGTCGCGTCCCTCGGCCGCCCGCTCGTGGGCCCTGAAGATCCTTCCGCCTTCTTCGACGGCCTGTACAAGAACTAGCGCAGCTCTCCCGCTCTGCCTGGGTCTCATGGTTTGCCCTGGTGCTGTTCCGCATAGTAAAGGAAATCGAGGAGCATCCGGTCGAAGGCAACGAGACGATACCGAGTTCCCGGTTCTCCGGAAAACCGGCGGATGAAGCGTTTCTTCACGGCTCCCTCCTTTGCTTCAGCCGTTTGCTCAGAGCCTGGGGGCTTATCCCCAGCAAGGCTGCGGCCTCATTCTGCTTGCCGCCGGTCTTCCTCAAGGCCTCCTGCACCAAGTCGTCGATCATTTGACGTATGGTCGGGAACTTGTCCGGGTGCGCGGACGGCGTATGATCGTTCTGTGCGGGAGTCCTGCCGTGGCCGGTTCCCTCCAGCAGCGTCGACAGGAGGCCGGCATCGAGGCTGCCGTTGGGGCAGAGGACGCGGCAGCGGAGCATAATCCCCCGAAGCTCCCGTACATTCCCTGGAAAGGAGTATCGGCGCATCAGGTCGAGCGCCTCCTCGGTGAGGGTGAATCTGCGGGGGCCGTCCGACTTGTCCTGCATCCAGTAGTCGCAGAGCACAGGAATGTCCTCCGGGCGCTCCCGCAGAGGAGGAACGGTGATCTTGAATGTTGATAGCCGGTACAGGAGGTCCTTTCTGAACTTTCCCTCCCGCGCAAGGGCCTCCAGGTCCCTGTTCGTGGCGGCCACAATCCGAGCTTTGCTGCGCTTCGGGGTGTCCGATCCGAGGGGATAGTATTCACCGTTCTCCAATAGACGCAGCAGCTTTATCTGCGAAACCGGACTTACGTCTCCGATCTCGTCAAGGAAAAGGGTGCCTCCTTCGGCGGTGGCGACGAGGCCCGGTCGGCTTTCCTGCGCTCCCGTGTACGCACCGGCCTTGTGGCCGAACAGGGTGTCCGCCAGCATGGAATCTTCTATGCCGCCCAGGTTCGCGGCGACGTATGCGCCCCTGCGGCCCCCCGCGTCGTGAACGGCCCGGGCGAACAGCTCTTTTCCCACGCCGGTCTCTCCCACGATCAGGACCGGTTCGTCGGTGGGCGCCACCCCTTCCAGGAAACGGAACAAAGCCCTCATCCGCTCGGATCTTGTCAGTATGGCGGCGAAGGCCGCTGGATTGTTGAGGATGGGGCTCTGCATCCGTTCCCGCAGAACGGCGAATTCCCTTTCACGCTTGCGCTCCTGCAGTGCCCTGCGCAGGCTCGTTGCTATCCTGCCCGGATCGGAACCCTTGACTATGTAGTCGAATGCACCCTTGGACATGCAGCGGACCGCGGTGTCCAGCTCTCCTTGGGCGCTCACTACGATCACGGCGATTTCGGGATGCTCTTCCCGTATCCGCTCCAGGACTTCCTCACCCGGGATGTCCGGCAAACCCAAGTCAAGAATCAGCGCCTGGACTGTTCCTTGCCCCGGTTCCAGTATGGCCGCTTTTCCTGAATACGCCTTTCTAAGATTCGCGAATCCTTCCTGTTCCAGCATGCGGGCCGTGACGTCCACCACTGCCCTGTCATCGTCCACGATGAGTATGGAACCGGGATCCGACGCTGCGTCCGATCCTGCATTGCTCCCCATTCTCCCTCACCCCTTATGCCGATGCCGCGTATCTTATCAAAATAATCATTAATCCGTAGAATGTGCAAACAACCTTAGCATGCGGATCTCCAAGGGACGATTTGAGGGTGAAGGGCCGGCCGAGCCGCATGCATGCGTGTAGAATAGGGTAGCCCAGGAGCTCGCCGCTTTCAGGCCCGGGACTGGAACTACAGGAGATAGGCATGCCGCAGCGCTTCAACAAGGATCTGATGTACTACAAGTTCTGCCTCTACGGGTTCTTGAAGAACCTGAACTTCTTCGAGCCCTTCCTGCTCCTCTTCTTCCGGGAAAAGGGCTTCTCCTTTCTGCAGATCGGTACCCTCTATGCGATCCAGTCCATAGCGACCAATGTGCTGGAGATACCCACGGGGATCATGGCGGACGCTGCGGGGCGGAGGAGAACCATGGTGTACTCCATGCTGTCCTACCTCGTGGCCTTCCCCATCTTCTTCTTTTCCGGGTCCTTCCCGTTCTTCGCCCTTGCCATGCTCTTCATGGCCTTCGGGGACGCCTTCCGCACGGGTACCCACAAGGCCATGATCTTCGAGTACCTGCGCATCAAGGGGTGGAAGGATCAGAAGGTATTCTACTACGGCCACACCCGGTCCTGGTCCCAGATGGGCTCCGCCTTGGCCGCGGTGATCGCCGCCGCCATCGTCGTCGCGGGCGGCCGCTACCGCTACGTGTTCCTGGCCTCCATGGTGCCCTATCTCCTCGATCTGCTCCTCCTGCTCTCCTATCCCGCCGAGCTGGACGGGCAGGTGCGGGAACTCAAGATTTCCCGGCTCAGGGACTCCTTTTCCGCGACCATCAGGGAATTCGCCACCTCCATGAGGAACCCGAGCATACTGAGGGCGGTGGCCAATTCCGCATCCTACGGCGGCTACTTCGACGCCCTCAAGGATTATCTGCAGCCGGTCCTCAAGGCTTTCGCCCTTTCCGCCCCCGTATTCGCCTTCCTGGGCTCGGGGCAGGACGATATCCGCAGAACCGCGGTCGTTATCGGCGTCACCTACCTCATCCTCAACCTTCTGACCGCCGCCGCATCGCGCTATGCCGGTCGCTTCGCCGAACGCTACTCCGCGCTGCACCTTCCCATGAACCTGACCCTCGTCGCGGGGCTTTCCATGGGCATTGCGGTCGGCCTCTCCCACCGCATGGGCTGGACCGCCCTCACGGTACTCCTCTTTCTGGGGCTCTACCTCGTCCATAACCTGCGCAGGCCCCTGGGAGAGGCCTACATCACCGAAACCCTGAAGGACGATATCCTTGCCTCCGCCCTGTCCACGGAATCCCAATTCATCACCCTGATCACCGCCCTCCTCGCGCCGGTTTTGGGGTTCTGCGCGGACCTCTGGGGCATAGGAATCGCCATGGCCCTGGTATCCGCCGCCCTGCTGGCCCTCTTCCCGCTCTATCGGGCAAAACCCCTGGTGCAGGGTTATTGATAAAAACGTGGGCCTCCGTATACTGATAAGGAAAAGGAGGCCCCCTTGTTCCTCAAACAACCCATCATGCGCAAGGTTCTCTACAGCCTGGCGCCGATCTTTTTGTTTTCGATATACCTTTACGGCCTCAGACCCCTGCTGACTGCCCTGGTCGTCTTTCCCCTGGGCATCCTCGTCGAGTACCTGATGGAAAAAAAGCGGGGAAAGAAGCCGAGCGAGGCGGTCCTGGTCACCTGCGCCCTCTATACGCTCTCCATGCCGCCGGTTGCCCCCCTGTGGATAGTGGGCCTGGGCATCCTCTTCGCCGTATTCATGGCCAAGGAGGTCTACGGCGGGTTCGGTCGGAACGTGTTCAACCCGGCCATCGCCGGGCGGCTCTTCGTCTACATTTCCTTCGCCGCAGCCCTCCAGATCGGCTTCGTCGAGGGCGGCTCCTTCGGCGCCGCCGCCGGCGTCTTCCGCTATCCCGTGGACGGCATGAGCGCCGCGACTCCCCTGGCCCTCCTGAGGAACGGGGAGTCGACGCCCATTCTGGATCTCGTCCTGGGCTTCCGAATGGGTTCCCTGGGAGAGACCTCCGCCCTGCTCATAGTGCCGGCGGGCGTCTACCTGATCGTCACCAAGACCGCCAACTGGCGGCTCATCGCCTCCACGGTGGGCAGCGCGGTGGTGCTCACCGCGGTCCTGCTCCTGGCGGGGGTCTCCAAGGCCCTCCCCATGGAATCCCTCCTGGCCGGCAGCTTCCTCTTCGTGGCGGTGTTCATGGCCACCGACCCGGTGAGCGCCCCCAAGAAGCCCAGGGCCCAGTGGCTCTACGGGATCATCATCGGCTCCGTGATCGTCCTGGTGCGCACCTTCTCCCTCTTCCCAGAGGGAACCAGCTTCGCCGTCCTGGCGGGCAACACCGCGGCGGCCCTGCTGGACGACCTGTCTCCGGCCAAGGCCAAGAAGGCCGCCGCCGTTGCCGCTGCGCCGGCCGGAGCGAAGGAGGCGGGAAAATGAAAAAGGACGGCTTGGTCTACACCGTAGTCTTCACCTTCGTCGTATGCGCAGCTTTCGTGTTCTTCCTTGCCCTGGCCAACGAGCTCACTAAGGAGCGGGTTGCTGCGAACCGCCGCTTCGCCGAGCGCTCCGCCCTCCTTTCCGCCTTGGGCATACCCTTCGCGGCTCCCGCGGAGGTGGACCAGCTCTACGAAAGCCGCGTTCGCACCCTGGAGGGCGCCCCGGTGCCCCTCTACCGGGCGACGGTTGAGGGCAAGGTCCGCATCGCAAAACCCTTCGCCGGGGCGGGGCTCTGGGGCACCATCTCCGGCATCCTGGCGGTGGAGGAGGGCGTAGTCCGCATCGCGGGCTTCCGCATCGTCTCCCACAACGAGACGCCCGGCCTCGGCGGCCGCATCGACGAGTCCTGGTTCCAGGATCAATTCTCGGGCGAGGCGATACCGCCCGAGGGCCTTTCCATCCTGCAGGGCGCGGGAACGGGGGATGCGGATAGGGACAACGGCATCCTGGACGGCGTGACCGGGGCATCCCGGACCAGCGCCGCCGTCCAAGCCATAGTGAACCAAGAGATCGCCGATCTCCGAAAACTCGACGCCCAGGGGGTCCTGAAATGAGCGCTGCAAAGAAACGGGGGCCCGTCGCGGAGGTCCTGGTCCAGAACCTCTGGTGGAACAATCCCATTTTCATCCAGGTGCTGGGCATCTGCTCCACCCTGGCGGTGACCAACAACCTCACCAACACCGCCATCATGACCATAGGGGTGAGCCTCACCACGGCCTTCTCGAGCCTGACCATTTCGGCCATGAACAAGCTCATCCCGAACAAGGTGCGCATGATAGTCCAGGTGCTGGTGATTTCCTTCTACGTCATCATCATCGACATCGTCCTGCGGGCCTATCTGCCGGAGATTTCCCGGTCCCTCGGGCCCTACGTGGGGCTCATCATCACCAACTGCATCATCATGGGCCGCGCGGAGGGCTTCGCCCGCTCCAATCCGCCCCTCCTGTCCTTCTGGGACGGACTCACCTCCGGCTTCGGCTACATGGCGGTGCTCATGTTCATAGCCCTCTTCCGGGAGCTCTTGGGCTTCGGCAGCCTCTTCGGCCTGCCCGTCCTCAAGAACCTGATGGGCGAGGCCTTCACGCCCTGGACCATCATGATCATGGCGCCCAGCGCCTTCTTCATCCTGGCCATGGTGATGTGGGGCGCCAAGGCCCTGCAGGAAAAATCCAAAGCCCCGCCCAAACCGGCCCAGGCGGCCCAAGGAGGCTCCAAATGAACCCCGTCGTGCATCCGGTGACCCTGCTCTTCGCCTCCATCTTCACCAGCAACATACTCCTGTCCAACTTCCTGGGGATGTGCTCCTTCATATCCATCTCCAAGGATCAGAAGAGCTCCTTCGGTCTGGGCTTCGCAGTCACCATCGTCATGACCATCACCATGGTAGCTTCCTGGGCGGTGCTGAAGTTCGTCATCGAGCCCCTGGGGCTCGAGTACCTCTCCTTCATCGTGTTCATCATCGTCATAGCCGCCATAGTGCAGATCCTGGAGATGGTGATAGACCGCTTCTCCCCGGCCCTCTACCTGGCCCTGGGCATCTTCCTCCCCCTGATCACCGTGAACTGCGCTATTCTGGGAGCTATCCTCTTCATGCAGATCAGGAACTACGATTTCTTCCAGACCCTCTCCTTCGGCGTCGGCTCCGGCGCGGGGTGGTGGCTGGCCATCATGCTCCTCTCGTCAATACGCAAGAAGGTGGACGCCGCGCCGGTTCCGGCGGGCCTCAAGGGGCCGGGCATCACCATCATCACCATAGGCTTCATGGCCATGGCCTTCATCGGCTTCTCGGGCATGTTGAACGTACAGTAAGGAGGTCCCGATGCATCCCCTGATACTGGGCCCCCTGGTGGTCGCCCTCGTTTCTTCGGCCCTGGCCTTCCTCATCGCCCTCACCGACCGTTTCGTCAACGACTACGGCGAAGTGAAGGTGGACATCAACGGGGGCAAGAAGCTCCTGGCCGTGAAGGGCGGTTCTCCCCTCTTGGGAACCCTGGCCTTCCAGAACATCTTCGTTCCTTCCGCCTGCGGCGGCAGGGGTTCCTGCGGAGCCTGCAAGGTCCGCGTCCTCTCCGACGTGGGTCCCCACCTCCCGACGGAGCTTCCCTACCTGACTCCGGAGGAGGTCTCCCGGAACGTCCGCCTCTCCTGCCAGATCAAGCTCAAGAAGGACATCGCCATCGAGCTGCCGGAGGCCCTCTTCAATATCCGGAAATTTTCCGCCACGGTGGAGCGCATCCGGGATCTCACCTACGACATTAAGGAAGTCTACATGCGCCTTCCCGAGGATGCGGTGGCCGCGGGGGGCATCTCCTTTACCCCCGGTCAGTACGCCCAGCTGGTGGTTCCCCCCTACGGCGCGGTCAAGGAATCGGTCCAGCGGGCCTACTCCATGTCCTCCACCCCCGGCGACTCCTCCCACATCGAGCTGCTGGTGCGCCTGGTTCCGGGGGGCATAGCCACCACCTGGGTGCACCAAAACCTCAAGGAAGGGGACCGTGTGGAGGTGGTGGGCCCCTTCGGGGAGTTCGGCATCCGGGATACCGGCGCCCTCATGGTCTTCGTGGCCGGCGGTTCGGGCATGGCGCCCTTCAAGTGCATGCTCAACCACATGGCGGAGACGGGCGCCTATGCGGATAGGGACATTTGGTACTTCTTCGGCGCCCGGTCCAAGCGGGACATGTTCTACCTCGACGAGATGGCGGAGCTGGAGAAGAAATTCCCGAATTTCCACTTCGTGCCCGCCCTCTCGGAGCCTAAGGAAGAGGACAACTGGAAAGGACCGACGGGACTCATCACCAACGTGCTGGACTCCTATTTCAAGGAGAAGATGCCCAAGGGCGTGCCCATGGAGGGCTATCTCTGCGGGAGTCCCGGCATGATCGACGCCTGCAACAAGGTGATGGCCGCCAACGGCATCGCTGCGGACAAGATCTACTACGACAAATTCGCCTAGGGGGTGGACCATGAAGATGCGTGCGGAAGATGTTGCGGCCGCGGAACGTATGGCCGCGGGGGTGCTCACCAGCGCGGGTTTCCTGGGCGCCGACGCCAGACCCCTGTCGGACATCATCCAGGCCGACGAGGAGCAGTTCCGC
Source organism: uncultured Treponema sp. (assembly GCA_964446515.1). GTDB lineage: Bacteria > Spirochaetota > Spirochaetia > Treponematales > Breznakiellaceae > CAYUPG01. Next base: position 9,121 of record CAYUPG010000073.1, read on the forward strand.
GCCCTGGGTCTGGACTTCGACGCTGCGGCGGATGCCTTGGAATCCCTCGCCCGCAGGGGCGCCGAGGGGCTGGGAGAACCCATCACCATTGACGGGCGGTGGGTGGTCAAGAGCGACGAGGCCAGGGGAAAGCTCCCCTGTCCCTACGCCGACGGCATTTTCCACAAGAATTCCGTGACCGTGGAGCGGGGAGGCGATCGCGTCATCTACTCCGACCTCTCCGTGCATCTGCTGCGCGTTCACCACTTCTGCCAGGGCCTCGGCAGTCCTTTCCGCTTGGAACCGTCGGTCCTCAAGTCGATTCTTTCGGAGTAGATATGGCTAAAAAAGTGCTGGTGGTGGGCGCGGGCTTCGCGGGCCTCTGCTCCGCAGCCCTCCTGGCCAAGGAGGGCTGCGAGGTGACCGTCCTGGAACGCTGCGGCGGCCCCGGGGGGCGCGCCCGGCTCTGGGAGGAGGGGGGCTTCGCCTTCGATATGGGGCCCTCCTGGTATCTCATGCCCGAGGTCTTCGACCGCTTCTTCACCCTCCTCGGCAGAAAGCGGGAGGATTACTGGTCCCTGGCCAAGCTCTCGACGCACTATAAGGTCTTCTTCGGCGGAAAGGAGAGCGTAGAGATCAGCTCCGATTTCGAGCGCACCGTGGAGCTCTTCGAGGGCTTCGAGCGCGGGGGCGGCGGGCGGCTGCGGGACTACGTGGCCAATGCGAAGTACAAGTACGACGTCGCCATGGGGGATTTCCTCTACCGGGAATACCGGAACGTGTTCCAGTTCCTCAATCGGCGGCTGATGACCGAAGGCCTCAGGCTCAACGTCTTCGAGTCCCTGGACTCCTACGTGCGCCGCTACTTTACGGATCACCGGGCCCGGAAGATCCTCGAGTACGCCATGGTCTTTCTCGGCGCGAGCCCATCCAACGCACCGGCCCTGTACTCCCTCATGTCCTACCTGGACTTGGCGGAGGGCATACGCTTCCCCGAGGGGGGAATGTACGCCATAGTGGAGGGTCTGGTGCGCCTCTGCGGAGAGTTGGGCGTCTCCATCAGCTGCGGCACGGAGGTCACGGAGATACTTACCTCGGGCGGGGCGGCGACGGGGGTGCGGGCCCGTCGGGGCGCTGAAAATTTCACCCTGGGTGCGGACGCGGTCCTGGTCTGCGCGGACTATGCCCATGCGGAGCGGGAGCTCCTGGGGGAAAAGCAAAGGTCCTACGGCGAAGGCTATTGGGACAAGGCGGTGGTGGCCCCCGGCATGTTCATCGCCTACCTGGGGCTCAAGGAGCGGGTGGACGGGATAGCCCACCACAACCTCTACTTCGCCGACGACTGGGACGACCATTTCGACCGCATCTTCAAACGGCCCTCCTGGCCCGACGACGCCTGCTTCTACCTTTCCGCCGCTTCGAAGACCGACCGCCGCGCCGCGCCGGAGGGGAAGGAGAACCTGTTTCTCCTGGTGCCGACGGCTCCGGGCCTGGCCGACGGCGACGAGCTTCGGGAATCCTTCTTCCAGAGCACCATGGACAGGGTGGAGCGGGTGATCGGGAGCGAGCTGAGGTCGAAGATAGAGGTCAAGCGGCTGTTCACGCACCGGGATTTCAGCGCCGACTACCACGCCTTCAAGGGCACCGCCCTGGGCTTGGCCCATACCCTGCGGCAGACCGCCGTATTCCGGCCGGCAATGCGCTCCCGCAGGGTCAAGGGCCTCTACTACGCGGGCCAGTACACCCACCCCGGCGTCGGGGTGCCCATGACCTTCATCGCCGCCGAAGTCGCGGTCCCGGCAGTGCTGGAGGGTCTGGGCCGGTGAGCGGCCGCGCGTCGGACGGCGGACTTTCCCGCTTCCAGAGGGCGACCTTCAAGCGGGGGAGCACCACCTACTTCAACTCCAGCCTCTTCTTTCCCGCGGCCGTCCGCCGCCGGGTATTCGCCCTCTACGCCTTCGTCCGCAGGGCCGACGACTTCGTCGACGCCGTTCCCCAGGACGGAGCCGGCTTCCGCGCCTTCCGCTCCTACGCCGAGTCCCTGCCCGCCCTCGGAGGCACGGCGGAACGGAGCGGGGGCATGTCCGGCGGAGCGGAGGCCCCAGTGTCCAAGGACAAGCTCGGGCCCTCGGACCTCGCCCCCGAGGACCGCGCCGCCATAGACGCCTACGCGGCCCTAGCCTCCGAGTGCTCCTTCGACCCCTCCTGGACCGGGGCCTTCCTGGACGCCATGGAGGCCGACTTGAACCGCGACGAATACGATACCCTGGAGGAGACCCTCTCCTACGTCTACGGTTCGGCGGAGGTTATCGGCCTCTTCATGGCCAGAATTCTCGGCCTTCCGGCGGAAGCGGAGCCCAGCGCCCGCATGCTCGGCCGGTCCATGCAGTACATCAATTTCATCCGCGACCTGGCCGAGGACGTCAC
>CAYUPG010000074.1:0-11485 GCA_964446515.1 uncultured Treponema sp.
GGTCCACCGGCAGGAATACACCGTGCTGGGGGACCCGGTCAACGTGGCCAGCCGCCTGGAAGCCCTCACCCGGCGCTGCCCCGACAAGGTCCTGATGGACGAGCTCACCTACCGCCTGGTGAAGGGCAGGATCGGGGAGGTCAGGGCCTACCGCAGCCGCGTCCGGGGCAAGAGCCGCCCCATGAACCTCTACGGCATCATGCCGTAGAGGCGCAGGCGTCCCCTACTCCACATCCATCGCAAAGAGGCGCACCGACGGAGCGCCCCAGGTTTCCAGGGCGGTGAAGCGCAGGGCCCGGGCGCGGACGCCCAGCTCCAGCCGGACTAGGCGCCGGCGGTTGTCCGCCACGGTCTTCCACTCCCGCCAAATCCCCGCCCCGTCCTGGAGCTCGATGCGGAAGGCCTTGACCAGCTGGGGCGGCGGAGCGAAGCTTTGACCCGCCAGGCTATGGTAGGACGGCATGTTCCGCGTAGTCCGGGCTAGGTCGGAATCGAAAACCAGCCGCAGCGAAGAAAGCTCCGTCTCCGCGCCGAAATCCATCGTCACCGTGTCCCCGAGCCCCGCGTCCCAGCTGTTGCGCTCCGCGCCTATCCTGCGGTCCCAGCCGTTGCGGAGCTGCTCCGGATCGCCGCGGGTCGCGGATAGGGAGGCCCGCAGCGTCAGGGCGTTGACCTCGCGTCGCTTGAAGGGAAGGTAGCAATCGTCTTCCATGAGCGTCTGCTGGAGTTCCGGAAGCCGCCGCTCGTAGACGCCCCGGGGGGACAGGCCCTCCCGGGCCGCGATGGCCGCGGCGGTCCCCGCCGCCTGGCCCAGGGTGGCGCAGGTCGCCATGACGCGGCTCGAGGACAGTGCAGTGTGGGTGGCGCTGATGTTCCGCCCGGCCATGAAGAGGTTCTCCAGGTTGCGGGAATAGAGGCAGCGGTAGGGTATGCCGTAGGGGGACGGCGCGGGATGGAAGATCGTGCCCGCTTCCTGCTTGTAGAAGCCCTCGGGAAAGTGGTCGTCCATGGTCCAGCCGCCGTAGCCTACTATGTCTTCGAAGTGGCGGCCCTCCCGCTCGACGTCGGACTGGCAGAGGATATGGTCCCCCACGAAGCGCCGGCTCTCCCGTTTTCCCGGAAGGTATCCGACCCAGTCCAGGACCCAGTTCTCCGCCCCGTGGTCTCCCCGGTTCTTGATGTGGTCCCAGACGCCGTAGGCGATCTTCAAGAGCTCGTCCCGCAGCTCCTCCGCGTCGTGGATGGAATCGCCCATGCCGCCGACCTCGAGCCACCAGAAATTCTGGAGCCCCTGGAGACGGTGCTCCCGATCGGGGAGCCGGCCGTCCGAGTCGTAGCGGTAGGCCCAGGACGGCGGGATGAAGGTCTGCGGACGGTCGGTCTCTCGGGCCTGGATGAGGCAGGTCAGCCCCATGGTATGCCGGTCCTTCCGCTCCGGCGCGATGGACTCGCCGAACTCGTCCCGCGACTCCCGTCCGATCCGGTACTCGGCGCCGGCCAGCGCACCCAGGAGGCCGTCCCCCGTACAGTCGGCGAACAGCTGCGCCTTCACGGTCACGCGGGTCTCGTTGGTCATCTGGCGCCCCGTCACCGAGAGGATGCGCGTGCCCGCCGGAGCGGGAGCCGATCCGTCCCCGCTCTTCCGGTCGGTCTCCACTTCGCTCACGTAGGTGTTGAGCAGGAGCGTGAGATTCTCCTGGTACTTGGCCTTCTCGTAGAGGACGGCGTCCCAGACGGCGTAACTGGGAGTCCCGTTGCGGTACAGGTTCTCCAGGAGGATCTCCTCGATGATGCCCGTCTCGTGGTTGTCCCCTTCGGCCGGGGGCTGGCCCTCGTGGGCATGGGAGTGTCCGGCGGAATGGGCGCCGCAGATCCACATGCGGATCTCGCTTGAGGCGTTGCCCCCCAGCACGGGGCGGTCCTGGACCAGGGCGGTGCGGCAGCCCCGCCGGGCCGCGGCCACGGCGGCGCAGAGGCCGGCCATGCCGCCCCCGACGACGCAGAAATCGACTTCGTAGGTTTTTTCGCGCATGATTGCTCCTTACGGTATATTGCGTGCGCCTTCTTGAAGGAAGGCGAGGTAGTTGTCCCGCATACGTTCATCCAGCTCGGGATGGAAGGGCCCCGCGGAGGGTGAAAGGATGAAGCGCCTGCCCCGCGCCGCATCCAGAACCCGCCGGACCTCCGCGCGCATGCCCTCGGGCGTCAGGGCCCGGAACTCGTCGTACTGCACGGTCCCTATCAGGGTGATCCGGTTGTCCGCGGCCTCCAGGGCGTGGGACAGGGGACAGTCGCCGACGGGCGGCTCCTCGATGGTGTGGAGGCCGTCGGGTCCCAGCTCCAGGAAGTCAGGCAGCAGGTCGCGTATCCGGCCGTGGAAGTGGGTGATGCTCAGCTTCCCGTAGGACCGCACCAGGTCTATGAGCTCCTTCTGGAAGGGGACCACCCACTCCCGGAAGACCTCCCGGCTCACCATGGGCGGGGCGGCCAGCTCGCTGCCCACCAGGAAGTAGACCTCCGCCAGGTCCCGCTCCAGGCACCAGCGGTACTTTGCCAGGAAGTGGGCTTGGAGGCGGCGGAGGAAGGCGGCGACCTCTTCCCGCCGGGTCAGGGACCAGATGGGGTACTCGTTCAGGTCCGAGGCGTGGTAGAGCACGCCGACGGGCTCCCCCAGGTCGAGCATCATGGCCCCCGCATCCGGAGGGAACTCCGCGCGCTCGGCCAGATAGGGTGGCAGAAAGGCCTCAAGCGCCGCGTCCAGGGCCGCACCCTCAAGGATGGGCAGGTCCATGAAGCGGTCGAGCTCCTCCTCGCTGCGCAGCAATCCTTGGGGAGGGGGAAGCGCGAAGGGGGACAGGTCGAAGTTCCTGCGGTCCAGCACCGAGGCATGGCGGAGCTGGGCTTCCACCACCTCCCGGTAGCTCGGCTCGGCGCGGACGTCGGTGTAGTAGGTGGTTCGGTGCCAGGGGAAGAGGAGCCATACGGGAGGCCGGTCCACGGGCTCCCCCCTGAGGGCCGCCAAGAGGCGTTCCCGGTTCGTCATCGGTTTCATGAACCCATACTAGCGGCCGCGGACGGGCCGCGCCTTGACGGGCCTGCGGCGGCATCTGGACAAACGTGCAAATCGATGCGACCATGGCGCATGGCCGAATGGGACGCCCTTCTGGACTATTTCGCGGCCCTGGAGCGTCTGGGCTTCGAGGTCACGGTCAACGATTTCTCCGGCCTCCTCGTGGCCGACCAGGAGGCCTCCGCCCGGCTGGACACCTACTTCATCCATCGCAACCCCTTCTGCATGGCGATCAAATCGGACCGGCGGCTCTGGGACGAATGCCTGAGAAAAAAGAGCCGCCTCTGCGCCGCCGCGGCCGCCGCGGCCGGCTGCTTCCGGGGCAGCTGCTTCGCCGGAAGGGAGGAGTACGTGCAGCCCGTGCGCTCCGACGCCCTCCTCCTTGCGACCATAGCCCTGGGGGGCTTCTCCTCCGACCGGGAATCGGGACTCGAGCGGGCGCGGCGGGCGCCGGGCTCCCCGGGCGAAGCCGGAGCCGACGGAGGGAGCGAAGCGGCGGGGGCGCTGGAGCGCGCCTACGGCGAGGCGATACGCCGGGAGCCCCCGGACGAGAAGGACGCCGCGGCCTTCCTCGGCCTCGCCGCGTCGGAGCTGCGCAGGCAGTACCTTCGCCTCGTGGGTGAGGCGGGCCGCCTGACGGTGCCCGAGGCGGCCCGGCTCGGCCGGGAACGGAGGATAGCCCTCCACGCGGCGGAGTACCTGCGCCGCCGCCTGGACCGCCAGGTGGAGGCCCGGGAAGTGGCCGCGGCCTGCCACGTGTCCGTCTCCACCCTGAGCCACCTCTTCAAGCGGGTCATGGGAGCGAGCCTGCGCGCCTACGCCCTGACCCTGCGGATTGAGCGGGCCAAGGAGGCCCTGCGCGCAGGCGCCTCGGTCACCGAGGCGGCCCTGTCCTCGGGCTTCGACGATCCGAACTACTTCTCCCGGGCCTTCGCAGATGCGGAAGGAGTGCCCCCCTCAGAATGGCGCCGCCGCTCCGAATAGACAGGCCAGGGGCAAAGAGGCGCCCCTTATCGCCAAGCCTCCACCCGCTTTATGATCTTCTTGGCAGTATCAAAATCATCCACGTTTCGAAGTTCGAGCCAAATGCCCTTCGGCGAGAAATGCTCAAAAAGGAGATCGAGCTCCTTAGGATCGGGATAGACGACCACCGATTTTCCACCGGCCAGGATGCGCTTGAGCAGAGGTATCCATTGGGCCAACTCCTCGTGCCCTGCCCCGGGGAACCACTGGACGGCATTCAGCTCCGGTATGTCCAACAGGAGATCCAGATGGCGAATTGCCCCCGGTCCGTCCAGATGATAGATGGATCTATCGTAGAAGCTGCACTCATCGATGATGCCCGGCAAGAAAAATTCCTCGAACTGCGCGGCGGAGATCAAAGCGGAAAAATCGCAGGAAGGGATGTAATAGCGGCCGAAAGCTGCCGCCGGTAACCAGCTCGTCGCCGGCATTCCCGCGGCGGCAATCGGAGCATACAAGCGGTCGTAGGCTTCGAAGTAGTCGCCCTTGATCTCCTGCAGATAGCTTTTGATCCCGTCGGGATTATCAAGGATATCCATGGCCAGGCGCTGCGGATCCCTCATGGCCGCGAGATGATCGCCACCGGGATGGAAATCCGTAAGCCCCGCGATGAAGCGCCCTTTCCCCAGTTCCACCAGCAATTCCGTATACCGCAGGGTTTTCTTGAACAAGGGATGCTGCGGATCGAACCGTGAACGCGGAGCGTCCGAATCCCAATCCTCAATGGAGGGGATGCTCCAAGTCGTGTCCTCGCCATACTCATAGCCGCATCCGCACCAGGCGCTGAAGATTTCCGGACCCATGTTCGGCCAGACAATGGGCAGCGCATCTCCCGCGAAAACCCAATGCTTCATATCATCGGCGGCGCGTTCCGCCCTATGCTCGATGTCGAGCCATCTCGCTTCAAGAGACGGATAGGCCTTTTCTTCTGCGGGGAACGACGCATCCTTATTCCGGAAGCGCATGGAGACGGGGGGGCGGTCTATGACTTCCCCTTGAAAGAATGCCTCAAAGCGATCAAGCGCTTCCCCCGCGTCTTCTTTGTACTCAAGCATGTAATCACTCATAGGGCCATACTATGTCCAGAAACGTCGGAAAGCCATATCCCGCAGTACGTCCTATTTACCGATTCGTACACAGGCGGTTCAGCCAATGAGCTGTGCGAGCCACTGTTTCGGACTGACCCCATATTGGTCCTTGAAGGCGCGGCTGAAATGGAACTGGTCGGAGAAGCCCACCCGCTCCGCGATCTCCTTAACGGAATACCCGCCTGTGCGCAAGAGCGCTTCAGCCGCCCGCAGGCGTTCGCGACGAATATACGCCGCAGGCGACAATCCGCGGGCCCGGCGAAAAAGCTTGAAAAAGGCTGTCCTGCCGACAGGAAACTGCGAGCAGAGCGTCTCCGCATCCAAGTCATCCGCAAGATGGGCGGCAATGAAGGCATCAATCCGGGCGATGAGCCGTTCATCCGGAGAGGGGGGGGCAAGAGGCGCCGCGCCTACTGACAGCCTCCTGAGGCGCAATACAAGCGCCGTAAAGAGCGCGGCGGCGATCTCAGGATAGGAGAATCTCTTTTCATGTATCTCCTTGACCGTCTCCGCCCAGAGCCATCGGGCCTCGGGATCTTCCCCTATCGACGCGCTGCGCATTCCCGGCTGGAACAGGGAAGCCGCGAAGGAATCCAAGGCTAAAGCCGGTTCCACGCTGAAATGGGCCCAATAATTGTCATGGGGGTCCTCCCTGGAGGATCGGATGCTGTGGATCTCCCAGGGCTTGATCATCACAAGCGTTCCCGCTCGGCATCCTATCCGTTCTCCCGAAAGGACGACATGACCGCTGCCGCCCTGATACCAGAGGAGCTCGCATTCCCCTAAGACGCGGTCCTTCACCCCTATGCCCGGGCTATCGTTCTGTCTCCCCGCCATCCGGGGCACAAAACGCAGCCGGGCAAGCGTGTCGTCGCGGTCCGATTCCTCAATGCGAGATCCATGTGGGGAACAATCAATATCGTGCTCAGTCGGCATCGCCGATTTTCCGCCCATATATTCAATACAATTATCCCTTCACTGCACCGGCGGTCAATCCTTTTAGAAAGTACTTCTGACCTGCCAAAAATACGCCGAACATCGGTAGCATCGCAGACACCGAGGCGGCCATGACAAGGGTATAGTCGGAAAGGTTCTCATCTATAAATGCCGAGAGATTTACCGGCAAAGTATAAAGCCTCCATCTCGTTAGGTAGATGAGGGGCTCGAGATAATTGTTCCAATGCCACATGAATACTATCACCGCCAAAGAGGCCACCGCAGGTATTGCTACAGGCAACATGATTTTTCTCCAGATGGAGAATTCCCCCGCGCCGTCTATCTTGGCGGATTCCCTAAGCGAATCAGGAATCTGGAGAAAGTACTGGCGCATGAGGAATGTGCCGGTGGGCGTCACAAGACTCGGTAGAATCACCGGCAGATGCGTTCCCATCATTCCCAACTTGTCGAAGAGTATAAATTTCGGAACAAGCACAACTTCAGGGGGAACCATCATTGTGGAAAGATAAATCAAGAACAACGCATCCCTACCCTTGAAGCGAAGTTTGGCGAAGGCATAGCCTGCTAGGCAGCTGGTGAATACCGATCCCAATAGATTGATGACGGTCACTTTGAGCGAATTCAGATAGGATAGCGCAAAGTGATAATCCCTCGGGGCTTCGGGAATCAGATTCCACACCATGCCGTAATTCGACCATCGGAAGCTTGCGGGGATCCAGCGTACCGGATACTCGAATATTTCCGCCGGCAACTTTAGGGAGGCGGAGAGCATCCAAATAAATGGAAGCACCATGGTCAGCGCGATCGCGTATACCAAGATATTCAGACCTAGAACCATGCGCTTCATACGCCGGACTCCTCCCATTTCCGCTGCACTCTCCACTGGAGCAGCGTGATTCCCAACATGATGAGGAACAGCACTACCGCTACGCTCGACGCATATCCCATGCGGAAGAACGTGAATGCCGACGTGTAAATATAGTAGACGAGTACATGGGACGAGGAACCTGGACCGCCTTGAGTCATGGTCATAATCTGTCCGAATACCTTGAAACCCGCCACGATGAGAGTGACAAGAAGAAAAAAGGTCGTATGCGAAAGCATGGGAACCGTTATACGAAAGAACTGCTGAAAAGAACTCGCGCCATCGATCTCCGCCGCCTCGTAGAGCTCCGATGGTATACCTCCAATAGCGGCGCTGTAGAGCATGACCGCATATCCAATGGTGAGCCATACCGACATTGCCACGATGGCGTACATGACCCAATCAGGATCGGCAAGCCATACCGGCGTATTGATACCCACCGAGGCAAAAGCCCTTGCAAGCGGTCCTTGAGGAGCCAACAGAATGGTCCAAACTATAGAAACTGCGACTATATTGGAAATGTAGGGCAGAAACATCATCAGCTTCGCAATATCCTTACGCACAACAGCCTTGTCGATGATTGCTGCAAAGGCCATAGATATTCCGATAGTTGCGGGTACAGTCCCCACGACAAAAAAGATGTTGTTCTTCAGCGAAACGAGAAACCAAGTATCCGACAATAGATCCAAATAATTGCGGCCCCAATTCCACCGTATTCCGGCAAATCCCTGTGTATAATCCCATGAAGAAAAGCTGACAACAAGGGAGAACAGAAAGGGCAGCACCGTAAAAGCAAAATACAGCAACAGATTCGGGGCAATGAACAAATACCCCGCAACGGCATCATGCTGCGCTCTCTTTCTTCGGAACGTTCGCATTTACACCTCTCGAGCATCTAAGAAAAACGGATATTCCGGAATCAAGTTCCGGAATATCCGATCACCGTGTTTCTATCTATTTTGCAGAGAGAATAGCATCGGACCTTTTTTTTGCATCCGACAGGGCCTGCGCGGGAGTCTTCCTGCCAAGATATGCAAGCTCCGATTCCTCGACGAGTACCGCATATACCTGGGGGTCCTGGAAGGTCTCTACCAAGAACTTCGGCGCGGGCATCAGGAATCCCTCGACTGTAGACTTTTTATCAAAGAGTTGCTCCGCGCCTGCCAGAGCGACAGCCTGAAGCTTAGCCATATCTGTCTTTGTGTATAAAGGGAAGCGGCCGTAGGGAGCCATTGGGATTATGCCTCCTTCGACATACCACTTCACGAAGGTCCATGCCGCATCGATATTGCGCGACTTAGGATTGATGCAGATCTGATCGCCAGGTCCGCCGGAGGTGTAATAGGTGGAAGAACCCGCATCCGAGGGGAATGGAACATATGCGGCGACGAAATCGTGGGGGAACTTCGTAGTATCTTTGATATCGCGATACAGCCAAGTTCCATAAACCATAGCAACCTTTCCGGTTGTGAATAGCGTACTGCCCTGGAGCTTTTGGCTGACCGAATCCATATGGGAAGGAATAATTCCTTCATCCATCATTTTGACCGTCAATCCCAGCATCCGTTCGTACAGCGGGTGGCTGAGGTTAGTGGATTTCCTATCCGCTGAGTAGAGCGCATTCGGGCCCAACTGAACCCCCGCAAATTCCTGCCACAGCGTCTTATAGCTATTGGTCTGGAAAAATGCGCCGTAGACCTTAGAGTCGCCTGATCCCTTCGTGAGTTTTTTCGCCGCTGCATAGAATTCATCCCAAGTCCAGGACTTGGGAATCGGGATCCCCGCGGCGTCGAACATATTCTTGTTGACCCAAAACCCGTTATTGTAGGTTTTTGAAGCGATTCCGGCCGGCTTCCCGTTGACGGAAGATATTGCCACTCCGTCGGCCCCGATCGCGGCCAGCATGTCAAAATTCGTTTTCTTCATGACATCGGTAAGATCCAATGCCATCCTTCCTTCGAAACGTTTTTTAAGCCTATCCGCAGAATAGGTGACATAAATGTCGATGTCCCCTCCCGCCAGCAGGTTGGTGTCCAGCTTCATGTTCCCCGCGTCGTCGTTGACGAAGCGCTCGTACTCCACCGTGATGCCCTTGGGTCCGAACTCCGCGTTGAAGTCGTCGCAGACCTGCTGAGGTCCGGCCTCGGGGGGCACGCCGCCCCACATGACGAGCTTTACCGGGCCCTTGGACGCCGCGGGAGCGTCCTTGCTGCCTTCTGCGAAGGAGAGTGCGGCGACGGCCGCCAGGACCGCCGCGGCTGCGATAATTCGTTTCATTAGAGCCTCCTTGGATTCAGTGGTGCCAGTGTAGGCCCGGAATTCCTCCGCCGCATATACTCTAGAATGCGGAACCTCTTAAGGATTCTACGATCTTTGGAAGGACGGCGCCGCGGGACTGCAGGATGCTGCGCCGCAGCTACAGGATCCTGCGATTCCGCTCCTCGACGGGGGTGCTGCCGAAGCGGCGCTTGAAGAGGGTGCAGAAGTAGTTGGGGTTGTCGAAGCCCACCCGGTCGGCCACCTCCCGCACCAGGAGGTCCGTGCCGCGCAGCAGCTCCCGGGCCCGGTCCAGGCGGCAGGCGTTCACGAAGTCGATGAAGGAGCTCCCCGTCTCGTCCTTGAAGACGTGGGCGAAGTGGCTGGGGCTCATGCCCGCGACGGCGGCGCCGGCCTCCACGGTGTAGGGGGCGGAAAGGTCCGCCAGGACCCGGCGCCGCACCTCCGCGATCTCCCGGCGAAGCCCCCGGCGGGCCTCGAGCCGGGCCATGAAGGCCTCGCCGTAGGCCGCGGCCGCGTCCAGGGCGGCGTCCACGCTCAGGGAGCGCCTGACCAGGGACGACAGGGGCTCCGCCCCCGGGATGCCGTCGGGATCCAGGCCGAGGGCGCAGGAGCGCAGGCGGAAGGGGACCAGCGCGTCCTCCAGGAGGGAGCGCAGCCGGTCCTCCTGCAGGGGTATGCGCAAGGCGGTCCTGAGGGCTTCGAGGGCCGCTGCCAGCCGGGGCGGATCGGCCAGCTCGACGGCCCGGGAAAGCTCCGCGCAGGAAGCGGCGTAGGCGGCCTGGTCCAGGGCCGGTTCGGCTCCCGCCCCGGCCGCGTCCTCGGGAAAGGCGAGCGTGCGGCCCGGCCCGTAGCAACGGCGGGAAAGCAGGTCCTCGGCCTCAGCCTCCAGGCCGGGTCCCTCCGCGGCGCGGGTACCCAGGGACGAGACGGCGCCTAGAACGCCGCAGCCGAGGTAGCGGTCCGCGTAGTCCCGCATCCAGCGGAAGGCTTCCTCGAGGCTCTTCCTCCCGCCGTTCGCCAGGACCGCCGCGGCCCGGTTCCCCCGCAGGGACAGGGAGAGGAAGGAGGCGTCCCGCTTGGGCAGCTCTTGCAGGATATCCGACGAGGCCTCCAGGCCCGCCAGAAGAACCGAGAGCACGCGGTAGGGCCTATCCTCCGGATAGCGGAGCTCCGCGCCGGCCTCCGGCTCAGGCGGCGCAGGACGGGCATCGGAGCTCGGGGGGTAGCGACGCTTGGCGGCCAGGCGGCCGAAGGTCTCCAACAGCTCCTCGCCGTCCAGGGTCAGCTTGAAGATGTAGTCGTCCGCCCCCCGGCGCATGGCCTCCCGCACCTTGTCGAAGTCGTTGTGGCAGGAGAGCACCACCAGGCCCACCGGCAGCTCCGCAGCGCGGACTCGGTCTATGAGGGAGAAGCCGTCGGAGAGCGGCATGACCAGGTCGGTGAGCACCAGATCGGGCTTCTTTTCCAGCACCAGAGCGAAGGCCTCGTCTCCGTTGGAAGCTTCGCCCACGAGCTCGTAGCCCTCCTCCTGCCAGTCCAGGAGGGACCGCAGGCCCACCCGCACGAGGACCTCGTCGTCCACGATGATGAAGCGCTTCATGCCTGTCCCCGCCTGCGCAGGGGTAGCTTGAGGCGCACCACCGTGCCGCCGCCCTCCCGGTTCATGATGGTGAGATCCGCCACCGGGGGGGGGCCGTAGGTAAGATGGAGCATCTCCCGTATGTTCCGCAGACCTATGCCCGCGTCCTTGGGCCGATCCTCCCCCTCCTGCAGGGAGCGCTCCAGGGCCGAAAGGTCCAGGCCCGCGCCCCGATCCGCCACGGTCACCAGCAGGGAGTCCCCCGCGGCCGCCGCGCCTATCTCTATGCAGCCCTCCCCTGCGGCGCCCCGGTAGGCGTGGACCACGCAGTTCTCAGCCACCGGCTGTATCATGAACTTCAGCACCTCCGCGTCCTGCAGACTCTCGTCCACGCGCAGGTCCAGGCTCAGGCGGCCGCCGTAGCGGAGGTTCTGCACGGCCAGATAATGGGAGACGCTCTCCAGCTCGGAGCGGAGGGTGGAGAAGTCCCCGTCCTTCCCGATGCTGTAGGCCAGTATGCTGGACAGGTCGTCCACCGCGGCGACTATGTTGTCCGCCTTGCGGATGATGGCCAGCCAGCGTATGGAATTGAGGCTGTTGAACAGGAAGTGGGGGTTGAGCTG
>CAYUPG010000075.1:0-11463 GCA_964446515.1 uncultured Treponema sp.
AGGCCAGGGCGGAAAGGAGGGCTATGACGAAAACTATGGGAACGAAGTAGCCGGAGACGCTGTCGGCCATCTTGGCGATGGGGGCCTTGGAGCCCTGGGCATCCTCCACCAGCTTGATGATCCGGGCCAACGCGGTGTCCGCGCCGACCTTCTCGGCCCGGAAGGTGATGGACCCGTTCTTGTTCACCGAGGCGCCAACCACGGCCGAGCCGGGCCCCTTCTCCACGGGGATGCTCTCCCCGGTGAGCATGGACTCGTCCACGCTGGTGGCGCCCGAGACCACCGTTCCGTCCACGGGAATCTTTTCCCCCGGCCGCACCAGGACCAGGTCCCCGACCTCCACTTCCTCGATGGGTATCTCGATCTCCCCGTCCCCCTGGACCACCGTGGCGGTCTTGGGGCGCAGGCCCATGAGCTTCTTGATGGACTCGGAGGTGCGGCCCTTGGATATGGATTCCAGGGTCTTGCCCAAAAGGATGAGGGTGATGATCACCGCGGCGGTCTCGAAGTATAGGTGGTGGGCCGCGCCGTGGTCCCCGGTAAGGATTTGACCCACGGAGAAGAGGCTGTAGATCACCGCCGCCGCGGTGCCCATGGCGATGAGGGAATCCATATTGGGGCTGCGGCGCAGTATGGCCGCGAAGCCCACGGTGTAGAAGCGGTACCCCGCGACGACCACGGGCAGGGTGAGCAGAATCTGCAGGAGGGCGAAGTTGAGGGGAAAGTCCATGGGATCGATGGGAGCCGGCACGGGTAGACCTATCATGGGCCCCATGGCGATGTACAGAAGAGGGATCGAAAAGACCGCTGAAAGGATGAACTTCCCCTTGAGGACGCGGATCTCCCGCTCCTTAGCCTCCCGGTGCTCGTCCGTCCGGGCTTCCGCCTCCACCGCCAGGGAGGTGTAGCCGGCCTTTTCGATGGCAGCCTTGATCTCCGAAAGGCGCAGGGCGGAGGGGTCGTAGGAAACCGTCGCCTTCTCGGTGGCGAAGTTCACGGCCGCGACGGAAACCCCCGGGAGCTTGGACAGGGACTTCTCTATCCGGGCGGCGCAGGAGGCGCAGGTCATGCCGGAGACGGGGATGGCTACGCTCTTGTCGCTCCGCTCCTCCACCGCCTCGTATCCGGCCTTCTTGACCGCGGAGCGTATGTCCTCCAGGCTAACCAGACCATCGTCGAAGGATACGGCGAGCTTTTCGGTGGAGAAGTTGACTGAAGCCGCCTTGACGCCCGGCAGCTTCGCCACCGCCCGTTCCGACGCCCGGGCGCAGGCCGCGCAGGTCATTCCTTTGATGATGAGCCGAGTATCCCTATCCATAACTGCCTCCGGAGCTTTTATGCTACTAAAATACTCATAAATGATGAAGGAATTATGAAGGATCCGAGTTTTTTGCCGCAATCTCCAATAGTTCGCCCAAGAATCCGTCTCCGACCGTTCCCCTGGCGCTGTCAAGGAACTCGTCCATACGGCCGTAGCCTTCGGCCTTCAGCAGGGCGGCCTGTATGCCCATCTCCAAGCGGTCGAGGCGGCGCAGCAGCTTCGCCTCCGGGCTTTCCCCCGCCTCGAACTCCTCCCAGAGGGCTAGGAGCTCGTCCGCGTCGGGAAGTCCCGCGGTCACCGCCAGGAAGGCATCCCGCTCGCGCCGGTATTTTTCTTCCTTGGAGACGCCGTCCACCGGGGTGATGTCCCCGGCGTAGACCTCTCCCAGTTCGTGGACCAGGGCCATGCGCAGGCACTTGTCCCGGTCGACCTCCGCGAAGGGCGGCCGGCCCGCGGCGAGCAGCGCCAGCAGGGCGGTACCGAAGCTGTGGTCCGCCACGGACTCGGCCCGGGACTCCGGCACGTCCCTCTTGAGCCAGCCCTGGCGGTACAGCCCCTTGAGGGCCGTCATGCGGACGAAGGAGCGCAGGAGGGCCTCGGCCTCTCCACGCCTCTCCGCTCCGCCGTCGGCATCGCCGGAACCGAAGAGAGAGGACTCGCCCTCGGGGAACTTCCGGATCACCGGCTCAAACGGCCCGCGCGGGCAAGGCGGTAGACGGCGACGATGTCTTCTTTCTTGAGTTCCACCTTCGCCGTCAGGGTGCGCTTGCCGAAGAAGGTGCACTTCTCGGCCATCTCGTCGAACTTGGACTCGTCGGCTATGCCGAGCTCTTCCATGGTCACGGGCATGCCGATGGCCTGGAAGTAGGCCTCCAGGCGGGCGATGCCCTCCCGGGCGGTCCGCTCGGGGTGCTCCCAGTCCATGGCGCAGCCCATGACCTCTACGGCGAAACGCACGAACCGTTCCAGGTCCCGCCGGCAGACGTACTTCATCCAGGCGGGGAAGAGCACCGCCAAGCCCGCGCCGTGGGCGACCTCGGGGTACATGCCGCTGACCTCGTGCTCCATCTGGTGGACCGGGAAGAAGAGGTTCCTGCCGCAGCCGGTCAGGTCGTTGTGGGAGAGGCTGCCCGCCCACATGAGGGTCGACCGGGCCTCGTAGCTGCGGGGATCGGCGATCGCCGCGGCTCCGGCCTCGATCACGGACTTCATCAGGCCCTCGGCCAGGCGGTCGGTGAGGGGCGTATCGGACCCGTCGGAGAAGTAGCGTTCCAGGGTGTGCATCAGGATGTCCACGATCCCGCAGCCGGTCTGGAAGGGCGGCAGGGTGTAGGTGAGCTCGGGATTGCAGACCGCGAAGAGGGGCCTATGGTAGTCGCTGTTGTAGCCCCGCTTGAGCATCCCCTCCTCGTTGGTGACGACGCAGGAGGCGCTCATCTCGCTGCCCGAGGCTGCCAGGGTCAGGACCACGCCCAGGGGCAGGGCTCCGGTAGGTACTTTTTCTTTGGAGGGAAAGACCCAGGGGTCGTCCTCGTGGACGGCCCCCACGGCGATGAGCTTGGCGCAGTCTATGGCGCTGCCGCCGCCCACCGCGAGGACAAAGTCCACCCCCTCCTTCCGGCACAGGGCTATGCCCTCTCCGACCAGGGCCAGCTCCGGGTTCGGCTTGACGCCCCCCAGCTCGACGGAGGCTATTCCTTTTTCCGATAGGGAAGAACGGACCTCGGCCAGAAGGCCGCTCTTGACGACGCTCCCGCCGCCGTAGTGGATCAGGGCCTTCTTGACTCCCGCGGCCGCCGCCAGGGCGCCGACCTGCTTCTGGGTATCCCTGCCGAAGACTATGCGGGTGGGGGCGTAAAAGGTGAAGTTGTTCAAGCTCTTGTCTCCTTGCGGGATAGGTAGTCGCCGATGGTGACGATGGGAGGCCGCTCCCGCTGCGCCATGGCGTATTCCTGACGGGCGTAGGACTCCCCTTCCAGCTCGTACTGGATCATCGCCTCGTGGAGGGGCTCGGTCAGGGCGATGCGGCCCTCCGCGGACAGGCGCTCGAAGAAGGTCTGCATGATGCCGAAGGCCATGCGCCCCAGGGCCAGGGTGCTCTGGTTGCGGTGGACCCGCTTGTCCAAGTCGACCTGGGCCATGGCGGCCATGCCCCAGCGCCGGTAGATGTCCAGGAGCATGCTGGTCTCTATGCCGTAGCCTATGGGGAAGGGAATGGCCTCGAAGATCTCCCGGAAGCCCGCGTATTCCCCGGACAGGGGCTGGATGATCTGGGACAGCTCGGGGTAGTAGAGGCTGAACAGGGGCCTGATCACCAGCTCCGTCACCCTGCCGCCCCCGGAGGGCTTCACCCGCTTGGCGTCCAGGGAGATGGGCCGGTCGTAGAAGGCCTTGACGTACTTCACGTCCTCCCGCATCAGCAGGGGCCCCACGAGGCCGTAGACGAAGCGGGGGTGGATGTTCTTTATGTCCGCGTCCACGTAGACGATGATGTCGCCCTTGAGGACCTGGAGGGCCTTCCAGAGGTTCTCGCCCTTGCCCCGCAGGGGCTCTATCCCCGGCAGTATGTCCGAGGCCAGGTACACCGAGGCGCCGTATTCCGCGGCGATCTCCCGGGTGCGGTCCTGGGAGCCGGAGTCGATGACCACGATCTCGTCCACCAGGGCGTGGCGGGCCATGAGCTCGGAGCGCAGGACCACGATCTCCTTGGCTATGGTCTTTTCCTCGTTCAGGGTGGGAAAGCAGACGGAGATGGAGAGGCCCCGCTCAGCCTTCTTTGCCGTCAGGGAAGCGATGTCCCTGAAGCGGGAATGGTGGTACGTATTGGTCTTGAGCCAATTTTGGTCGCTCATAGGGCTTCTCCCCGCGCTTGCTGCGCGCCGCTTCGGCTATGGGGCGCGCCGCTCTGGTTTCGAGGCGCGCCGTCGCAGGCGCCCTCGTCTATGGCGGCTACTATGCCCATGAGCTGAGCCAGCCCGTCGGCCATGGAATCGATGGAGGCCCGGGCGGTCTCCAAACGATAGTCCTCGCCCCGGCAGATGCCCACGGTCACCGCATCTATGCCCCGGCCCAGGAAGGCGGAAAGCTCGGACTCGCTGGAGAACACCGCGGGCTCGATCCCGAGCTTCTCCATGACGGCGATGGAAGCCTTGACCAGGGGATGGGCGTAGCCCAGGGATGCCGCCCGGGCGGAACCCACCCTGGCCATGCGGGCGTCTATGCCGTACTCGTAGCGGACGCTGGTCACGATGTCCTCTATCTTCCCCATCGTCCGCTCCACCAGGACATCCTGGGAGCTGCGGACCTCGAGTCCCATGGAGGCGCTCAGGGCGGGCTCCCCGTACTTGCGGCCGCCCCGCAGGCGTCCGATGTTGATGCGGCAGGGGGGCTTCTGGGGGAGCTCGATGGAGAGGATGCGGTCGATGATGTCGTTAAGGACCACCAGCATGTTGGTGCCGGCCTTGCTTTCAAGGCCTCCGGCATCGTGGGCGTCCAGGAGCACGTCCGCGCGCACCATGGCTTCGGAGTAGTAGTTGAGCCGGCCCAGCTCCCCGCCCTCGACGATGACCGCCCCCCGGACGGGAACGGACAGGTGCTCCAGGAATTTCCGCACCCCCGACTGGTCGGAGCGGGCGCTCTGGCCCGCGAAGCCCACCAAGTACAGGTCGCTCCTGAAGGAGAGGTTCAGGGCCCGCAGCAGCTCCGGGAGGGTCAGCACCGCCCCGGCGCCCACCGCGTTGTCCAGGATGCCCGGTCCGGAGATCGTGTCCGCTCCGACGGCGAAGTGGATCTCCTCGTCCCCCCGGAGAAAGGAGTCCAGGTGGGCGGCCACCACGATCGGTTTTTTTGTAGGATCGGTGCCCTTCACTATGGCCACCGGGTTCCCCGCGTCGTCGGCGGAACAATCGTCCACACCCAGGTCCACCAGGCGTTCGGCGAAGAACTTCGCCCGCAGGTCGTAGTCCACCCGGTCGACCTCGTCGTCGTCCTCCCGGGTCACGGCTCCGGAAGGGATCTCCCCGATCATGACGGTGTTGGATATCAGCAGATCACGGAGATCCGCAAGCCGCCGCCGCAAATCCGGGAGGGAATCGAAGAGAAGGGATTCGCGTATATTCATTGCTCTTATAGTAACGGATGCGGGGCGGCGCTTCAAGCTTGACCGTCCGCTTCCTTTTTTTCCATGAGGGAGGCTATGCGCTGCACGGCGGAAAGCAGCAGGGTCTGCTCCCAGTCCTCAAGCCGGCTGACCTTGTCGAGGAAATCGGTGAAAAGGGGGTTGGGCTGCTTGTCCAGGATTTCCCGCGTCTTGTCCGTCACTTCGATGTAGACCATGCGCTTGTCGCTGGTACCCCTGATCCTGCTCACGAAGCCCTGCAGGGCCAGCCGGTCCAGGATATTCGTCACCGTGGCCTGGCTCAAGCTCACCCGCTTGGCGAGGCCGGAAACGGTGGTGGGGCCGGAGCGGTACAGGGTGGTGAGGATGGTCAGCTGGGGTCCGGTGAACCCGTATTCCCGATGGAGCGCCCGGGAATAGAGATCCACGGAATGGCTGATGCGCCGCAGCGTGGCTAGGATATTGTCGCCGTTGTCCCTGCTCATAGGTCCCCATCATAGCGCAGAAAAGGGCAAAATGTATAGAACACCATATAAATGCGGTGAATCATATGCTTCCACTACGATATATTAATATCGAAAAAATAAAATATATTTACTTTATTTTTTTATATTATATATACTTAATAAAAACAAAACAACATAGCACACTATAAAATATGTTGACAGATCGTAAAAATACGCATAGCCTTCTAAGCATAAACCAACAGGAGGAACATATATGCACGCTCAAAAAAGAAGCATCGGGGTGATACTCGGACTTATCGCCGCCACGGTCCTGGTCGTAGGGTGCGGCGGCAAGGGGGCCGAAAAAGCCGAGCTCCGGTCCGTCCGCATAGCCGAGCAGGTTCCGAACCTCATCAGTCCCGGCGTCTGGGACGGCCAAGCCTTCACCTTCAACGGCAGCATCTACGACTACCTCGTGGAGATCGACTCGAAAGGAGAACTCAGCCCCGCCCTGGCGCTCTCCTGGAGCAGCGACGACGGCCTAGCATGGACCATCAAGCTCCGCACCGGCGTCAAATTCCACGACGGCAGCGCCTTCGACTCCCAGGACGTGAAATTCACCATCGAGCGCACCCAGGATGCGTCGCTGGGCCACCTGAAGGCCCAGGACTTCTCCGTAGTCGAGACGATAGAAACGCCCGAGCCGGACACCGTGGTCATCCGCTTAAAGGAATCCCGGCCCACCTTCATGTACCTGCTGACGGACTACAACATGGCCATGCTGTCCTCGGACTACGATTATGTGTCCCTGGGAGAGACGAAGCCCATGGGCACCGGAGCCTTCATGCTCAAGAGCCTTGCCCCCAAGGAGTCCGCCCACCTGGTCAGGAACCCCGACTTCTGGGACGAGGGCTACCCCCTGGTGGACGAATTGTTCATCTACTTCGTGCCCGACATCGACTCCAGCGTCGCCATGCTCGAGGCGGGCAAGGTGGACATAGTTCCCCAGGTGACGCCCCTGATCAAGAAGCGCATAGAGGGGATGAACGGATTGACCGTGGTGTCCCCCTACCAGGAGCAGCGCTTCATCTCCATGGCTGCGGACCGGCCCCCCTTCGACGACCCCAGGGTCCGACTTGCCCTGAAATACGCTATGGACGCAGAGACCCTCGCCAAGGCCACCCAGGGCACCCTGGGAGAGACGGTGTTCTACAACGAGACGCCCATCATGAACAGCCTGGCGCAGTACGCGGAGCTCCCCGCCCGGGACCGGGACATTGAAAAGGCCAAGGCGCTTCTGGCGGAAGCGGGCCACGCGGGGAAAGTATCCTTCGAGCTCTTCTACGCCTCCGACCACCCCTACAGCCCCGCCTTGGCCCAGACGGTCAAGGAGCTCGCGGACCCCGCGGGCTTCGACGTCCAGCTCAAGGGCTACCCCCGGGACATCTACCTTTCC
The DNA here is from genome assembly GCA_964446515.1 of uncultured Treponema sp. Classification (GTDB taxonomy): domain Bacteria; phylum Spirochaetota; class Spirochaetia; order Treponematales; family Breznakiellaceae; genus CAYUPG01. The sequence continues at coordinate 7,341 of CAYUPG010000075.1, forward strand.
CAGTACTGGATGAACGCGCCCATGTCCATCACGGGCTGGGGCGGCCGCGTGGACCCCTCGGTCCTGCTCATGCTTGCCTTCCATTCCCGGGGACCCTGGAACGAATCGCACTTCAAGGATCCCGAGAACGACGCCCTGATCGAGCGCATCGCCGGGGAGATTGACGAAAACGCGCGGATGGCCCACTACAAGAAGCTGCAGGAGCTCTTCCGCGAACGGGGAACCCTCATCAACGTGCAGGTGCCCTACCTGGTCGCCCTGTCGGGGTCCGTCCAGGACTTCAGGCAGCCGGTCACCATGATACCCCAGCTCAAGTACCTGAACCTGAGGTCCGCCGAATGAGTTTCTTCCGTCGGTCGGCGCTGCGGCTGGGGGGCATGGTCCTCACCTTGGCGATCATGTCCTTCCTGATCTTCCTTCTGGTGGAGCTCATGCCCGGGGACGCCGCCCAGCGGGTCCTGGGGCAGAGCGCGACACCCGAGTCGGTGGCTGCCCTTCGGGAAGCCCTGGGCCTGGACCAGAGCCTGTTCGTGCGCTACGCCCGCTGGGCGGGGGGCCTGCTCAGGGGAGACCTGGGGGAATCCCTCTACATGCGGGGAGTCCGCATCTCCGACGTGTTCGGCCGGCGGGTCGGCAACTCCGTAGTCCTCGCGGCGACGGCCTTCCTCTTCTACGTGCCCCTGTCGGTGGCCCTGGGTATGCTGGCGGGGGTCCGGGCGGGCAAATTCTCCGACTCCCTGATTTCCTTCTTCGGCCTGGCCACCATGGCCCTGCCGGAGTTCGTGTCGGGGATCATCCTGATAACCCTCTTCTCCGTGCGGCTCCCCATCTTTCCCATCGCCGCCGTGATTCCCATCGGAGAGAGCCTCTGGGAAAACCTCAACATCCTGGTGCTGCCGGCCCTGTCCATCACCTTCGTCATGTTCGGCTACGTGTCCCGGATGCAGCGCTCCTCCATGATCTCCGTGATGGACTCGGACTACGTCCGGGCGGCGGTGCTCAAGGGCATGCCCCGGCGCCGGGTGGTGTTCGTCCACGCCCTCAAGAACGCCCTGCTGCCGACCATCACCATCATCGGAATGAACATGGGCTGGCTCTTCGGCGGCCTGGTCGTGGTGGAGACCCTCTTCGGATTCCCCGGCCTCGGCGCCCTCACCATGTCGGCGGTCAAGACCCGGGACGTTCCCATGATCGAAGCCTGCGTGCTCTTCATCACCGCGGTCTTCGTGCTCTCCACCGCCCTTACGGACCTGCTCTACGGCTTCCTGAACCCCAGGGTCCGCTTCCAGGGGAGGTCTTGATGGAACGCATGCCCATGCTCCTGAAAAAGAATCCCCTGATCCTTCCCGCCGCCCTGATCATGCTGTTCTGGGTCACGGCGGCCGCCGTCGGACCGGCCTTCATGCGCTACTCCTACTCCCACATGGACATGGCGGCCCAGATGGCCGCCCCGGGAACGAACGGCCACCTCCTGGGAACCGACGCCCTGGGCCGGGACATCCTGTCCCGCATCATCCACGGCAGCAGGTCCATCCTGACCGTAGCCCTCACGACCAGCCTGCTCTCGTCCCTGGCGGGGGTGCTCATCGGCTTTACGGCGGGCTACTTCGGCGGCAGACTGGACGCGGCCTTCCTGCGGGCCATGGACATCATGATGGCCGTGCCGCCCCTGGTGCTTTCCATGGTGGTCCTGGGGGTGCTCGGAGATTCATCCATCCTGAGCCTCATCCTCATAGTCTCCCTGGCCTACACCCCCGCCACGGCGCGGGTAGCCAGGGGAGCCCTGCTGACCTGCAGGAGCATGGAGTACGTGGACGCCGCCCGCATCCGGGGGGAATCGCACCTCTACATCATGTTCGTGGAGATACTGCCCAACACCCTGGGGCCCATCATCGTGGAGGTCACGGCACGCTTCGCCTATTCCATCATGATGGTGGCGTCCCTGGGCTTCCTGGGGGTGGGCCTGCAGCCGCCGACACCCGACTGGGGCATGATGGTCATCGAGAACAAGACCATCATCAAGGCCGCCCCCTGGGCGGTGCTCTATCCGTCCCTGGCCATCGCCTCCCTGGTGGTAGCGGTGTCGCTGTTCTCGGACTTCCTAAGCAAGGTGTTGATCCATGACGAATAGACCGGTTCTGAGCATCCGCAACCTCAATGTGCGCTACTCGACCCCCGGAGGGGACGTCTCGGCGGTCAGGGACCTGTCCCTGGACCTGCGCCGCCGGGAGGCCCTGGGCATCATCGGCGAATCGGGGTGCGGAAAGAGCACCCTCTCCTACGCCGTCCTGGACTATCTGGCGCCCAACGCCAAGCGGAGCGGCTCCATCCTCTTCAACGGGGAGGACCTGTTCATGAAATCCCCCGCCCAGATGCAGGGCATACGGGGAAACCGCATCGCCATGGTGTACCAGAACCCCTACTCGTCCCTGAACCCCTCCCTCACCATAGGCGACCAGCTTGACGAAGTGTCCCGGATCCACCGGCGGCTTTCGAAGAAGGAGGCCCGCGCCGAGAGCATAGCCGCCCTCGCGGATCTTTCCCTGGGGGAGGCGGAGGGCATCGTGCGCCGCTATCCCCACCAGGTGAGCGGCGGCATACAGCAGCGCATCTGCATAGCCATGGCCCGGCTCTGCCGTCCCGACGTCATGATCCTGGACGAGCCCACCACGGCCCTGGACGTCACCACCGAGGCGGTCATCCTGGACATCATCGCGGACCTCAAGGCCCGGTACGACATGTCCCTGATCTACATCTCCCACGACATCGGGGTGGTGAACAAGGTTTCCGACCGAATCGCCGTCATGTACCGAGGGGAGCTCGTGGAGACGGGACCCCAGGAAGACCTCTTCAGGGAACCCAAGCACCCCTACACCAGGGCGCTGATCAACTGCATGCCCCGGTCGGGGGTCAAGAAAGAGAACACCGTCCTGAACACCATACCGGGCTACGTGCGGCGGCGGAGCGCGGAGGAGTCCGGCTGTCCCTTCGCGGACCGGTGCGCCAAGCGGAACGACACCTGCGAAGCCGAATACGGCATGGCGGAGCGGACCTCGGGGCACTTCGCCGCCTGCGCCCGGGCTTACGCGGAGGATATTGCGCCGACGGCGGCACCGGCGACGGCGGCGCCGGCGACGATACCCCCTGCCCGGCAGGGCGCCCCGCGCCCTTCGCCGGCCGCGGCCCAGGCCGCGGAGCCGGGCGACGCCCCGGAGCTTTTGATGGACATCCGGGAGCTGCGCAAGAACTACCGGAACCGCAGGCGCGTCGTCCGCGCCCTGGACGGGGTGAGCGTGGGGGTCCGCCGGAACGACGTGCTGGGGATAGTGGGGGAATCGGGGTGCGGCAAGAGCACCCTGGGACACGCCGTGAGCGGCCTTTTGGAGCCGAGCGGCGGGTCCATACTCTTCGAGGACCGGGACGTCACCGTTCCCTGGCTCAAGCGGTCGGCCGAGACCCTCAAGGACATCCAGCTCATATTCCAGAACCCGGGACGGAGCCTCAACCCCTCCTCCACCATCGAGCAGATACTCGACCGGCCCCTGAAGAAGCTCATGGGCATCGCATCCAAGACGGAGCGGAGGAGGAGGATCGTGGAGATCCTCGAGCGGGTCGACCTGGGAGAGGAATACCTGAAGCGGAAGTCAACCCGGCTCAGCGGCGGGGAAAAGCAGCGGGTCGCGGCGGCCCGGGCCTTCCTGTCCAACCCCCGGCTCATAGTCTGCGACGAGCCCACTTCGGCCCTGGACGTTTCCGTGCAGGCCTCGGTGCTTAACCTCCTGAGCGACCTGCAGCGGGAGTACGGGGCGTCCTACCTCTTCATCTCCCACGACCTCAACGTGGTCAACTACATAAGCGACCACATCCTGGTCATGTACCTGGGACGGGTCTGCGAGTACGGCAGGCGGGACGAGGTGGTGAAGGCGCCCTACCACCCCTACACGGAGGCCCTGCTGTCCTCCGTCCCGGACGTGGACCCCTCCCGCAAAAGAAAGGCCATACGGCTCGAGGGCTCGCCCCCGGACCCGAGCGTCAAGATCGAAGGCTGCCCCTTCGCGGGACGCTGCCGCAAGCGGATTCCCGGGCTCTGCGACACCGTGGTCCCGCCGCTGCGGCAGATGTC
>CAYUPG010000076.1:0-11383 GCA_964446515.1 uncultured Treponema sp.
TACTCTCGTCCCTCTTTCTCGCCTTTACGGAGTATGATCTGCTCAGCGCCCCCAAGTGGGTCGGTTTAAAGAATCTGAGAAGGATCTTGAACGACGGGATGTTCTTTTCGTCCCTTCGAGTAACCTTCACGTACGTATTTCTGGGCGTACCGCTGAGCCTCTCCACCGCCCTCTGCTTCGCCCTGGTGATGGTAAAGACCCTTCCGGGAGTCCGTCTTTTCCGCGCAGTTTATTACCTTCCGTCTCTCCTCGGGGGAAGCGTGGCGGTCTCGGTGCTGTGGCGGATAGTCTTTTCCCAGCAGGGCGTCTTCAACGACCTGATCGCTCCCCTGGGGCTCAGTCCCCAAAGCTGGATAGGCGATCCGCGGTTCGCCATTTATACCCTGGTCGCCCTCCGAATGTGGCAGTTCGGGTCGCCCATGCTCATATTCATTGCGGGAATCAAGCAGATTCCCGAATCCCTGTATGAGAGTGCGGATCTTGAGGGTGCCGGGCCTTTCAGGAAGTTCTTCAGCATCACCCTTCCGATGCTCTCTCCGATCGTGCTGTTCAACGCGGTGATGTCGATGATATCCGCCTTTCAGGATTTTACTCCCGCCTACATCATAAGCGGAGGCACCGGCGGACCGCTTGGATCGACCCTGTTCTATTCGCTCTACCTGTATCAGAAGGCCTTCGCTTCATTCCAAATGGGGTATGCCGCATTCATGGCCTGGCTGCTGCTCATAATCGTCGCGGTCTTGACTGCCGTGCTGTTCAAGTCGTCGGCAAAACGAATCTACTACGAAGCGTAAGAGGTCATATCCATGCGCGGCAAATCAACGGTCATACGACCCTACGAGCTCATTCGTTTCCTATTCCTGCTCGGCGGAGCCTTCATCATGCTGTTTCCCCTGCTCTGGATGGTGGTCAGCTCCTTCAGGCTAGAATCGGAAATTTTCGCCGCCGGAGCGCGCAGCGGAGCCTATACATTGGACAACTACCGCCGCGGGTGGGCAGGACCCACGGGGGTAAGCTTCGGAAGATACTTCGTCAATTCATTCACCATCTCGGGCTTCATCGTTGTGGGCAATGTCGTTTCCTGTTCCATGGCGGCCTTTGCCTTTTCTCGTTTGTCCTTTACCGGGAAGCGCGTGCTCTTTGCGGTGATGCTCGGCACCATGATGCTGCCCTACCACGTGGTCTTGATTCCCCGCTTTATTCTCTTCAATAAGTTGAACTGGATCGATACCTTTCTTCCCATGATCGTGCCCAAATTCCTTGCGACGGACGGCTTTTTCATTTTTCTGCTGTCCCAGTTCATGAGAACCATACCGGACGAGTTCGATAAATCCGCCTCCATCGACGGGTGCGGGAACTACCGCATCTTTGCGTCGATAATACTCCCCCTGACCACGCCGGCCTTGATAACGACGATAGTCTTCAGCTTCATCTGGAACTGGAACGACTTCCTCACCCAATTGCTGTACATATCGAATCCGGCCCTTATGACCGTGACCTTGGGCCTGCGGCTGTTTCTGGACGCTACGGGAAGAAGCAATTGGGGGGCCCTATTCGCCATGTCCACCCTAAGCCTGCTGCCGATATTCCTGGTCTTCCTGGTCGCCCAGCGGTACCTTACCGACGGCGTTACTGCGGGAGGCATCAAGGGCTAGCATTCGCCCGCTCCGCGCCCCCTCCGATCAAAATCCGAACCTGCGGCGGCGGAACTCATACCAACGTCGTAGGACGGTTTTTGCAGGGATCCCTACACTGATCCTGCGCACCGGCGGGAAGCTCGGGCGCGGGAGGCAGAGATGAAGGATTTAGGACGATTCGGCATAGCGGCGGCGGTGCTTTTGACCATCGGCATGACTATGATCATGGGAAACTGCGCGTCCACTCCGCCCATAACGGATGCCATGGGCAGGACCCTGCCGGGGAGCGTCGCCCGCCTTGAGCGGGTGGAGCTCAACGGCAGACGGGAGTGGATCAGCCTGCGGGGAATTTCCGCGGACAAGCCCCTGCTGCTCTTTTTGGCCGGCGGCCCCGGGGGCAGCGAACTGACGGTGGTCAGGCGCACCCTGCCCGCCCTGGAGGACCATTTCCTGGTGGTCTCCTGGGATCAGCCGGGGGCGGGAAAATCCTTCCGCGCCGTTCCCCACGAAGACCTGAGCCTGGAAACCTACCTGGAGGATATCCACGCCCTGGTGGAGCTGCTCTGCGCCCGCTTCGGCCGGGAGAAGGTCTACATCTGGGGAGAATCCTGGGGCAGCGCCCTGGGCCTGCTCTATGCCCAAGCGCATCCTGAGCGGGTCAAGATGTTCTTCGGCACCGGGCAGATGGTGGCCTTCTTGGAGAACGATCAGGAATGCTACGCCCTCGCCGTGGATTGGCTGCGCTCAAAGGGCGATGTGAAGAAGGCGGAAAAGCTTGAGCGCCAGGGGCCGCCGCCCTATCCCCGGGGGCGGGGAACCGCCGGCAAGCTGGCCGCCTTCCTCATGGAAACCACGGCCTACATGCGGGAGGAGCGGGGCATACGCACCGGCGGCGACACCATCGCGGAGATATTTTCCTCCGAATACACCCTGGGCGATAGGGTGAATTGGGTGCGCGGCCTCTTCGAGACCCTGGACCACTTCTATCCCACCCTGTGGGAGGTGGACCTGCGGGAGCGGATTCCCCGCCTGGAGGTGCCGGTGGTCTTTCTCCTGGGCAGGCACGACGTGAACGCGTCCATCCCCCTGTTCCTGGACTTCTACGACGGTCTGGAGGCGCCCTTCAAGACCGCGGTCTGGTTCGAGCGGTCCGGCCACACGCCCTATTCAAGCGAGAGCGGGCGCTTCGTGGAGGAGCTCGTCCGCTGGTCCCGAAGGTCGGACCTGTAGCAGGCCGGCGCTATTCCCCGAAGGGCTCCGGAAAGCTTTCCACGAAGGCCCTGATTTCGTCCCGGACCCGGCGGTAGTGGTTTAGGGCTTCCTCTTCCGTCTTTGCCGTTTTGGCCAGGGCGGGGGGATCCTGGAAGGAATGGTGGATGATCTTGGCCTTCCGGGGGAATACGGGGCAGGCCTCCGCCGCGTGGTCGCAGACGGTCACCACGTAGTCTATCCCCTCGTCCAGAAGCTCGCCGACGTTTTTGGACCGGTGGCCTGAGATATCCACCCCCGCTTCGGCCATCACCCTGACGGCGTTGGGGTTGAGGCCGTGGGTCTCCACCCCTGCGGAGTATACGTCGTAGCGGTCCCCCGCAAGGGCCCGGGCCCAGCCTTCCGCCATCTGGGACCGGCAGGAATTGCCGGTGCACAGGAACAACAGTTTCTTCTTGGTCATGCACCCTCCATAGTTTTCGGCAGCACGCAGGAAAGACCCCGCTCGGCATCCCGTAGGATGACGTCGTCGACGCAGTGGATGAACTCCATGATGCAGGGACAGCGCAGGGTGTAGAGGACCCGGCTTCCCTCTTTCCGGTCGGAAAGGAGACCCGCCTGGCGCAGGACCGCCAAGTGCTTGGATACGGTGGATACGTCGGAGCCGATCGCCTCCACCAGTTCCCCCACAGACGCGTCCCCTTCGGCCAGCCGCGCCACCATGTAGATGCGCGAGGGGTGCCCCATGGCTTTGATCACCCGCGCCCGCGTTTCCGCCAGCAGCCGTTCCCGTTCCGTCATCATGGGCACACTTTGAATTATTTTACCGATCCAGTCAATAATTTTATTGACAATTATTGGCTATTTGGCCAAAATACCAATATTATTATTGGAGGTTCCAAATGGAGCGGAAGAAAATCGGCTTCTTTGCCCGCTACCTGTCCCTGTGGGTGGGACTCTGCATCGCCCTGGGCGTCGCCCTCGGAGTGCTCTTTCCCGCCTTTCCGGAAACCCTGGGCAGGTTCGAGTACGCCAAGGTGTCCATACCCGTGGCCATCCTGATCTGGCTGATGATCTACCCCATGATGCTCAAGGTGGACTTCAGGAGCATCGTGAACGCGGGGAAGAAGCCCAAGGGACTCATCGTCACCTTGGCGGTCAACTGGCTCATCAAGCCCTTCACCATGTACCTCTTCGCCTGGCTTTTCCTGAAGGTGATCTTCCGGCCCTTCATACCCGACGACCTTTCCACCGAATACATTGCCGGGGCGGTCCTCCTGGGGGCGGCCCCCTGCACGGCCATGGTCTTCGTGTGGAGCTATCTTTCCGACGGGGACCCGGGATACACGGTGGTCCAGGTGGCGGTGAACGATCTGGTTATCCTCGTGGCCTTCGCCCCCATCGTGGCCTTCCTTCTGGGGGTGAGCGACGTGCGGGTGCCCATGGATACGCTGCTCCTCTCCGTCGCCCTCTTCGTGGTCATACCCCTGGGCGCGGGCTTCCTTACCCGGACCCTGCTGGTCAAGAAGCACGGGCTCCCCTGGTTCGAGGGCGTCTTCTGCCGGAAATTCGAGGGCATCACCGAGGCGGCTCTCTTGGCAACCCTGGTCATCCTCTTCGCCTTCCAGGGAGAGACCCTCCTGGCCAATCCCCTGGTTATCGCCCTGATCGCGGTGCCCCTGGTCATCCAGACCTACTTCATCTTCTTCCTGGGCTACGCCTGGTCCAAGCTCTGGAAGGTGCCCTACGAGGTGGCGGCGCCCTCGGGAATGATCGGAGCGTCCAACTTCTTCGAGCTGGCGGTCGCCGTGGCGGTGAGCCTCTTCGGCCTATCCTCCGGCGCCGCCCTTGCCACCGTGGTGGGGGTTCTGGTGGAGGTGCCCGTCATGCTGAGCCTGGTTAAGATAGCCCGGTCCACCCGGGGCGCCTTCCCGCCTCAGGCCGCCTGATCAAGTTCCCAGGCCGAGGAGCCGTTTCCTGTTCAGCAGGACCGCTCCCTCGGCGCAGGCGGCCATCTCCAGTACGCAGGGGGCGATGAGCCGATACTCCACCAGGGTGCCCCGCTTCTCGTCCCCCACCAGGCCCGCCTCTTTGAGCTGGGTCAGATGCTTGGAGGCGGCGGACTTGTCGATTCCCGCCTCCGCGGCGAGCTCGCAGACGCACCAGGGCTTTTCCTTGAGCTTTTCAAGCAGGAATAGGCGCATGGGGTGGGAGAGGGCCTTGAACATGTGGGCCCGTAATTCCAGGCGTTTCGCTTCCTCGTCGGTCATGGCTACATTGTTGCAATATTTGGAAACTTTGTCAAGTTTCACTTGACAAATTGTAGCAATGTTTCTACAATTTGCAACAATAACAGGGAGGACTCATGAAGATACAGATACTCGGCACCGGCTGTCCCAAGTGCAGACAGCTTGAGGCCAACGCCCGCACCGCGGCGGCCGCCCTCTCTCTTGACGCGGACATAGAGAAGGTCACGGAGCTGGACGAGATTATGGAAATGGGTGTGATGATGACCCCCGCCCTTGCGGTGGACGGGGAGGTCAAGAGCGTGGGCAAGCTGCTCACGGCGGATCAGATCGCCGAACTATTGAAGGGAGGAAAGTAAGATGGCCTGCGGCTGCAACTGCGGATCGGATCAGGAAACGAACTTGGTGTATGCGTGCTCCGGCGCGGCGAATACGGGTCTCTTGGCGGATCAAGTGATGCGCGCCCTTATGCGGGACAAGGTCGCTTCGGGCACCTGCTTGGCGGCCCTGGGAGCGGACCTTTCCGGCTTCATACAATCAGCCCGAAGCGCGACCCGGAATCTTGTCGTTGACGGGTGTCCCGTGGCCTGCGGCAAGAAAATATTCGAGGCCAAGGGCCTTCCCTTCAAGCACTTCGTCATGACCGACTTCGGCGTGGAAAAGGGCAAGACCTCCATCACCGGAGAACTCATAGAAGAAGTGGCCGCCAAGGTCGCCGCCGCGGCAAAGGCCTAGGCGTCTACCATGGCAAAGAAGGAACTTTCTCCCAATGCGGTCCTGGGGTTGACCGCCCTGGTCTTCCTGGGAGCCTACTTCATCCCCTTCGACGTGCCCCGGGTGTCGGCGGCCATAGGGGAAGCGTTCCTGATGCTCCAGGATTACGCCAGGGAGCACGTCCTCCTCTGCGTGGTGCCGGCCACCTTCATCGCCGGGGCCGTCACGGTGTTCCTGAACCAGCGGGCGGTGATCCGCTACCTGGGACCAAGAGCGCCCAAGGCCGGCGCCTACGGCGTGGCTTCGGTTTCAGGTGCGATCTTGGCGGTCTGCTCCTGCACGGTGCTTCCCCTCTTCAAGGGCATCTACAAGAAGGGCGCGGGGTTGGGTCCTGCGACGGCTTTTCTGTACTCGGGGCCGGCGATCAATATACTCGCCATCATCCTTTCGTATAAAATTTTCGGATGGAAGCTCGGCGCCGCGCGGATGATCGGTGCCGTAGTGTTCGCCGTCGTCATCGGGCTGCTCATGCAGGCCATTTTCCGCAAGGAAGACGACGCGCGTCTTGCGGACGAGCGGATGTTCAAGTACGAGAAGGAGGAGGGCGACCGGACGCTTCCCCAGATGGCGGTGTACATGTCGTCCATGATCGGAATTCTCGTGTTCGTCAATTGGGCGAACTCCAAAGGCGGATCGGCCGTCTGGGACATGATCTATGCGGCCAAGTACTGGATCACCGGCGCCTTCGCCGCACTCCTCGTATACACGCTTGCAAAGTGGTTCAAGAAAGACGATCTCTCCATGTGGGTTACGGCCACGCGCGATTTCGCGCTCCAGATCCTTCCGCTGCTTTTCGGGGGCGTTCTCGTTGCGGGCTTCCTTCTCGGAAGGCCGGGCCACGAGGCTTTGATTCCGAATGCCTGGGTTGCCTCGCTTGTCGGCGGCAATTCGATTTTCGCCAACTTCTTTGCGGCCGTCGCGGGTGCGTTCATGTATTTCGCGACGCTCACCGAGGTTCCTATCGTGCAAGGTCTTTTGGGCAGCGGTATGGGGCAGGGACCTGCGCTGGCGCTGCTTCTGGCCGGTCCCTCCCTGTCCCTGCCGTCCATGCTGGTCATCGGCGGCGAACTGGGACCCAAGAAGACAGCGGTCTACGTCTCCCTCGTCGTGGCCCTGTCCACCGCCGCGGGCTTCCTCTTCGGCCTTGCGGCGAACTAACTGAAAATTCACCGTCCCCTGGCGGGCATCTAACCCATCCATGGGACAATTCGTGCATGATACGAGTCCTTTTCGTGTGCGTGCACAATTCGGCCCGGAGCCAGATGGCCGAGGAGTACTTGCGGAAGTTCGGCGGAGACCGCTTTTTTGCGGAGAGCGCCGGCCTGGAGCCCGGCGGATTGAACCCCGCGGTGGTGGAAGTCCTCAAGGAGGACGGCATCGACATCTCGGGCAAGAAGACCCAGGGCGTCTTCGACCTCTACAAGCAGGGCAAGACCTACCGCTATGTCGTCACCGTCTGCTCCAGGGAAGCGGAGGAGCGTTGCCCGATTTTTCCCGGCGCCTTGGTCCGCTACAACTGGCCCTTCGACGACCCCTCCGCATTCACCGGGACCAGGGAAGAAATCCTGGAGCAGACCCGGCAGGTGCGGGACGAGATACGGGAGCGGATCAGGGAATTCGTGGCCGCCGTCCAGGGCTGAGCGCCCGGCTGCAGGTAGCCCTTACATGGGTCCCTTCCGCACGGCGGCGACGATGGGCTTCACCCGATCCGTCTGGGAGGGATAGAGGTCCGCGGGCACGTGTTGGCTTCCAACGGACTTGAATACCTGGTGTCTGGCGCAGCCCGAGCTGTCTCCCATGCAGTATTGCTTCTTCATGATCTGAGCTGTGGCAGGCTTCTGGGCCATCTTGTCGTGGAAAAAAGGACAGCGGGGGAGACATTCGCATTCGGCCATACTCGACCTCCGTGACTATTCGAGATGGCTCAAGTATAGGCTCCGCCCTAAGAGGGAACAAGCTCCGGCGGAATTTCCACCGGAGCCCGACGGTTGCGGTCCTAGCTCTTGGCGGGTCTGAAGAAGCCGAAGAGGCTGCCGCAGAAGCCCCCCACGATGTGGGCGAACTCCGATATGTCGTTCGAAGTGAAGGAGTTGAAGAGCTCCCGTCCCAGGTAGAGCACCAGCACTAGAATGAAGGTCAGGGGGACCTCCCCCCGGTTGAAGTTGGTGAAGGACGCCAGAAGTATCATCATGAACACCACCCCCGATGCCCCGAGCAGGGCGGTGGGGAAGATGAGCACGTTGAGCACCCCCGTGATCAGGGCGGTCACCGCTATCATGAGGAGCAGGGACAGGGATCCGTAGGTCTGCTCCAGGATGGGCCCTATGAGCAGGATGAAGGAAAAGTTCGATATCAGGTGGTTCCAGCTTCCGTGCCCGATCACGTGGGTAAAGAGGCGCAGCCAATCCCCCATGCGGGAGACCGAGAAGCCCCGCTTGCCCGGGACCATGAACCAGGCCTCCGTCAGGGAAGGCAGAAGGGTCTGGGAGAGCACCAGGACCGCCGCGGCGATGAAGGCGTAGGTGAGCACCACCGGCGAGTTGTACCTTATACGCATAGTTCCAGCTCCACGGGACAGTGGTCGGACCCGAGCACGTCGGGCCGGATGATCGAGCTTGTGACGGAACCGGCGAAGGTGCCGTCCACGCAGTGGTAGTCTATCCTCCACCCTATGTTCCGCTCCCGGGCGCGCATGCGGTAGGACCACCAGCTGTAGTGGCCCGCCTCCCCGGGGTGGAGCCGGCGGAAGGTGTCCACGTAGCCTGCGCCGGTGAAGGTATCCATCCAGGCCCGCTCCTCCGGAAGGTAGCCGGGATTCTCCTCGTTCTCCTTCGGCCGGGCCAGGTCTATGGGCGTATGGGCGATGTTGTAGTCGCCGCAGAGAACCAGATGCCGTCCCTTGGCGACCAGGGCGTCGCAGCACTCCAGCATGGCGGCGCAGAAGGCGAGCTTGTAGTCCAGCCGGGCCCCTGCATCCTGGGAATTGGGGAAGTAGGCGCTGATGAGGGTGAAGGAGGGGTAGTCCGCCATGATGACCCGTCCCTCGTCGTCGAAATCCGAGACCCCCATGGTGCGGACCTCCAGGGGCTCGTCACGGGTGTAGATGGCGGTTCCCGAATAGCCGGGTTTCTTGGCGGAGGCGAAATAGGCCTTGTAGGGCCTGCCCTCGGCGTCCGTCGGAGACAAGAGCTCGGGAGAGAGCTGCCCCGGGTGGGCCTTGGTCTCCTGCAGGCAGAGGGCGTCCGGGGACTCAGTCCGCAGCCACTGGACGAAGCCCTTCTTCTCCACCGCCCGAATGCCGTTCACGTTCCATGATAGGATGCGCATAGTGGTACGAGTATAGGAGGGCGGCCTGCGGAAACGCAAGGGCGGCTCCGTTTATCCGTTGTTTTATCCCCGTTTTTTGGCTATCTTATAGATCGAAAATACGCCGAGCTAAGGAAGATGGAATGCCGAGTTTCGCCGGGACAGGAACTGGATTAGCGGTCGAGCGGGAGGAAAAGCTCAAGGAGCCCGAGGAGTATCGGGTCATCCTCCTGAACGACGACTACACCACCATGGAATTCGTGGTGGCCGTCCTGGTGGCCGTATTCTCCAAGAGCGCGGCGGAGGCGAACCGCATCATGCTGGACGTGCACCGCAAGGGTCGGGGGCTTGTGGGGGTCTACCCCTGGGACATCGCCGCCACCAAGGCGGATCAGGTGCATGCCATGGCGCGGCAGCAGGAATATCCCCTGCGCTGCCTGGTGGAGAAGGCCTAGGCCGAATATCGAGAGGAGCGATCAGCAGTATGAAGATCAGCCGCCATGTGCAGGCTATAATCAACGCCGCGTACAACGAAGCCAAGGTGAGGAACCACGAGTACCTCACTCCGGAGCACATCCTGTACGCCGCCCTGGCTTTCTACGAGGTGCAGGAGATACTCTCCGCCTGCGGCGCGAGCCTTGACCAGATCAAGCACGGGATGGAGAGCTACTTCGAGCAGAAGGTCCCCATCCAGGAGAATGCCGAGCCCACCCAGACCGTGGGCTTCCAGAGCGTGCTGGAGCGGGCGGTCCTCCAGAGCCAGTCGTCCCAGAAGGAAGAGCTGGACGTGGCGGACATCCTGGTGTCCCTCTACGACGAGGAGCGCAACTACTGCGCCTACTACCTCCGCAAGGCGGGGGTAAAGCGCCTTGAGCTCCTGGAGGTCCTGTCCCACGGCATGCGGGACCTGGAGGACGAGGGCCTCGACGGCTTCCAGGGCGGCGAGGCGCCCCCCCGGATGGACGAGGGCGAGGCCGAGGAGGCGGCGGACGATGCGGAGGCGGCGCCGGACCAGGGGCGCAGGCAGAAGGCGGGGAAGAAGAGCGCCCTGGAGCGCTTCTCCACCGACCTGACCGCCCTGGCCCGGGAGGGCAAGCTCGAGCCGGTCATCGGCCGCCAGGCGGAGCTGGACCGGACTGTCCAGGTTCTCTGCCGCAGGCTCAAGAACAACCCCATCCATGTTGGAGACTCCGGGGTCGGCAAGACTGCCGTCACCGAGGGCTTGGCCCAGCGCATCGTGGCGGGGGACGTTCCCCCCACCCTCAGGGATTTCTCCATATTCTCCCTTGACATGGGCGCCCTGGTGGCGGGCACCAAGTACCGCGGCGACTTCGAAGATCGGATCAAGAAGGTGGTGGAGGAGATCTTGAAGAAGGAGAGGGCCATACTCTTCATCGACGAGATCCACACCCTGGTGGGTGCGGGCTCCGTCTCCGGCGGTTCCCTGGACGCCTCCAACCTCCTCAAGCCCGCTCTGACTTCGGGCAAGATACGGTGCATCGGGTCGACCACCCACGAGGAATACACCAAGTTCTTCGAGAAGGACCGCGCCCTATCCCGGCGCTTTCAGAAGATAGATATCGTCGAACCAACGGAAGGGGAGGCGATAGCCATACTGAAGGGCCTGCGCCACAAGTACGAGGAGTACCACTCGGTCCGCTATTCCGACGATGCCCTGGAGGCGGCGGTGCGCCTGTCCGCCCAGTACATCACCGAGCGGCGCCTTCCCGACAAGGCCATAGACGTCATCGACGAGGCGGGCGCCTTCGCCCGCATAGAGGCCTTCCGCCGCTCCGGCGAAGGCGCGGCGGCGGAGGTCCCCACCGAGGCGCCCAACGCCGCTGCCGCACCGGCCGCCGAGGCTGCGCCCGACGGCGCCGTCGAGGTCGTGGTCGTGGACATCACCCTTCCCCTGATAGAGACCGTGGTGGCCCGTATCGCCCGCATACCCGAGCGGTCCGTAGGGGAGACGGAGAAGGACAAGCTGCGGGCCCTGGAGAGCCGCCTCAAGGAGCGCATTTTCGGCCAGGACGCCGCGGTGGATGCGGTGGTCAAGGCGGTCAAGCGGTCCCGGGCGGGCTTCCGCTCCGAGGGCAAGCCGGTGGCGAACTTCCTCTTCGTGGGGCCCACCGGGGTCGGCAAGACCGAGCTGGCCCGCAGCCTTGCGGACATCCTGGGAGTGTCCCTGCACCGCTTCGACATGAGCGAGTA
>CAYUPG010000077.1:0-4321 GCA_964446515.1 uncultured Treponema sp.
TACCTTCTGGCCCTTCCCGCGGTCGCCCTGGGCATCTTCCTGGTCAACGGGGCGGAGAGCCGGCGGAATCGCGTCAAGACCGCCGCATCCTAGCCAGGGCCCGCCGGCCGCGCTCCGCGTCCAGGACCTCCACGGCGCCGCCCGAAGCGGCCACGAGGCCCTCGGCGGCGAGTCCCGCCAGGACGCGGTTGAGGTGCCGGGCTGAAACCCCCAGGTAGCCCTGCAGCTCTTCCTTGCGCAGCGGCCGGTCCGACAGGCCCAGGCGGGAAAGGGCGGCCACGAGGACGTTGTATTCCAGGGGATAGCAGTACATCTCCTCGAAGCGCCGGGCGTTCTCCACCAGGCGGGTGGCGAGGCTGCGCCCCATGAGGTAGTCCAAACCCGGCCGGGTGCGGGCGGCGGCGGCGATCCGCTCGTGGCGCACGCACTCCGCGGAGACCTCCTCCACGGCGACGACCGAGCAGACGGCCTCGGAGGGATGAAAGTACTCCAAGTCCCCCAGGATCTGGGACGGTCCCACGAGGCAGACCAGGACCTCCTGGCCGTTTTCCGCCAAAAGCTGGGTCCTGGCCAAGCCGCCGGTGATGAAGAGCAGCTCGTCGGCGGCATAGCCCTGACGGAACAGGGCCGAGCCGGGTCGGTAGGTCCGCGGCACCGGCGCGACGCCCGACTCGGCGAGGGCGGCGCGTAGGGACCGCTGTATGGTTTCTTCTTCCTGCATTTTTTCCGTCCTGGGACATTTGTCCCGACGCGCCGCGCCGCTATGGTCTAGGATGCGTCCATGATGCTGCACATAGGCCTAACCATGTTCTTCGGCGTCCTGGTCACCCTCCACGTCTCCATGAACGCCCGTGTCGGGACCTTGACGGGATCTCCCGCCACGGCCAACCTCATTTTCTGGATCGTCGGAGCGGCCACCTCCGCGCTCATGAGCTTCCTGCGCCCGGGGGGCGCGGAGCTCGGCGCCCTGACCAAGGTGCCGCCCGCCCTGCTCCTGGCGGGCATCATAGGCAGTTCCTTGGCGCTGTTCAACACCTGGATCATACCCCGGCTGGGCATCGCGGCCTTCTCGCTGCTGATCATAGTGGGACAGCTCGGCGCATCGGCGGTCATGACCCGGACGGGCTTCCTGGGAACCGCCGTCGAGGCCCTGCCTCCCCTCCGCATCCTCGGCCTCGCCCTAGCCGCGGCAGGCGCGGGGCTCTACCTCCTGGGAAAGTAGAAACGTCGGATCGCAGCCATCTTACGCAATACTTACGCCGTCCACATGGAATCCTAAAGCCGGGGGAGCGTAGTATGGGTATGGAACGCGATCCCGAACCGGTGCTGCCCTTTTTTGTTCAAGGGGACACCTTTACCCTGGTGCAGGTCACGGACCTGCACCTTGCCTTCCGCTACGTCCTCAAGCGGCGCATGCTCCGGCAGCTGCGCGGACTGCTCAGGGAAGCATCGCCCGATCTGGTGATCAATACCGGCGACCTCTTCTGCAGGCGGCAGATATTCCCCGCACGGCCGCTGCTGCGGTTCTACCAGCACTACGTCGGAAGTGCATATCCCTGGGCCTTCGCCTGGGGGAACCACGACCTGGAACTGCGGGAGGAAGGCTACCGCATCGTCGAGCGGGCCTTGGGCAAAATACCAAACCTGCTCTACGGGAAATCCCACGATTACTTCTACCGGCGGCACTGCGGCGACCTTATACCCCAGATCGCCCATCCCGACGACTTCATGGGGGGCAACTACGTGGTGGAGCTTCGCCGCCCCGGACAGGAGCAGGGAAGGCCGCTCTGGCAGCTATTCGTCTTCAACACCCGGAACGACAGGCACCTGCCCGCGGAAGTGCTTGAATGGGCGGGAGAGCGTACCTCCGCTTACCGGCACGAGGTTCCCGCCCTCTGCTTCATGCACCGCCCCCTGCGGCACATGCGGGACGCTGCGTCCCGGGGTGGGATCCAAGGGATATCCTACGAGAGCGTAGCCTGCGGACCGGAAGACGGCAGCGTCGGTGAAGGCATTAAGCGCATGAAGACGGTACAGGCCTGCTTCTTCGGCCACGACCACCTGAACAACTACTGGATGGACGCGGAGGGCATACGGTACCACGCATCCAGGAAAACCCTCTCCCTCGCCTACGGGGCAGATTCCGCCCGGCGGGCCATCCTGCGGCATCGGCCGGACAGGCCCGTCATACCCTGGGGCATCACGAAACTGCGCCTTGACCTCAACAGTTCCCGCTTCCGGGTCTGCACCATCCTGGAGGACGGAAGCGTCTTCATGCCCTACGAGCTGCCTTCGGCGGAGGCGCAGCTTAACTAATTTCTCACCTAACGGCGAGCTCGTCCTTGAAGAAGGCGATCACCTGGCGCCAGGCTTGGCGGGCCGGGCCGCTCTTGTCCACATCCTCATCCTTGACGAAGGCGTGGCCCACCCCGGTGTAGACCGTCTCGGCGTAGCGGGCCTTGCGGGCGCTCAGGGCATCCTTGAAGCCCTGGCGTTGGGCGGGGGGTATGCTCCCGTCCGTATCCCCGAAGATGCCCAGGACGGCGCCCCTGCGGCCCAGCAGGCCCAAGTCGGCCTCGTTCTGGATGAGCCCCGAACCGTACCGGGTCACCACCGCGCCGATCCCCTCCTGCCGGGTTCCCAGGAACATGGCCTGGGCGCCGCCGTAGCAGAAGCCCAGGGCCCCCATGCGCTCCCCGTCCACCCGGCCGTGGCGTGAGAGCCATGCGTAGGCCGCATCCAGATCCGAGGCCACCTGGGCCGCGGGAGTCCCGTTGCGGAGAGCCCCCGCCTCCTGGGGCGTCTGGGCAAGCTTGCCTCGGTAGGCATCCACCGCGAGCACCGCGAAGCCCTCGGCGGCCAGACGGTCCGCCATGGCGGCTATGTCGGCGCTGAGTCCCCACCACTCGTGGACCATGATGAGTCCCGGATGGCGACCTGATCCGGGCGGAAGGGCCAAGTAGGCCCGCAGGGTCGTGCCGTCGGCGGCGGGGAAGCTCACGTTGGTGGATACGGGCCGCTTGGCCTGGGCAAAGAGGGGCAACGCCGCCGCAAGAAGCAGCGCGGCGGTAAGACTACGTTTATTCATAAGTACCTCCGAACATAAGGTACTCAGAATAGATTACAAAAACAATAATATATTCAACGCTTCAGGGTATCAAGAAGGGCGGAGAATTTCTTCTCCGGCATGAGCTCGTGGGTCAGGAAGCCGCCGTCGTAATAGATGCCCAGGGTCCCGGTGGGGCTCCCCAGGGTCTTGGCTTCCCTGAGGTCCGCGAGCCTATGCACCCGGACGGGGATTTCCCGTTCGGCGGCCGCCGCGGCCATGAGTCCCACGTACTCCTCCATGAAGGGGCACTGGTCGGAGTAGATGAACACGAGTCCGCGGTCCTCCAGGGCGCAGCGCCCGGTCTTAGCGGCATCGGTGAAGCGCGGCAGGACCGCGTCGGCCCTGAGCCTGAGGGCCAGGAGCTCGAAGTAGGGGGCGGCGGCATCCGCGGGCGCGAAGCCCTGTGCAAGGTAGAAGCTCTTGTCCGTAAGAAAGGGCTTCGGCGCGGAGGACACGACCACCGACAGGGACCCCAGGCCCTTTTCCCGGGCATCGGCGAGGCATTCCTCCAAAAGGAGGGAGGACAGGCCCCTGCCCTTGAATTTACCGGATACCCAGAGGCAGTTGATGACCATGGAGCCCCTCCCCTCCAGGGGCTTCCAGGCGTTTTCCACGGGCAGATATTCGATGAAGACTTTGCCCCGCTCGTCCAGACGCTTGAAGACCAGGCCCTCGGGGAAACGGGCCTTGAGCCACTCCTTCTTGGTCCGGGAACGGGCGCGGTTCGCCGCGTCCGCTCCCAGGGCGCAGCAGATGTGCTCCTGGTCGATGTTGGTCTCGTCTATCGAAAGGATGCCCATGCCGCTACCTCAGGCGCGGGCGGCGCGGTGTGCTTCCAGGTTCGCCTTGGCCGGGGGAACCATAGCCAGGAAGCCGCGGAGCTTTTCGCAGGCGGCGTAGTCCCCGCAGGCGCCGCAGTTTTCCACTCCCCTGGAGAGGCCGCAGGAGCGCATGGCGCACTCGGCGCAGTGGCCGATCTTGGGGCCCTCCTGCCGGCAGCCGGTGCAGTTGATCATCCCCGGCTCAAAGGAAAAATTGTATTCCTTCGTCCACTTCTCCGCCGTCCGGGCCCGCAGGGCATCGTCGTTCGTCAGCGTGGCCTTCCGGGCGTCGCAGGCGGCGCAATCCAGTCCGCAGTAGGCTATCAGTTTTTCCATACTCTCCTCCATAGGTGATGCTGGAGACAGGATACGCCCGGCACCCTGACAAAGG
>CAYUPG010000077.1:4331-7130 GCA_964446515.1 uncultured Treponema sp.
AGGATGTCAGTCTTTATTCCTGGGCCGTTACTTTCTGCGATCTCCAGGGCCAGCCGGCGGAGGCGCAGGCGGAGGGAGACCGGCGCCAGAACCCGCAGCCCCGGCCCCAGGGAAAGGAGGATGCGCTCCAGGTAAGAGCCCAGGGGATAGCGCAGGCGGTAGACGCGGAGGCCGCCCGCCCCTTCGTCGGAGGAAGCCCAGGGGAAAGCTTCCTCAAGGGCGGACTGCGACCTGCCGTCGGCCTCAAGGACCAGGTCGAAGAGCTCCTCTCCGGTCTGCATGGCGAAGGGGTCGGGAACGGGAGTCCGCGCCAGGGGATCGAAATGCTCGGGGATCATTTTCAAGTCCTGGATGCGCAGGACCTTGAAGAGCCGGAAACCCCCGCGAAGGCGGCACCAGGCATGGAGGTACAGGACGGAGCCGCCCATCACCACCGAAAAGGGTTCGACGATCCGCTCGGTGCTCCGCCCGGACGTATCGGTGTATCGGAAGGATACCGGCCTATGGTCCGCCACGGCCCTGCGCAGCTCGGACGTCAGGCGGGGATCGGGGCCGGGAGCGCCCCAGGGGGAAAGGCTGGCGATCAGAGGCGCCGGGAGCTCGGGGGCGGTGCCGCCCCTCGCACCGGTGCCGCCCCTCGCGGCTGCCCTTGGGCCGAGGCTGCGCATCTTGTGGAGGGACCGCTCTATGCTGCGGTCCTTCAGGGCGAGGGAAAAGCCCGAAAGCACTGCGGTCAGGTCTTCCAGCTCCTCCCGGGAAAGGAAGCTGCGGTCGATGCGGTAGCGCTCGTCGATCTCGTAGCCGCCCCCGGGACCGCCTATCGCCACCACCGGCACCCCCGAGGCGCAGAGGGCATCCACATCCCGGTAGATGGTCCGCACCGACACCTCGAAGCGGGCCGCCAGGTCTTCCGCGGACCTTCGGCCACCGTTGAGCAGGCAATCCGTCATGGCCGCAAGGCGTTCCGCTTTCATGTTCCCAGTATAGTCCGGGACTACGGCTTGATGAAGGTGCCCTCCCGCAATTCCCGGAGCGCCGTATCCAGCTCCTCTTCCG
The DNA here is from genome assembly GCA_964446515.1 of uncultured Treponema sp. Taxonomy (GTDB): domain Bacteria; phylum Spirochaetota; class Spirochaetia; order Treponematales; family Breznakiellaceae; genus CAYUPG01. The sequence continues at coordinate 5,388 of CAYUPG010000077.1, forward strand.
TATTCATCACGATGGGGCCGTGCCAAGCCACGGGCTCGCCCAGGGGCCGCCCGGAGGCCAGCAGGAAGCGGAAGCCTCCGGGCCCTGCGGTGACCCGTATCTCGTCGCCCCTGTCGAAGACCACGAGGTGTCGGTCCGCAGCCGGCGCCGCCCGGACGACGCGGTCCGTTGCAAGATCCTCCACCAGGACGCCCCGGGGGGCGGAGGCGGCGTGGAACCAGCCGGAGCCCTCGAACACGTAGGCGAAGGCGTGGCGGTCCACCTCCACGGGGAGGGTCCTGGTGATCCCCGCGGGCACCAGGACGTCCAGGTACCGGGGATCGGCGGCCACGCCCTCCACGGGTCCCGTCTTTCCCCAGAAATTACCGCAGAGTATACGCACCGACGTGCCGTCGTCCTCCGTTACTGCGGGTATCTCGCCGCTGTGAATGTCCTGATACCGGGGAGACGTCATCTTGAGGGAGGACGGCAGGTTCGCCCAGAGCTGGAAGCCGTGCATCCGCCCGGCCGCATCGCCCTCGGGCATCTCCTGGTGGATGATGCCCCGCCCCGCGGTCATCCACTGTAGGTCCCCGGAGCCCATGACGCCGCGATTGCCCAGGCTGTCCCGGTGCTCCACCGCCCCCGCCAGCACGTAGGTGATGGTCTCGATGCCCCGGTGGGGATGCCAGGGGAAACCCGCCCGGTAATCGTCGGGCCACTCGCCCCGGAAATCGTCGAAGAGCAGGAAGGGGTCGAAGACTTCCGTCTCCCCGAAGCCGAAGGCCCGCCTGAGCCGTACCCCCGCCCCTTCTACGGTCGGCCGCGATGGACCGACGGACAGTATCCCCCTGAGCGACATGACGTCCTCCTTTCCTCACTTGTACCAAGTCTTGGCCACGCCGCGCACCCTGTCCAGGGCCGCGTCGAGATTCCTGTTCAGCGCCTCATCCCCCATGAGGGTTCCGCCGGAATTCACGTAGGCGATGTCGCTTATGCCGATCTGATTCAGGTCGATGTCCAGAACCATGGGCACCGTATTCCTCGGGCTTCCCTCATCGTATTGGCCCCCCGAGGCATAGAGCACCGCCGCCGACACCTTGCCGAGCGCGCCGTAGGGGCCCTTCTCTCCCACCAGTATGGTGCGCCCGTACTGGCTCACCGCATCGATGTAGGTCTTGACCACCCCGGGAAGGGCGAAGTTGTGCATGGGAAAGGCCAGGACCAGCTTGTCCGCGGCGAGGAGCTCATCGATCAGCGCGTCGAAGGGTTCCAGGGCTTTCTTGAGGTCCCCATCTAGCTCCTTTCCCATGAAGCCGCGGAGCTTGTATGCGCTCATGGACTTTTCGTCGTGGATGGGGGGATGGTCCGCCAGGAGATTGCGGTGGACGAGCTCCGTCTTACCCTCCGCTTCTTTGATGAAGGCATCCAACAGCTTCTTGGTGATGGACTGAGTTCCGGCGGGCAAGTAACTAACTATCAGGGTCTTGGACATTGGGTACTCCTTGGATGGAACGTTCAATAGTTGCAAATGCAACTATTTATCATTACCAATATAGTCATAAATAATATTTGCAAAGTCAAGTAAAATGTACGAACTTATATCTATGGATCGGTTGGAAGAGGATGGGTGGGAAGCTCTCTGGGACGACCTGGTGACCGTGCCCTACGGACTGTACCGGGAACTGGAAGACCGCCTGGAGGCGGGAGGGAACCTATCGGGACTGCGCTTCCGGGTCGCCCAAGCCTTGGCATCCGCCCCCG
>CAYUPG010000077.1:7140-11191 GCA_964446515.1 uncultured Treponema sp.
GGGGCGCCTGCGCCTGCAGGAGCTGGCGGAGTCCATACACCTGAGTCCCTCGGGGACGACCCGCCTGGTGGATAAGCTCGAAGCGGAGGGGCTCCTGCGCCGCCACGCCTGCCCCCTGGACCGCAGGGCCACCTGGGCCTCCCTCACGGAGGAAGGAAGGCGGGCCTTCAACGATGCACGACCTCTCTGGGAGACCTTCCTGGCGGAGCGGATCCGCGTCGCCCTGAGCCCCGAGGAGGGGACGCAGCTGCACGCCCTGCTGGCCAAGCTTTCCGCCCGGCCCCGTTGTCCCAAATCGAAGGGGACGGGTATACTCGCTCCATGAACACCCGCATCCCCCTGCCGGCCGTCGGAGCCGCCCTCCTCACCACCGCCGTATGGGGCTTCAACTTCGTGGTCATCAAAGTGGGAGTCGCGGAGGTTCCGCCCCTCTTCCTGGCGGCCCTGCGCTTCATCCTCAGCGCATTCCCGGCCCTGCTCTTCGTTAAACGCCCGTCCGTCGGCTGGGGGTCTCTCGCGGCCTATGGACTGCTCCTGGGGGTGGGGGAATTCGGTCTTCTGTTCACCGCCATGAAGCTCGGGGCCCCCGCGGGACTCAGCTCGATACTATTGCAGGCCCAGGCCTTCTTCACCGCCCTCATCGCGGCGGCGGCCCTGAAGGAACGCATCCGCGCGAACAGCCTTGTCGGCATGGGTATCGCCGCATCGGGCTTGGCCCTCATCGCCCTCTCGGGCAATACGGCGGGGCTCACCCCGGCGCTCACGGCCATGATTCTGGCGGCGGCCCTGTTCTGGGCGGGAGCCAACGTCGTTGCCCGCACCATGCCCGGGACGAACGGACTATCCCTCATGGTGTGGTCCAGCCTCTTCTCTCCCCTTCCCCTTATCGGTCTCTCCCTGATATTCGAAGGGCCGCAGGCCATAGCCGCCTCCGCGGCGGCCCTTGGTCCGACAGCCCTCGGATCTCTCGCCTACCTGGTCGTCCTCTCCACCCTTTTCGGCTACGGAGTATGGAACCAGCTCATCATGCGCTACGGCGCCGGGAAGATTGCGCCGTTCTCACTTCTGGTGCCCATATTCGGCGTCGCGTCCGGTGCCTTGGCCTTCGGCGAGCGACTCGCCCCGGGGGATATCCTGGCCTCGGCCTTGGTGTTGGCGGGCCTCGTCGTCCACATTTTCGGCGGAAGGAGTAAGGCCTAACCATGGAATTCACATTGACGACCCCGGCCCTGCTGTTCCCGGCCATATCCCTCTTGCTTCTGGCCTACACCAACCGCTTCCTCGCCCTGGCGGCCCTCGTTCGGGACCTGAAGGACCGGTGGGAGCGGAAGCCGGACCCGGGCGTCGCGGGTCAGATACGGAACCTCAAGAAGCGCATCCGCATCATCGTGGCCATGCAGCTTTTGGGGGTGTCCGCCTTCTTCCTCTGCGTCCTCACCATGCTGGCCATGTTCCTGGGCTCCCGGCTCGTCGCGGAGCTCATCTTCGCCCTCTCCCTCCTGCTCCTCCTCTCCTCCCTGGGTCTATCGATCCGGGAACTCTTCATCTCCGCGGACGCCCTGGACATACTGCTGGACGAGAAGCGCGATGAGCACGAGGGAGGGCTGTAGCCGCCCGCGCCGCCGGCCTGCGACGAGCCCGCCCTGCCCGCATCCCGGGCAGGGACTTGTCCGCCTCCGACCTCAGCGCTTCCCTATCCCCGCGAAGGCCCTCTCCAGCGTCTCCGCCTTGGGGGCGGCCGTGGCCAAGGTCACGACCAGGGCTACCAGGGCAGACAGGGGCAGGGCCACCAGGATGGGGTCCAGGTTCTGCATCGTGGGGCTCTTGGCCAGGCTGTCGACGCCGAAGAGGAGTCTGCAGAGGCCCAGGGGCTTGGACTCCTTTATGTGCACGAAGATGAGCCAAAAGAGGCTCGCCACGGTACCGGTCAAAAAGCTCGCCGCCGCCGCGGCCCTGGTCATGCGCTTGACGTACAGGGCCCCCACGTAGAGGGGCAGGAAGGCCGCGGCGCAGAGGCCGAAGAAGATGGCCGTTCCCGTGGCGATGATGGCGGACCCCTCGGCGTAGAATTTGGGCAAGAGATAGGCCACCAGGGTGGACACCAGGATGGCCGCCCCCATGGCGATGCGGTTCGCCGCTACCGAGGGCTTCTTCACCAGGCCCGCGCCCTTCTCCAGAAAGTCCCGGCCGAAGGCGGTGCCCATGGCGTGGAACTGGGAGCTCAGGGTGGACATGGCCGCCGCCAGCAGGGTGATCAGGAAGAAGGCGGTGAACCAGGAGGGCATGGCGGAGTTGATGAACAGGGGTATGATGTTGTCCGTCTTCTTCTCCGCCGCCAGGAAGGCCACCTTGCCCAGGGTCTGGTGGAAGTAGAGGTTGGATAGGGCCCCCACGGTGAAGGCGACCCCGGTCATCATCAGTATGAAGATGCCGCCGATCACCACCGCCCGGTTCAGCTCGTGGCCGCTCTTGACGGTCATGAAGCGCACCGTGAGCTGGGGCTGGGCCAGCACGCCGATGCCCACGCCCATGACGATGGTGGTCACCAGCTGCATCCACAGGGGCGAGGCGAAGGCGGGCATGGCCGTCCAGCCCCGGTGCCCCCCCGGCCCGAAGAGCTCCACCGCCTTGGGCGCCAGGGCCGTGAGTCCCTCGTGGGCCTCCTTCACGCCCCCCAGCTTGGTGTAGGTCCACACCAGAAGGAAGGCCATGCCCAGGAACATGAGGCTCCCCTGGAAGGCGTCGGTGTACATGACCCCCTTCATGCCCCCCATGATCACGTAGAGGGCCACGATGGCCACGAAGAAGAGCAGGGCAACCTCGTAGGGGATGGCCAAGGTCTGGGCCACGAACTGGGCGCCCCCGATGATGACCGACCCCGCATAGAGGGGCATGGCCAAAAAGATCACCAGGCCCCCGGCTATCTGCAGGAAGCGGGAATCGTAGCGCTTGGCCAGGAGCTCCGGAAAGGTGTGGGCGTCCAGGTTGTGCCCCATCTTGCGGGTGCGCAGGCCGAAGACGACGAAGGCGATGAGGATGCCCACGGCGATGTTGAGGAAGGTGAGCCAGAGTATGCCCATGCCGTAGACCGCGGCGGCGCCCCCGAAGCCGACGATGGCGGAGGTGGAGATGAAGGTCGCCCCGTAGGAGAGGGCCATCACCGCGGGGTGGATTTTGCGGCCCGCCAGGAGGTAGTCGGTGCTGTTCTTGGTGCCCCGGAATCCCAGGTAGCCAAGTATGCCTGTGATGATCAGGTAGGTCACGACGACGACGGAAAGGAGCAGATAGTTCATTCCCTCTCCCCCTCGGCCAGTTCCGGGTCCCGGCGCTCCCACTCAAGCTCTTCCCGCGCTTCCGCCGCCTCGTCTTCCCGGGGCCGGTTCCAATTCATCACGCCGTAGACGACGCAGGCCGCGGCCGCCGCCAAGGTCAGGCCGTAGGCGAGGGATACCCCCCAATCAGCTAATCCGAACATCCTTCCTCCTTATATATTCCGCGCCGCAGTATCCGGAGGTGGAAATCCCAGTCTTCCAAATAGGCGGTCTTGCTCAAAGCCTTGTTCCTCAGCACCGGCAGGGATTTGAGGAAGCCCTTGCGGGTCTTCACCAGGAGCCACTTGAGGAGCTCCAATACCCGGTCCCGGTCGAAGGCTATGTTCGACCAGTCCGAGTCACCGAAGAGGGCGTCGAAATGGCTGTCGAAGGTGGTCTGCACCTGTTCTTTCATGCGCAGATCGTTGGACTCGCCCGCCACGGTGATGAAGGAGATGATGTCGGGGTGCTTGGCGTAGAAGTCCACGGCCACCCGGGATACGAGGGCTATCCGGTCGATGAGGTCCGCGGGCAGGGCGGCGCCGGGCTCCAGATGGGAGGTGATGAAGTCGTAGAGGCGGTCGTAGGAGTGCTCCGCCAAATAGAGGAAGAGGTTCTGCTTGGAGGAGATGTATTCGTAGAGGCCGCCCTTGGAGATGGCCGCCCGGCGGACTATGCGGTCCAGGGAACCGGATTCGTAGCCGTGGCGGGAAAACTCGAAAAGGGCGGCAGATATAATT
>CAYUPG010000078.1:0-11170 GCA_964446515.1 uncultured Treponema sp.
CGATGTTCGGATTGGTTGCCCGTATCAGATCCCAGGGCATCTCGGACACCCCCTCCAGTATGATGCCGTCCACGACCCGGATGATGGGGATGAGGGATTCGTCCAGCGTATGGGTGAGGAGTATCTCTCCTCCCCCCTTGTGGAGGGCGACGGAGGCTTCCTCCAGGTTCTTGGCCTTGACGATGCGTCCCCGGCAGCGGCCTCCGAAGCCCTTGCCGCCCCGGCCCAGGACATTGCCGATCACGTGGATGCGAACGCTGTTCGTCTGGAGAGGAGAGTTCAGGGGGAGGCCGGCGACCACCACCACCTTGTCCAGGGGCCGGGCGTAGCCCTCACGGAGCGCGGCGGCTATGGCGCCCTGGATCATGGACTCCGAATCGTCCTCCTTCTGCACCTGCACCGGGACCACGCCCCAATGGAGGAGCAGGCGGTTGCGGACCGACTCGGAGGGGGACGCCGCGACGATGCGCCGCCGGGGTCTACGGCGGCTCACCAGGCGGGCGGTGTTTCCCGTCATGGTGGGAATGACCAGGGCGGCGGCGGCTATGCCGTCGGCGATGCGGGAGGCCGCGTCGGCTATGGCGCAGGCTATGTCGTCGTCCTGGGCGGAGTCCCTACGCCGTTCGTCCAGGCGGCGCTGGTATTCCTCCGAAGCCTCCACGGCCCGGGCGATGCGGTCCATGACCTCCACCGCCGCTTCGGGGTAGGACCCGTTGGCGGTTTCGCCGGAGAGCATGACGCAGTCGGTGCCGTCCAGGATGGCGTTGGCCACGTCGCCCGCCTCCGCCCTGGTGGGCCGAGGGTTCTTGACCATGGATTCGAGCATCTGGGTGGCGGTTATGACCGGCTTGCCCCAGGCGTTGCAGAGGCCTATGATCCGCTTCTGCTCCAGGGGAACCCGCTCCGCGGGGATCTGCACCCCCAGGTCACCCCGGGCGACCATGACCCCGGAGGAGACCCGCACTATCTCTTCGATATTTTCAAGACCCTCTTCGTCCTCGATCTTGGCGATCACGGGAATGTCCGATTTAAGGTACGCCAGGTACTTCTGTATGGTCGTGACGTCCGAGGCCTTCCGGATGAAGGAGGCGGCGATGAAATCGACGCCCTTCTCCACGGCGAAGCGGAGGTCCGCTCGGTCCTGCTCGGTAAGGATGGGGAGCTTGGTCTTGACGCCGACCACGTTGACGTTCTTTCTGCTCCCGAATTCGCCGCCGTTCGACACGGCGCAGCGGATGGAGCGGCCCTCCACTTTTACGACCTCAAGGGCTATGAGTCCGTCGGCTATGAGTATTCCGGCTCCGGGTACGATATCCTCCGCCAGGGCGCCGTAGGAGACGGTTATACGGGAGGCATCGGTAAAGGCCCCCGCTTCCCCATAGAGTTTGCGGGCATCCGCCTCCGCCACGACTTCGATCTCCCGCCCCTTCTCCAGGAGCACGGTCCCGCCGTCCCGGACGGTCCCCGTGCGGATCTCGGGCCCCTTGGTATCCAACAGTATGCCCACCGGAACGCCCTCCAGGCGGGAGGCCTCCCGCACCCGGTCCATCCCGGCCCCATGGTAGACGTGGTCTCCGTGGGAAAAGTTGAAGCGGGCGATGTTCATGCCGCGGCGGATGAGAGAGCGGACGAGGTCGACGCTCTGCACGGCCGGCCCCATGGTGCAGATGATGCGGGTGTTGCGGTCGAAGGGCATTGGGATACTCCTTCCTGAAACCATAGACCGGAGCGGTTCAACATGCAAGCCCCTAGCGCCATCCTAGTAAACCGGTTTATAATCCCCCCGGAGGATTCCATGGAACTGCGCGAGACCCTTTCAATCTACCAGATCTTCATACGGAATTATACGGAGGAAGGAACCTTCCGCGCCGCCCGGAAGCGCCTGCGGGAAGTCGCGGAGCTGGGCTTCGAGTGGGTCTACCTCACCCCCATACACCCAATCGGCAAGGTCGCCCGCAAGGGCAGCAGGGGCAGCCCCTACGCCATAGCCGACTACCGCGCCGTGGACGGCGAGCTGGGAAGCGTCGACGACCTGCGCGCCTTCGCCGCGGAGGTCAAGCGCCTGGGCATGCGCCTCATGATCGACGTGGTCTACAACCATACCGCGCCGGATTCCCGCCTGGCGGCGGAGCACCCCGATTGGTTCCTGCGCGGCGCCGACGGCAGGCCCGGCAGGAAATGCGACGACTGGTCCGACGTGGTGGACCTGGACCACCGAGCGGGGCCCGAGCGCGGCGCCCTGTGGGACGAGCTCATCGGCGCCCTGGAGTACTGGCGGGACCTGGGGATAGAGGGCTTCCGCTGCGACGTGGCGTCCCTGGTGCCCCGGGAGTTCTGGATGGAGGCGCGCCGGCGGGTGAACCGATTAGACCCGACGATGGGAGTTGAGACCCGGCCGACACTGTGGCTCGCCGAGAGCGTGCATCCCCACTTCCTGCTTTCGATGCGGGACCGGGGCTTCGGCGCCTGGTCCGAGCCGGAACTACACAACGCCTTCGATCTCACCTACGACTACGACGGCTGGGAGCGGCTGGAGAAGGTCTGGGCCGGGGAACGGCCCCTGGAGTACTACCTGGACTATCTAGCGACCCAGCGCGCCTTGTACCCCGCGGGGGCACGGAAGATACGCTACCTTGAAAACCACGACCAGGCGCGGGCGGCCTCCCGCTTCGGCGCGGGCGCGCGCCTTGAGGCGTGGACGGCCTTCTACCAGCTGCTCCCCGGCTGCACCTTCGCCTACATGGGGCAGGAGCGGGGCATAGACCGCTGTCCGAGCCTCTTCGAAAAGGAGAGCGTGGACTGGAAGTCCGGCAGCGATGAGTTCGCCGCCTTCTTCAAGAAGTGCTTCGCCCTCACCCAGGGAATCAAGGGGGAGGCGGAAAGGTTCTCCTACAAGGTTTTGGCCGAAGGGCTGGTCCTCTTGGAGCGCAGCGGGCCCGCGGGCCGCTACGCCGCCCTCTGCAACCTGGACGACCGCAGCGGCTCAATCATCCTGCAGGACAGAATCCGGGGCACCGATCTCCTGACCGGAAAGGCGGTGGACCTATCGGGCAAGATCGCCCTGCCCCGGGGCGCGCTGATCGTCAAGGTCGGGTGAGGGGGCTAAAAGCTCTCTACAGCGGGAATTCCAAGACCGCCGTTGTTCCGCGTCCGCGCTCGATGCGCAGCGTTCCGGACAGTTGCCCGCTGAGGGCTGCGACGAGCTGAAGGCCGAATCCGGTAGAATTCTCAAGGGTAAGCGACTCCGGCATGCCCACCCCGTCGTCTTGTACCGCTATAGAGACACGCCCGTCGGAGGTCCCGGCCGACACGCGGATCGACCCTTTCGCGTGCTCCTGAAAAGCATATTTCATGCAGTTGGTCAGCAGCTCGTTGACGACGATTCCGATTGGCTGAAGCCGCTGGGCATCCAGGGCAAAATCCTGAACGTCCGTCTCAACCCTCACAGTCTTGCTGTTGGGGAAGTTGGAAACCACCTCGTCGACCAAGGCCGGCAAGTAATCCCGCATGGAAAGCTCTCTGTAGTCGCCCGAGCGGTAAAGCTTGTCGTACAGGATCGACATGCTCCGGATTCTATTTGCGGTATCCTGCAGGGCAATCCTAGCGGACGGGTCAGGAAGCGCATCCTCCTGCAGCGTCAGCAGCCCGCCGACGGTGTTCATGAAGTTCTTCATGCGGTGATGTATCTCTTTGAGCATCAGCTCCTTCTCCGCAAGGAGGGAATCAATCTTGTCCCGTATCCTCTTCCTCTCGTCGATGTCCTCATGGGTGCCGCAGAGACGCAGCGGATTGCCGTCCGCATCCCGCTCCATTATTTTTCCGCAATCCCTGATCCACTTGTAGCCGCCATTCTTCGCTCTCATTCTGTATTCTATGCTGTAGTGATCGGTCAGACCGGTCAGGTGGTCGCCGACATCCTTTTGTATCCGCTGAATATCGTCGGGGTGCCTAAGCTCGACGCCGTCCTGCAAGGTCCCCTCCAACTCTTCAAGGGTATAGCCCAGCATCTCGGCCCATCGTCTGTTGCGGCGTACCTTGCCGGTACTATAGTCCCAATCCCAGTCGCCGAGATTGCTGGCCTCAAGGGCAAACCTGTACCGCTCTTCCCTTTCCTTGAGTTCTTCTTCCACCCGTTTTCGCTCGGTGATATCCTCGCCGGAACTGAATAGGCCGATGCTCTTGCCGTCCCGGTCCTTCAGCATGGAATTGTGCCACAGGATGGTTCTTCGTTCTCCCGTCTTCGTTATTACGCCGTTCTCATGCACATCCAGGTAGTCTGGAGCCTGATCTCTTAGGGAATAAAAATACCCGCGAACCTTTTCATGGTCCTCTGCGGGCTGACATAGGTCGAAGTAATTCCTTCCAAGCAGTTCCGGGTATTCATACCCAAGTATCCTATGCCCGTACTCATTCAGCAGCAGAATATTGCCGTCAAAATCCAAAGAGATGATTATCTCCGCAACGAGATTCAATAGCAGCTCCGCTCTGGTCTTGCTCTCCTCCAGCTCCACTTCTATCTGTTTTCTTGCGGTCACGTCACGGCAGGACACATAGGTGCCCAGATAGTGCCCCGAAGCATCATACAGAACACGTGCATGATCTTCCCGCCAGAGATAATGCCCGCGCTTATGCTTCACACGGTAGGAACAGGTCAGTTCCTGCTCTTTAGCCGCGACGGCGGTGCGCAGGCTCAAGGCAAAGGCATCTCGATCTTCGGGATGAATCTCCAGCGCTATTTCGTCGAAACCCTTGTCCAGCACCTCGTCGGCCGAGTATCCGAGCTGCTTGAGGTATGACGGAGAGATATAGTCGATCTTTCCTTCCGCGGAAAAATGGACGATGCCGTCGGAAGTGTTCTCGCTTATAAGCCGGTATTTCCTTTCGCTGACGGCTAGGGCCTTTTCCTTTTCCAGCTCTTTCTTCTTGGCGTCAAAGAGCTTGAATGCCATTTTAATCGAGGCATCAAGAACCGTAATCGATGAATTCTTGACCACGTAGCCGTAGGACGTTATCTTTTCGGTCCGCTCTACGACTTCAGGCTCCGTATGGGATGATAGGAACACGATAGGAATCTCGGTGCTTTTCAGGATACGCTCGGCCGCTTCGGTACCGTCGATACCCCTGCCCAGGTTGATGTCCATGAGCACCAAGTCGATCTCAGGATGGGAAGCGACCGCCTCAACCGCCTTCTCGCCGGAATGGGCGGTGATGACGGAATAGCCGTACCGTTCGAGCTGCTTCTGCCCCGTGAGGGCGAGGATGGCTTCGTCCTCAACAAGGAGCAGCGTCTTCTTAGAACTTTCACTCATATAGACCCCGGAACAGCGTGCATAAGCGAGGAATTCAGGTCCGCAACATAGTATAGAGTATTTCGACGGGCATACAACAGCAGCATGGACGGATGCCGCCCCGTAGAGCGCAGTCTCGCTTCGCGAAACTGCAAAAGAAAAACCCGGACGTTCTGTCCGGGTTTTTCTTCAGCCAAGACCGGGAATCGAACCCGGGACCTACGCATTACGAGTGCGTCGCTCTGCCAACTGAGCCATCTTGGCGTGAGGGCACTCTATACCGATTGGGGGCAAAAGGTCAAGAACGGCCCCGGGAGCGCGGGTCGCGTTACGCCTTCTTGCGCCGGGAATTAACGAAGCGCATGAAGTCGTTGATGTTCTTGACCACGATCTTGTCGGAGAAGATCTCCACCCGCCGCTGGGTCACGAAGTGGTTGAGCACGTCCTTGGCCTGGTCGCCGGAGATGCCCGCCCAGTGGGCCACATCGTCCATGGTGGTCTTGAACTCCCGCCGCTCGGTTGATTTGTCCACCGCGGGCTGAGTCTCGTCCAGCATCAGGAACACGTCGGCTATCTTGGCCTGGGGGTCCTCCAGGGTGAGGATCATGAAGCGCCGCTTCTGGTCGTAGATGCGCTTGGTGAAGAGTTTTAGGAGCTTCAGGGCTATCTGGGGGTTCCCCATCATGAGCACCTCGAAGTTGGCCCGGTTGAACTCCAGGACCTTCACCTGGTCCAGCGCTATGGCGGTGGCGGAACGGGGCGAATCCTCCAGAATGGCCATCTCGCCGAACATCTCCGAGGGATGCAGTATGTCCAGGGTCTTTTCGATGTCCCCGATGACCTTGACCAGCTGGACCCTGCCGGATTGGATGAGGTAGAAGGCGTCGCCGGGCTCGAATTCTGAGAAGATGATTTCACCTTTCTGGAAAATCCGGGCGAAGCGGCTGAACGCCGCGAGATCCATTGCCACCGTCATGCCTCCAACGCTCTGAGCGCTTTCTTCGCTTTGATGTGCACCGTGTCGTCCTCGTCGGTGGACATTGCCAGTATCTTCTTGTAGAAGGTAGCGGCCCTATCGTTCTCGCCCTTCTTCTCGTAGGCCTGGGCCATGTAATAGAGGGCGTCCCCCAGATCCGGATACTTGGGGTAGGTGGTGATCATGCCGGTATAGTGCTTGATGCAGTCGTCGTATTTGCCCAGCAGGTACAGGCACCGGCCTATCTCGTAGACGCTCTTGGCGGTGTACTCCGGATCTTCGTTGGCCTCCACGATCTTCTTGAAGGACATGAAGGCCGGCTGGTACTTGTCCTGGGAAAAGAGGCTCACCGCATCGTAATAGGACTTCGCCACCGCGGAGAGCTCCGCCGGGCCCTGCCGCGCGGGCGCCGCGGCGGGGGCGGCCTGGCCGGAAAGCCGCGGCGCCGGAGCGGCGGCCTCCGTCACCGGGGAGGGCCCCTTGCCGTCCCCGTAGCGGGTTAGGGAGCTTTCGGAAGCCTCCAGATACTTCGCAGCCTGGGCGGCCATCTTTCCCGCGGGGTAATAGGTCAAGTAACGTCCGAAAACGTACTTGGCTTGAGCATACTGGCGGTTCTTGAGGTAGTACTCCCCCACCATGAAGAGCCCCAGCTCGGGACTCTGCTGCTCTTCCTTCTCCATGAGGCTCGATACCTGCTTGTGTATGCGCCTGAGCTGGTTGGAGAATACCTTGAGCATCTTCATGACGATGCGGATATTCGTCATCGCCAGCTGCTCGAATTCGGGCACCGTGAAGGCGAGCACCGCCGCATCCTGGAGCACCAGGGCGTTCTCTTCCCGGGGATACCGGCCCATGGCCGACTTGACGCCGAAGAACTCCCCCGGCTGGACAAGGTCGTGGATGTCCTGGCCGTTCTCTATATCCTGGTAATTCAGGCTCACCTTTCCGGACTGGAGGATGTATATCTTATCCGCCGCGTCCCCTTGGAAGTAGATGACCGAACTCGCTCTGTACTGCAACGCTTTAGGCATCCTGATCCATCCTAGACCGCAGGCTCAAAGGGAAGATAATCCAAATGCTTCGCGAAGCCGACCTTGCGCCGCACCTCCGCATAGAGGGCCGCGGGATCCCCCACGACGAACATGTCCCGCCCGCCGACCCGCACCGTGCCGTATCCCTCAGGCAGGGAAGCGCCCAGCAGCTCCAGGAATCGGGTCTCGCCGTAGAGGGGGCGCCCCTCCATGACCAGGAGCTCAATGTCCTCCATGGATGCCTGCGCCAGATTCTCGTAGGGATCGTCGCAGCGGGCCGAGAGGACCAGTATATCCGCAAGCTTCCCCGTGTCCAGGGTGCCTATGCGCCCTTCCATGCGGAAGGCCTTAGCGGGGTTCCTGGTCACCATATCGAAGAGGGTCTTGGCGGGCAGGTCCTCGCCGTACATGTCCCGATACACCTTGCGGGCATATTTCATCTCCGCAAGCAGGTTGACCGAACCGGTGTGGGTGGAATCGGTGCCGATGGCGACGTTCACGCCGGAGTGCAGGAGCTTGCGTATCTTGCAGGTGACGTTGAACATGAATTTGTTGGACGCCGGGCACCAGGAGACGCTCGCCCCCGCGGCCGACACCGCGGCGATATCCTCTTCGCTGAAGCCGATGCAGTGGATGAGCAGGCAGCGGTCATCCAGGCGGCCCAAGCGCTGAAGCACCCCCACTCCGTCCTGGGACTCGGGATCGAAGCCCTCCTCTAGGTGGGTGATGAAGGGCCAATCGTTCTTTTTGGCCCGCTCGTGCTCGATCTCGATCCCCTCGCCCCATTTGAGGTCGAAGGAGGAGCATTCATGGGCCAGGCAATATTCCTGGAAGGCCCGTATGGGCAGGAGCGGAAGCAGCTCCTTGTTCAGCTCGTGGGGGAAATGGTCGTTCACCGTGACCACGCCGGAAAAAAGGTTCTTGTAGGCGCTCAGGTAGTACAGCTCGGGGACGGAAATGTTGGACCGCTCGGCGTAGGTGGGAGAGGCCTTCAGGTCGTTGTCCCAGGGGAGCCAGTTGAGGTAGTAGCTTCCATGCTTGGGTCCGACTCGGGGAAGGTAGTTTCCCCGCAGGTGGTCGTGCACATTGATGAGGGCAGGATACACGATGGAGCGGCCGCCCAGGTCGATCTTAAGACCCCGGGAGGGCGGAGAGACCAGCTTCCCTTCCCCCACGGCGACCTTGCCGGATGGAACGACGCGTTCCGGCGCAACCACGACGCCGTTTTCTAAAGTATAGCTATCCAAGTTGGGTCCGTCCTTGCATCACGCTCTTTCATTCTATGGTCGAGAACCGGAACAGTCAACGACCACGGTATCCTTCATTCAATTTTCGGCAGAAAAGGGCTATTTTTTGAGCCGCTTTGTATATAGTAGCACGATATGGTAGAATTACCGCTCCTATGATCGACCTGCACACCCATTCCTCAGCCTCCGACGGCTCGGACAGCCCCTCCGCCTTGGTGGATCTTGCGGCGGACCGGGGTCTCACGGCCCTGGCGCTCACGGACCACGATACTATCGAAGGCATTGCCGAAGGCGGCGCCCGCGCCGAGGCCCGGGGCATCCGCTTCATACCGGGGGTGGAGATAGAGATTGCTTGGGAGCCCGGGGAATTCCACCTCCTGGGTCTGGGCATACACCGACCCACGGAGGAATTCGCGGAAGCCCTGCAGGAGTTGGGGAGGCACCGCAGGGACCGCAACTTCGGCATCCTGGAGCGCATGCGGGAGCTGGGCGTGGAGGCGGAGTACCAGGACCTGCTGGATATCGCCGGGGGGCCGGTGGTGGGACGACCGCACTTCGCGACCTTGCTGGTGGAGCGGAAGATCGTGAAGAACCGGGAGCAGGCCTTTTCCCGGTATTTGGCCAAGGGGCGGCCCTTCTACGCCCCCAAGGGAGCCCTGGAATTCGGCCGGGCCCTGGCCCTCATCAAGGCGTCGGGGGGCGTCGCCGTGCTGGCGCATCCCCTGTCCCTCTTCGTATCCTGGGGCAGACTCCCAGGCCTGGTGGCGGAACTGAAGGAACAGGGCCTGGACGGGCTCGAGGCCTGGCATCCCATAGCCCGGGTGGGGGCCTGCGCCCGCCTTGAGGAGCTGGGCCGTTCCCTGGGCATGCTGGTGACCGCGGGCAGCGATTTCCACGGGTCGTCCCGGCCGGAACGGAAGCTCGGCGTCACCGCGGGGGGAAAGAAAATAGAAGAGAGCTACGGCGAGGGCATCCCGCTGCAGGCGAGGATCTCGTAGGGATCGTCCCCGCTGCGGCGGAAGAGGACCGCCTCCTCCACGTGGGCGGCGGATAGGCGTTCCCGGCCCGCAAGATCGGCTATGGTCCGGGCGACCCGCAGCACGCCGTGGCAGGCGCGCCCGGACAAGCCCAGGCTTGAGGCGGCCCGCGCCAAGACCGCCGCCGCGGCGCCATCCAGGGCGCAGTGGCGATCCATGAGGCCTGCCGGCATCCGGGCGTTCCGGCGGACGGACGTTCCGGCGAAGCGGCGGCGCTGGGCCTCCACGGCGGCGCGGACCCGCTCGGCCACGACCCGGCTGGATTCTTCCTCGCTGCGCCCCGTACCGAGGGGGCCTTCGGCCACGATCGGGACGCGGAGTTCCACCCGGTCCAGCAGGGCCGCCCCAAGGCGCCGCCAGTGGCGGTTGATCTCCTCGCCGGAGCAGAAGCAGGTCGATAGTTCAGTTCCGCCCCCCGATCCCGGCACCGCGCCGAGCCTTCCGCAGGGACAGGGATTGGCCGCCATGATCAGCTGGAAGTCCGCGGGAAGACGCAGGGCCCCCTCCGCCCGGGATATGGTCACCACCGAATCCTCCAGGGGCTCGCGCAGGGCCTTGAGCACGTCGGAGCGGAACTCCGGTGCCTCGTCCAGGAAGAGCACCCCCAGGTGCGCCAGGCTGATTTCCCCGGGGCGCACGGTTTTTCCGCCCCCCAGTATGCCTTCGGCGCTGGCGGAATGGTGGGGGCTGCGGAAAGGCGGCCGGGACACCAGGGCGGCCTCCCCCGCCGCGGCCCCGGCGAGGCTGTGCAGGCGCGTGGCCTCCACCGCCTCCTCGGAGCTGAGGTCGGGCAGTATGGAGGGGAGGCGCCGGGCGAGCATGGTCTTGCCGGCTCCGGGGGGCCCGAAGACCAGGACGTTGTGGCCCCCGGCGGCGGCTATCTCCAGGGCCCGCTTGTACCGCCCCTGGCCCGCGACGTCCTTAAAATCACCCGCCCCGGAGCCGTCGGACGGCGCCGCCGGGGGGCGGCCCGGCGAAGCGGCCACGGCGGGGGGAGGGAAACGGCCGTCCGCGGCCAGGGCAGTCAGAGCCTCCGCGGCTTCCCGCAGGTTGCCCACCGCGGCATACCTGCCGGGGGCAAGGATTGCCGCCTCGCCCCCGTTCTCCGCGGGAACGATGAAGCCCCGGAGTCCCGCCTTGAGCCCCGCGGCGGTGGCCGCCAGGACGCCCCGGACCGGCCTGAGCCTGCCGGAAAGCTCAAGCTCCCCCAGCACCATGAGGCCCTCCGGAGCAGGCACCAGCTCCGCCGCGGCCATGACCGCCAGGGCTATGGGCAGGTCCAGGGCGGCATCCTCCTTCCGCACCCCCGCCGGCGCCAGGTTCACCAGCACCCTGTCCGAGGGGAAGCGGAAACCGGAATTGCGGAAGGCGGCCCGAACCCGCTCCCTGGCCTCCCGCACCGCCCCGGAGGCCAGGCCCGTCACGTCGACTCCGGGTATGCCCCGCCGTATGTCCGCCTCGACCCTCAGTATGATGCCCTCGGCGCCGTAGGGCGCATACGCCATCACGTGCATTCCCGCATCCCCCTGGGCTGGATAGGGGCCCGGGAGGGCCGGCGCTTCTGTTCCACGGCAGGGCAGGCATTCGAGCT
>CAYUPG010000079.1:0-10877 GCA_964446515.1 uncultured Treponema sp.
GGCATCCGCACCCCCGAGAAGATCGCGACCTTGGCCAAGAAGAACAAGGCCGTCTACGACCAGCTGGTGGCCATCAAGGATAGGATGGAGAAGCACTTCAAGGACATGCAGGACATGGAGTTCACCGTCCAGCAGGGCACCCTCTTCATCCTCCAGACCCGGAGCGGCAAGCGCGCCGGAGCCGCGGCGGTCAAGTGCGCCGTGGACATGGTCGGCGAGGGCCTGATCGACAAGAACACCGCCGTCCTGCGGGTGAGCCCGGACCACCTGGACCAGCTCCTGCACCCCATGGTGGACCCCAAGGCCCTCAAGGCCGCCGCCTCCCTGACCAAGGGCCTCAACGCCTCTCCGGGCGCGGCCACGGGACGCATCGTCTTCACCGCCAAGGACGCGGAGGAGTGGGCGGAGAAGGGCGAGAAGGTCATGCTGGTCCGCAAGGACACGAGCCCCGAGGACATCGGGGGCATGGTGGTCGCCGAGGGCATCCTGACCTCCACCGGCGGCATGACCAGCCACGCGGCGGTGGTCGCCCGGGGCATGGGCACCCCCTGCGTCGCCGGCGCCAAGGGCGTCTCCGTCCAGGGCAAGAAGGTCGTCGTCGGGGAGAAGACCTTCAAGGAAGGGGACTGGATCACCATCGACGGCTCCACCGGGGACGTCTACGAGGGCAGGCTGCCCCTGGTGAATCCCAAGATCGGCAAGGACATGGAGGTCTTCTTCAAGTGGTGCGACGAGATCCGCCACTCCTCCGTCCGCGGCGGCGTCAAGGGCTTCTTCGTCCGCACCAACGCGGACCAGCCCGAGGACGCCAAGCGGGCCTTCAACTTCGGCGCCGAGGGCGTGGGCCTCTGCCGGACCGAGCACATGTTCTTCGACAAGGAGAAGCTCATCCACTTCCGCACCATGATCGTGGCGGACACCGCGGAGGATCGCAAGGCGGCCCTCAAGAAGATACTGCCCCTCCAGAAGAAGGACTTCTTCGGCATCTTCAAGGCCATGGAAGGGAAGCCGGTCACCATACGGCTCCTTGATCCGCCCCTCCACGAGTTCGTGCCCCACACCAAGGAAGAGGTGGCCGAGCTTGCCGCCCACATCGGCGTCAAGCCCAAGGACCTGCAGCCCAAGATCGACCGGCTCCACGAGGCCAACCCCATGCTCGGCCACCGGGGCTGCCGCCTGGCGGTGACCTACCCCGAGATCTACGACATGCAGGTGGAGGCCATCGCCCTGGCTGCGGCGGACTGCGTGAAGAAGGGCATCCCCGTGAAGCCCGAGATCATGATCCCCATCGTCTGCGACGAGCAGGAGCTCAAGCTCCTTCGCCCCAGCGCCGAGGCCATCGTCAAGCAGGTGCTGGACAAGGCCAAGGTCAAGCTGGACATACAGATCGGGACCATGATCGAGGTGCCCCGGGCGGCCCTGCTGGCGGACAAGATCGCCGGCTACGCGGACTTCTTCAGCTTCGGCACCAACGACCTGACCCAGATGACCTTCGCCTTCAGCCGGGACGATGCGGCATCCTTCCTTCCCACGTATCTCCAGAAGGAGGTGCTGGACACCGATCCCTTCAAGTCCGTGGACGAGGAGGGCGTGGGCATCCTGATGGACTGGGCCACCGTCAAGGGCCGAAGCGTCGTGGCGGACCTCAAGGTGGGCATCTGCGGCGAGCAGGGCGGCGATCCCGCCACCATAGACTTCTGCTACCGCACGGGGCTCAACTACGTCTCCTGCTCTCCCTTCCGGGTGCCCATAGCCCGGCTGGCGGCCGCCCAGGCGGTCATCAGGAACAGCAAGAAGTAAGATAAGCGTCGGGATCGTCCGGGGCCGCGCCGCGCGCTCCGGACCGCCCGTCGGGGCCTGTCGGCGGAGGTTCGCCGGCGGGCCCTTTTTTTTGCCCAAAAAGGGGAACCTGGTGTATGCTGATTTCATCTTCAAAGTACGAACCTAAAGGAGGTTGCAATGGAAAAAGATAGGACCGAACGCCGGAGGCTTTTCGACTGGTACTTCAAGTCGAACCTGTTGATCAGGATCCTCATCGGCCTCGTGCTCGGGGCCGTCGTCGGCCTGGCCGTCGGCCCGGGCATCGTCTGGGTCAAGCCCTTCGGGGACCTGTTCATCAGGCTCCTCAGGATGATCGTCGTGCCGGTCATCTTCTTCAGCCTGGTGGTCGGCGCCTCCAGCATCAGTCCCGCCCGCCTGGGCCGGGTCGGCGTCAAGATCGTGGCCTACTATCTGCTGACCTCCGTTTTCGCGGTGAGCATAGGCTTGGTGTTCGCCACCCTGCTCAATCCCGGCATGGGGCTGTCCCTGGAAGGCGTAGCCGGCACCGCGCGCCAGCTGACTCAGCCGAAGATGGTGGATACCTTCCTGGCCATCGTGCCCACCAACCCGGTGGACTCACTGGCCAAGGGCGACGTGCTCCCCATCATCTTCTTCGCCATCTGCTTCGGCATCGCCCTCTCGTACCTGCAGCTCAGCGGCGACTCCAAGGTCGCCGAAGGGGCCGGCACGGTGCAGCGCTTCTTCGCGGGCTCCGCCGAGGTCATGTACAAGATAGTCGGGGGCGTCCTGCAGTACGCCCCCATCGGCGTCTTCGCCCTCATCGCGGTGGTCTTCGGCCAGCAGGGCTCCAAGGCCTTCGGGCCCCTGGGCATGACGACGGTGACGGTCTACATCTCCCTGATCCTTCAGTGGGCGGTTGTGTACGGCCTGCTGCTCATGGCCTTCAAGCTCAACTGGGTCAAGCTCGTTACCGGCACCCGGGAGGCCCAGATCACCGCCTTCGTGTCCCGGTCCAGCTCGGGGACCCTGCCGGTCACCCTGCGGAACTGCGAGGAGAACCTGGGCATACCCCGGTCCATCTCGTCCTTCACCCTGCCCTTGGGCGCCACGGTCAACATGGACGGCACGGCCATCTACCTGGGAGTGTGCACCGTCTTCATCGCCAACGCGGTGGGCATGCCCCTCTCCTTCGCCCAGATGATCACCGTGGTGGTGACCGCCACCCTGGCGTCCATCGGCACGGCCGGCGTTCCCGGAGCGGGGGCCATCATGCTCCTCATGGTGCTCAACTCCATCGGCTTCAAGCTCGAGGAGGGCTCCGCGGTGGCCATGGCCTACGCCATGATCCTCGGCATCGACGCCCTTCTGGACATGGGCCGCACCTGGATCAACGTCACCGGCGACATGGCCGGCACCGCGATCGTCGCAAAGTCGGAGAAGGAACTCGATACGGCCAAGTGGTCTAAGTAGGACGAAGAAGCCCCTTCCCTTGCCGGCCATACTTCGGTATCCTTGGGGGAAGGGGTATCAACATGAAACGATCCATCGGCGCCCTCTCCGTACTCGGGGCGCTTGTTCTATTCTCCGGAACCGTCTTCGCCCAGAGCGCCGTTACGGTGTACGCCCTGCGGGGCTCCTCCGGAGTCGGCATGATCCGGCTCTTCGAGACGCCGCCCCAAGTCGAGGGCACGGCCGTGCGCGTCGAGGCCCTCGCATCGCCGGACCTCATGGCCGCCAAGTTTCTTTCCGGCGAGGCCTCGGTGGGCATACTTCCCCCCAACGTCGCCGCGAAGCTTGCCTCGGCCGGACGGCCCGTACGCGTCGCCGCGGTGGTCGGCACGGGCATGCTGAGCCTCCTGAGCGCAAACCCCGCCGTGCGCAGCCTTGACGATCTCAAGGGCCGCACCGTGGAGGTGGCCGGCCAAGGCGCCACACCCGACTACGTGTTCCGCCGCATCCTGAACCGCCGGGGCCTCAATCCCGAGAGGGACCTCAAACTCGGGTATGCTCTGGCGTATCCCGAAATCGCCCAGGCCCTCATAGCCGGCCGCATCGAGCTGGCCCTCTTGCCCGAACCCTTCGCCACCATGGCTCGGCTGGGCAATCCTTCCCTCGTGGACGCGGCCGACATCCAGGCCGAATGGGCCGCCGCCGGGGGCAGCGCCCTCTATCCCATGACGGTGCTGGTCGTCGATGCATCCTTCGCGGAGAAGAGCCCCGCGGCCCTGCGCGCCATAGCGGAAGCCTACCGCGAGTCCATAGCCTGGGTCACCGCGAATCCCGCGGCCGCGGGCGTCCTGGTGGAGAAGCACGGCCTGGGGCTCAAGGCCGCCGTCGCCGCCGCCGCCATCCCCAAGAGCGCCTACGCCTTCATCCCCGCCGTTGAAGCCCGTCCCGCCCTGGAAGCCCTCTACCGGGCCTTCCTTGAATACGCCCCCGCTTCCATCGGAGGTAAGATGCCCGCGGACTCCTTCTATTCGGCAGTCCCCGGGACGAGATGACCGACGTTCGGGGGCGGAGCAGGTACTCCGGTCTTCTCTGGTCCGCCGCCGGGGCCCTCGCTCTCGTGGCGGCCTGGGCGCTGGCCGCCCGGGCGGTGGACAGCCCCATCATTCTTCCCGGCCCCCTGCCGACCCTCGCGGTGCTGGGGGAACTGGTCCGATCGGAGCGCTTCCACGCGGCCCTGGGGGGCTCCCTGATTCGGGTCGCCGCGGGAATCGCGATCGCCGTTCCTTCGGCCCTCTGCGTGGGGATCGCGGCGGGTCTGGACTCCAGGGTCCGCGCCTTCTTTCGGCCCCTCTTCTCCTTCATCTCCGCCACTCCGGTGCTTTCCCTCATCCTCATCGCCTTCCTCTGGTTCGGCCAGGACCGGACCCCGGTGTTCGCCTCCTTTTTGATGGTGTTTCCCGTGATGGCGTCCAACACCATCGAGGGCATACGGGCTGCGGACGGGCGCCTTGAGGAGGCGCTGCGGATTTACGGACTTTCCCGCACGGAGCGTCTGCGGCACCTGTACATCCCTACCCTGGCGCCCTTTATCGGGGCGGGGCTGCGGAGTTCCCTGGCCCTCTGCTGGAAGGTGACCGTGGCAGAGGAGGTCATGGTGCAGCCCGGCCGCGCCCTGGGAACGGGTATGCAGCGGGCAAAAGCCCAGCTTGAGACTCCCGAGCTCTTCGCCTGGACCGCCGCGACGATACTGGCCGCCGCCCTCACCGAGCTTATTCTAAGCCTCGCGCTCCGCCGCAGGCGGGGAGGGGGCGCGCTTTGAGCGTATCGGTCCGCAAGCTGCGCTTTTCCTACGGCGCCGAAGCGCTGTTCGAGGATTTTTCTTTTGCCCTGGACGGCCGGCCCACGGCCCTGTTGGGGCCGTCGGGGTGCGGAAAGACCACCCTGCTGCGCCTCCTGGCGGGCCTTCTGGCGCCTGCAGGCGGCCGGCTCGGCTCCCCGTCGGAGGCCCCGGAGGGCGGCAGGGTCTCCTTCGTGTTCCAGGAACCCCGCCTTCTGCCCTGGAGGACGGCGCTGGAGAACGTCGCGCTGCCCCTGACCTCCCTTCTCGGGCGGCGGGCCGCCGCCGAGCGCGCGGCGGACTACCTCGCCATGGTGGGCCTGGATGCTAAGTCGACGGCCTTTCCCGACGAGCTCTCGGGCGGGCAGCGGCAGCGCGTCTCCATCGCCCGGGCCTTCGCGTACCCTTCGGAGCTCATCCTGATGGACGAGCCCTTCCAGTCCTTGGACCTGCCCCTGCGCATACAGCTCATGGATCTGACTCTCGCCCTTCTGAGGAAGGATTCCCGGGACCTGCTGGCGGTCACCCACGACCCCCGGGAGGCCATCTACCTCGCCGACCGGGTGGTGGTCCTCTCCCCGGCGCCGGTGCGCATCGTCCTGGACGAGGCCGTCGACCTGTCCAGGACGGACCGGTCCTACGCGTCCAAGGCTCCCGCGGAGCTCGAAGCCCGGCTCTTCGCCGCCCTGCAGTAGGATCGCCCCGCTACTCGGAGCCCCGAAGCGCCAGGGCCTGGGCCGTCTCCGCCGCCGCCTCCATGAGCCGTTCGGCGGTCAGGGGGACCAGGATGACCACGCTCCGCAGCCCGATGGGTCCGAAGCGCCCCCGATAGGCAGTTTCAGCCTCCTCCCAGACCGCGAAGACCCGGGGAAGGAAGGCGAGCACGAGGGCGATGCCCAGGGATATTCTTCCGCCCCCGGCGACGGGTCGCGAGGGGACGATGATGCGGCGGATGCCACGCTCCGCCGCTCCCAGGGCCTCCCGCATGGCGGAAATCTTGGTGGTTGCGAATACCACGGAGCCCGCGGCGAAGGACACGAGAACCCCCGCGGAAAACAGCCCTGCCACGGCGAGGCCCGGAAGGTCGATGCCGAGCGGCGCGAAGCGCAGGGCCCTGAGCATGGTCACCGCGGCCAGGGTTATGCCCAGCTTTCGAGCCCCGGTGAAGAGGTCCCGCGGGCCAAGGGCCGCCAGGCGGGCGCCCAGAAGCACCAGGACCGCCGCGGCTGCCAGGGCCGGGAGCCCGAAGCCGACGGAGGCGGCGGAGAGGCCGAAGAGGAGGGCCAATTTGACCCCCGCGCCCATGCGGTGGACTGCCGTGTTTCCTCTGCGGTAGGAGAAGGCGGTCATTCCAGCCACGAGCAGTCCCCTACGGTGTCGTAGCGCCGCCGGGGGTCCCGTATCCCGTATTCGGCCGAGAGCCGGTCCAGGACCTCCTTCGGGCTGCCCTCGTCCCTGATTCTGCCCCGGTGGAGGATCACCAGGCGGTCGGCCAGGGCCAGGACTTTCTCCAGCTCGTGGGTGAGGACGATCACCGTGCGGCCCGCGGACTTCAGGGCTGCTATGGCCCGGAGCACCTGGACCACCCCGGGCCAGTCGAGGTTCGCGAAGGGCTCGTCCAGGGCAACCGCCTCGCAGCCCATGGCGAGCACCCCCGCCACGGCGAGCCTGCGCTTTTCTCCTCCCGACAGACGTCGGGGAGGGCTCTCGCGCTTTTCGGTCAGGTCCAGGTCCGCCAATGCGGCCTCCACGCGCCGAGCCGCCTCTTCGGCCGGCATCCCGAGATTCCGGGGGCCGAAGGCCACGTCGTCTTCCACCGTGTCCCCGAGTATCTGGGCGTCCGCGTCCTGGAACACCAGCCCGACGGCCCTCCTGGCTGCCGTGCCCGCCGCGCCGAGCACCTTGCCCCGGAAGCGCAGTGTTCCCTCCGTGGCCTCGATGAGGCCCAGGAGTATGCGCATGAGCACCGTCTTCCCGGAACCGTTGGAGCCGGCTATGACCAGGCACTCCCCCTCGCGTATGTCGAGGTCGACCCCCGCCAGGGCCTCAGTCCCGTCGCCGAAGACCTTGCGCAGGCCGCGGACCGAAAATAGGGGCTCAGGCATCCAGATGTTCCGCCGCGGCTCGGCGCAGCCGGGGGGCGACGAGGACCGCGAGGACGGCCTTGATCAGGTCCCCTATGATGAAGGGAAAGAGGCCCGCCGCCAGGACCGCGGGCCACTCCTTGCCGATGACCATCTTGAGCCGCAGGAGGCCGGGGATGTAGACGGCCGCCAGGCCCGCACCTACGGCGAGGGCGATGCGCCACAGGGGCGTCTTGGTTCCTACGCGCGGCCGTCCCGCGACGAGGCCCGCGGCCAGGGCAGCCAGGGCGTAGCCCAGCAGGTAGCCCCCGGTGGGGCCGAAGAAGAGGGCGACGCCACCCTTCGCCCCTGCGAAGACGGGCAGCCCCAGGGCCCCGACCAGGAGATAGAGGCCCACAGCCGCGCCGCCCAGCATCGGTCCAAGGACCAGGCCCGAGAGCAGGGCGAAGAGGTTCTGCAGCACTATGGGCACCGGCGAGACGGGGAGGGGGACGGCGATGAAGGTGCCCGCGGCGGTGAGGGCCGCGAAGAGGGCCGTGAAGGCGAGGGCGGTGAGGCGCTTGGTTCGGTGCATGGGTGCTTCTCCTTATGTTGCATGCGCGGGGACCAGCGATGCCGCCCCGGGCGTGTATCTCCGTGTTCCCCGGGCGGTATCCACCACCGCCCGGCCGTATCTGTCTATTCCGAGAAAGGTGCCCGAGCCCAGGGACCGTTCCTCCGCGGCGCGGCGGCTTTCGCCGCCGCCTCCGTGGTCGGCGGGGATGAGGGCGAAGCGTCCTCCCCGGCCCTCCGCCAGGGTGTTCCAGCGTGCGGCGAGCTCCCGAGGATTCGGCGCCTCCCTCCGGAGCTCCTCCATGCGGGACAGGAAGGCCGCAAGGAGTTCCCGCCGGGACAGCAGCCGCCCCGTGAGGTCCCTGCAGGAGACGGCTCCGTCGAGGCCCGGGGACGAGTTCACGTTGATGCCCAACCCGACGGTGACCCAGGTCAGTCGGTCCCCTTCGCCCCGCAGTTCCGTGAGCACCCCGGCTATCTTCCTGCCCCGGACGTAGAGGTCGTTGGGCCACCGGGTCGCTATCTCCGCGCCCGTCGCCGCCCCTATGGCCGCCGCGGCGGCGAGCTGGGCCAGAATAGAGAGCCTGCCGTAGTCCGCCACCGGCAGGTCGGGCCGTTCCAGCAGGGTGAAGAAGAGGCCTCCCTCGGGGGAAGCCCAGGTCCGGCCCGACCTTCCGCGTCCGGCGGTCTGCCGTTCCGCCACGGCGACCGCACCTCCTGCGACGCCCCGCTCCGCCATGTCGCGTGCCCGCTCCATGGTGCTGTCCGTCTCGGTCCAGTGCCGGAACAGGTGCTCCCGTCCGGGGAATTCCCAGGGATAGAGGTAATCCCCGTCTTCCTCCAGGACATAGCCCTCCTGGCCGGCGCCCCCGACGGCGTAGCCCGCGGCCCGCAGGGCTTCCGCGGCCTTCCAGACCGCCACCCGGGATACTCCGGCCTCGTCGGCGAGCTCCTGTCCGGAAACGCAGGAGCCCCGGCGGGCCCTGAGCCGGGCGAGGAGCAGGGCCTTGGTGGAGGGGCCGGCCGTGGCCGCGGGGGCGGCGGCAAGGTGGTTAACCATGATTGATGTATGGTTAACATAGGGGAGAAAAAAATGCAACAGCCCGCGGGACGCAGCGTGCACAGGAGAGGGGCCGCGGAGAAGCAGCGGGCCCTCCTGCGCGCTCAGGCTAGGCTGCCGGCGGCCGCGGATCAACAACCCCGCGTGCGAATCAGGCTGCCGAGCGCCGCCTGCAGCGCCGGGGGGCGGACGCCACGCCGGCGGCCGCCTCCGCCGCCAGGACCAGGAAGAGGACCGCCGCGGCCAGCAGGGGGAACCAGTCGCCCAGAAGAAAGTAGGTCGTCGGGCGAGAAGCCGCCTGCACCGGCACCTCCGCGGCCAGGTATGCTTCGGTGAAGAGGGGGAGGGAGGCCGTCATGCGGCCCTCCGCGTCCACCACCGCAGTGACTCCCCCGTTGGTGGCCCGCACCATGACCCGGCGGTTCTCCACGGAGCGGAAGCGGGCGGCGGCGAAGTGCTGGGTTTCGGCGGAGACCGTCCGGGACCAGGAGTCGTTGGTGATGTTGATCAGGATGTCCGCCCCCTCACGGAAGAAGTCGGCGCAGACGGCCGCGAAGGCGTCCTCGAAGCAGATGGGCACCCCGAATTTCAGCGGCCTCCCCGAGGGGGTGGGTATCTCCATGACCACGATTTCGGTGCCCATGGTCCAGCCCCCGTCGAGGCCCACCACCTCCCGCATGAAGGTGCGCATCCACGCGTATTCCCAGAAGGGAATCGCCTCGGCGAAGGGTACGGGTTGGCGCTTGGCATAGGAATAGGGCACCGAGGAGTCGCTTTGTATGAGTATGGCCGAGTTGGTGGCGTCGTAGGTATCCCAGTCCAGGATCACGGGCGCCCCCGTGAGCAGGGGAACGCCCGCCTCCTCCAGCAGGGGAATGAGGGGATCCTGGGGCGGATTCTTGCGGAAGTAGGGGCGGTACTCCTCGAAGGGGCGCCGGAGCACCGTTTCCGACCAGGCGATGAGGGCGGGCTTTTTCCCTTCGCCGTAGTTATCCAGGCCCTCCCTGGTCAGCCTCACCACCGTCTTGAGGGAGGCCGCCTCGCCCTGGATCCAGGCGTCGGCGTTGTGCTGCACCAGGAGCATGGGCACCCTATCCACCGTGGGCGTCGGCCTGGCCAGGGCGAGAGCTCCGTAGAGGGCGAACCAGAGAAAGACCGACGCGGCGACCAGGGCGCTCCGCAGGGCCGGGAGCTCCCGGAATGCGCGCAGGACGGCTGAGGCGGCGGCCCCCACCGTTGCGGCCTCGGTGCCCGAGCTTGCTCCGCGGCGGGCGGAGAAGATGCGGCGGAGCGTCCCGGCGCAGCGGAAGAGTTCCGCGAGGACCGCCGAGGAGAGGGCGAGGAGAAAGCTGAGGCCGTAGACTCCCAGGGCGTCGGCTATCTGTATCATCCGCGGCCGGTCGTTCAGGGCGTAGGCCACAAGGCCCCAGGGATAGCCCAGGAAGCCCACGGACTTCTGCCGCTCCCACACCGTCCAGACAAGGGCGACGAGGAAGGGCCGCAGCAGCTCCGCATAGTCGTAACCGGGGGCGCGGATGCCATGCCGCACGGGGACGGAGAAGCGCCTGAGGAAGGCGGCGATCAGCATGTGCAGCAGGCCGTAGGCGACGCTGGTGGAGCCGATGGTCCATATGGCGAAGTCCTTGAAGAAGTAGAGCCAGTAGCTCGATGCGGCGTGGGAGAGGGAGCCGAAGACGGCGCCCAGGGCGGCCGCTTCCCGGTAGGATCGGCTCCGCGCTATGGCCGCAAAGTAGGGGGCAAGGCATATGAAGCCGAGGGGGGCTATACCGTAGGGGGCGAGCTCGTTGGGCAACGCCAGGGCCAAAATCAGGGCCGAAGCGGCGGCGGCTATAAAATTCATGTTTTGTATTTTACCAAAATTATTTTGATTGAATAATAGGCGGATTTCATTTATTATGGAACAGAAAAAGAGTTACTCCGGGGGCTATGCTTATGAGGGAGATCGGTCCGATCCACCGTGAAGAATACGAAGCCGATATCGACCAGAGCGACCCGGTTGTCGTAGCCGAAGCCCCCGGGCGCGTCCACTTTCTGGGCGAGCACGGCGAAGCCGGTGCAGGCCTGCTTCTATCCGCCTCCATCAACCGCCATG
>CAYUPG010000080.1:0-10877 GCA_964446515.1 uncultured Treponema sp.
CTGCATCCAGAAATCGTTGAAGGACAGGGCTATCTCCCCCTCTCCAGCCGCCGCGGGGCCCGGAAAGAAGCAGAGGTAGAGGGAGCGGAGTTGCGGGTTCACCACCGCGCTCCAGCCGAGCTCCGCTCCCCGCGGCACGGGACCGCTCACGAAGTCCGTATGCCCTATGGGGCCCGGCACCGCCGTCAGGTCGCAGCTGCCCCCGGACCGCAGGGGCGCCGCGGCGAGGGACTCGAACTCGGCCCCCGGCGCCAGCCGGCCCGTAGCGTCGAACTCGGTTCCCGCCGGGGCGACGCGGAAGCGCTCCGCCGAGGCGGAGATGCGGCACCCCGCCTGCAGGAAGGGAGCGCCCACGGTATTGTGCCAGCCAAGATTGATCTCCAGGTCGGCGCTCCCCCGGTTCTCCACGGACAGGGAGACGAAGTGGACCGGCAGGCCCGGAGCCACGAGATCCAGCTTGCGGTAGGAAAGGGGAAAGTCCGGCTCCGGGCTCTCCATGGCGGAGAGGGCCCAGGCGGCCCCCGTCTCCCCGTCCACGCCCCGGGCCTCCGGACGCCACAGCCCGTTGGCCGCCCAGCCGTGGGCCGGCAGGGAGACGCCGTCCACGGTCTCGGCGGATCCGAAGTTCGGGGAGCAGGGAAAGTTCCCCGCTATGGAGCGGAGCAGCTCCGCCTTCCAGAAGGAGGGATCGACCTCCTGGTCGAAGGACCGCCCGCCGTTGGCGCGGAACTCGGGAATCCAGTGGGTATTGAGGTAGCCGTCCGCCTTTCTATAGGAAAGCTCGGGCACCATGCCCCCCGCGTCGTCCACCATGACCCTGACCAGGCCGTTCTCCAGCACCGCGGCGTCCCTGCCGCCGGTCTCCTTGAGCCGCGCGACCGCCGCCGCATCCCCTCTCCCCATGAGTTCCTCCTACCTGCCGGCGTTGAAGTCCCGGACGGCCTCCGCCATGGCGATGAAGTTGGCCACGGGAGTTTCCGCCTGGACGTTGTGGATGGCGTTGAACACGAAGCCTCCCCCGGGAGAGAAGATGCGGCAGCGCTCCAGGACCTCCGCCCGCACCTCTTCGGGCGTTCCGAAGGGCAGCGTGGCCTGGGTGTTCACCCCGGCACCCCAAAAGGTGATCCGGTCCCCGTAGGTCCTCTTCAGATGCCGGGGGTCCATGCCCGCGGCGGAGCACTGCACCGGGTTCAGGATGTCGAAGCCGCAGTCTATGAAGCGGCCGATCAGGGGCTCCACGGCTCCGCAGGAATGCTTGAAGGTCTTCCAGGTGGTGTTGCGGTGTATCCAGTCGTTCACCTTGGCGTAGGAGGCCGCCCATATCTCGTCGAAGGCGGAGGGGGAGCAGAAGGTCGCGCTCTGGGTGCCGAAGTCGGTGCCGCAGAGGTAGAGGCACTGTATCTTGGAACCCACGGCGTCCCAGACCCGCCTGAGGTTGCGGAGGGCGATATCCGTCTGCCGGTCGAAGATCTCCGCCACCAGCTCCGGCCGCCCGGCGGTGAGCATGTACCACTCCGCCACGTCCCGTATGCCCTTGGGCCGCTTGGCGAAGGGAGCCGGAACCACGGCGATGTCCCCCAGGGCGGTGCCCCCCAGGTTCGCCAGCACGTAGCGGCCCGTGGCGTAGGCCCGCTCGGACTCCGAGACGATGTGGGCCAGATCCTCCTCAGCGAGGTCGCCGAACTCCTCCAGGTTGTCCTCCGCGACGGCCTCGTCCGGGTCCACCTCGCCCTGGCGGTTGAGGGAATCGAAGAACCAGCCGTCCGAGGGCATCTTGGCGCTGGGGGGCACCGTCGGGTCCCCCTGGGGATAGATCAGGACCGAGCCGTCCGCCTCGCGGCTCACGTTGAAGTCCGCACCCACCAGGACCTCCTGGCCCCAGGGGGTGCGCCACTCCTTCCAGCGGGAATTCTCGAAGCCGAACATGTTCGTCCTGCCGGAGATGCCCTCGGTGTCCACCCCGAGCAGCTCCTTGAGCTCCTCGTCCACCTCCCCCAGCATCTGGTAGGGCTCGATCACCTTCACGGGCCTGCGCTCCAGGCCGAAATGGTCCCGCAGGGCCGCCACCACGGAACAGTGTATGCCCGAGGTGGGCCCCGCGCCGAAATCGACGGGCACGGCTCCTTCGCGGTGCGCCGCCGCCTGCTCTATCCTATCTCTACCGTTCATTGAAAAGCTCCTTGGTGATGCCCGTCACGCGCAGGCGTTACGGTTGACCGCACGGCTCATGATGAGCTCCTGGGTCGCTTCGCCGTGCCTCAGTTCCGCAGCTATGCGGCCTTCGTTCATGACCAGGATGCGGTCCGCGAGGGTGAGTACTTCCGGCAACTCCGACGATATGAGAACGACCGCGATGCCCTTCCGGGCCAGGTCGTCGATGATCCTGTAGATCTCTTCCTTCGCCCCCACGTCGATGCCGTGGGTGGGCTCGTCCAGGAACAGCAGCTGCGGCTCCTTCATGAGCCAGCGGCAGAAGATGGCCTTCTGCTGGTTCCCGCCGCTCAGGAACTTCATCCGCTGCTCCAGGCTCGGCGTCTTGACCCCCAGGAGGGTCCGGTACTTTTCCGCCTCCTCCCGCTCCCGCTTCCCTCCGACGAAGATGCCACGGCAGAAGGACTTGAGCTTGGCCACGGTCATGTTTTCCCGCACGCTGCGCTCGGGAAAGATGCCCTGGATCTTCCGGCCCTCGGGAACCAGCGCCATGCCCAGGGCCACCGCGTCGGCGGGATGCCGCGGGTCCACGGGCCTGCCCTTGAAGGTCACGGAGCCCCGGTCCCGCGGCCGGGCGCCGAACACCGCTTCCACGGTCTCGGTGCGCCCCGCGCCGACCAGGCCCGTCAGCGCCAGGACCTCTCCCGGGTACACCTTGAAGGAGACGTCCGCGACGGCCCTGCCGCTGGAAAGCCCTGAGACCTCCAGGAGGGGCGCAGCATCCTCGGCGAAGACGGGGTGCTCCCGATGGAAGGTCTTGTCGAAGGCCCTGCCCACCATGAGGGAGAGCACCTTCTCCGCCGTCGCCTCGGCCCTGTCCATGGTGGCGATGTGCCGCCCGTCCCGGAGCACCGTCAGGCGGTGGGCCACCCGGAAGACCTCGTCTATGCGGTGGGATATGAAGAGTATGGAGACCCCCGACGCCGCCAGGCTCTCCATCAGGCTCAGGAGGGTATCCGTCTCCTGGGCGGTAAGGGACGAGGTCGGCTCGTCCATGATGAGCAGGCGGGCGTTCAGGGAAAGGGCCTTGGCGATCTCCACCAGCTGCATCTGGGAGGTGGAAAGGTCGCCGATCTTGGCGCGGGCGCCGAAATCGCAGGCCCCCAGGCGCCGCAGGGCCTCTTCGGCCCGGGCGTGGAGGTTCGGGCCGTCCACAAGACCCGAGCGCTTGCGGGGAAGGCGGCCTATGAAGATGTTCTCCGCCGCGCTCAGATGGGGCATGAGGGACAATTCCTGGTGGATCATGGCTATCCCGAGGTCCTGGGCCTCCCGGGTATCCTTAAAGTGCACCGGCTCCCCTTCCCAAAGCAGGCGGCCCTCGTCGCTCCGGTACACGCCGGAGAGTATGTTCATGAGGGTGCTCTTTCCGGCCCCGTTCTCCCCCATGACGGCGTGGATTTCTCCCCGCCGGACCTCAAGATCTATGCCGTCCAGGGCGCGCACCCCCGGGAAGCTTTTCCCGACCCCTTCGAGCTTGAGCAGCAATGTATGGTTCTCGGACATCCTATACTCCCGGGGACCGCTTTATCGCGTTCGCGCCCCTATGCTATAGTGCATGCGAAGATCCGGCGTCCCTTCCCGCCGACCCTGCCAAGGATGCGGGGACGGGACGCCGGGCCTTTACTACCCGTTGGGGTAGAGGGTGTTCACGTTCTCCGGAGTCATCACGTCGAGGTTGACCGGAATGAAGTCGGCGGGAGGCTTCTGCTTGCCCACGATGTAGTTGTACAGGTACACGCAGGAGTCGAAGCCCTGGCCGAAGGGATCCTGGGCGATGGCCGCGACGATCTCGCCGCTCTTGGCGTACTTGATGTTCTCGGGGATGTGGTCGTAGCACACCACGCCCACCTTGCCCGTCAGTCCCAGATCCTGGATGGCCTTGGCCGCGCCGAAGGGACCGCCTGCGGTGACGTAGACGACCTTAAGGTCAGGATGGGCGGTGAGCATGTCCTTGGTCAGGCTGTAGGCGGTCTCCGCCTTGTCCCTGTTCTCGTACTTGCCCACCACCTGGATGCCGGCGACGCTCTTGGCCAGATAGTCCAGGGCGCCGTTCATGCGGTTCTCGTGCTGGGTCGCGCCGAACACGCCGGTGATGACCCCGACCTTGCCCCTGCCGCCGGTGATCTTCTCGATGGTCCTGCCCGCCAGCTGGCCCGCGGCGTAGGCATCCTGGCCCATGAAGGCGATGCGCTTGCTGGGCTTGGATCCCTCGGCGATGAAGTTGAAGACCGGGATACCCGCGGCCGTCGCCCGGTCGATCACCCGCTCCGTTCCGTCGAAGATGGGTACCACCGCGATGCCGTCGTAGGACTTGGCGATGGCGGTCTCCATGGCGGACACGACCCTATCTGCCGTGAGGTCGTCCCCCATGACGATGTAGTCCACGGTGCAGTTGAAGTTCTTCAGGTACTCCGCCGCCGCCAGGGCGCCGTCCCGCACGGGGAACCAGAAGGGGTTGTTCTGGAAGGACAAGAAGGCTATCCGTATGGGCTTGGCGGGAAGCTGCTTGACCGCCTCCACGTTGCCGCCCTTGGGAAGGGAAACCGTCGGGACCGTCGTAGCCTGGGGAGCACCCTTGGTCTCCGCCGCCCCGCCCGCGAATACCGGCGCCGCCAACGCCGCCGCCGCAATAACCGCCGCACATGCACGCTTCATCATACCCTGTTCCTCCCTTTGATCGGAAAGGTAAACTATTGTTTCCCGGAACCTACATCCGGGATAAGGACCTAACGCTTTTTCCTGGACTTGAGGCCGTCCAGGGCCACCGCGGCGATGATGACCAC
Organism: uncultured Treponema sp.; assembly: GCA_964446515.1. Taxonomy (GTDB): domain Bacteria; phylum Spirochaetota; class Spirochaetia; order Treponematales; family Breznakiellaceae; genus CAYUPG01. Next base: position 4,995 of record CAYUPG010000080.1, read on the forward strand.
CCCGATGGAGACTATCTGCCAGTAGGCGGAGATGCCCAGCAGCACGAAGCCGTTCCGGAGCACGCCCATCAGGGCGGCGCCGATGATGACCCCCACTATGGAGCCTTCGCCCCCCGACAGGCTGGCGCCCCCGATGACCACCGCGGCGATGACGTCCAGCTCGTAGCCGCTCCCCGCCGTCGGCTCCGCAGAATTCAATGTGCCTGAAAGAATTATTCCCGAGAGCGCGCAGAGGGCGCCCATGATCATGAACACCATCAGCTTGATCCGCCCGACCCGGATGCCCGAGAGTCCCGCCGCCCGCTCGTTGTCCCCCACGGCGTAGACGTTCCGTCCCGGCAGGGTCTTGGAGGCGAACAGCTGGCCCAGCACCGCCACGGCGAACATGACGATCACCGGTACGGGGACCGGACCTATGTAGCCGCCCCCCAGGGCCGTTATGGGCGTCTCGTTGGAGAGGGGCAGCCCGCCGGTGATGAGCAGGGCGGTGCCCCGGAATATGCTCATCATCCCAAGGGTGACGATGAAGGGGTTGATGCCCAGGCCGGTCACCAAGAGGCCGCTGAGGCCGCCCAGGGCGGTGCCCGTTCCCAGGGACAGGAGGAGCACCAGGAGCGGCGGCAGGCCCGCGTTGGAGTAGAGCGCCGTGATTACCCCCATGAGGCCCACCAGGGAACCGACGGAAAGGTCTATGCCCCCCGTGATGATTATGAAGGCCTGGCCCACCGCCAGTATCCCGATGAGGGAGAATTGCCTGAGCACGTTGAAGAGGTTGTTCATCCGCAGGAAATACGGACTCAGCAGGGAGAGGGCGAAGCAGAGCGCCAGGAGCGCCATCAGAACCGAGAATTCCTTTTTCCTGGTAAACGATGAAGCCGAAAGCATCAGATCCTCCTCGATGCGAAACTAGATTGCGGAGCGGAGACGCTCGGCGGCGCTCCGCAGGACTTCTTCGGGACCGGCCTCTCCGGTCACGCAGCGGTGGACCAGGGAGCCGATGATCTCTTCCAGGTCCCGTTCGGAAAACCCCGCCTCCAGGTACCGCCCCGGCAGGGTGCGCTTCCGGCTGGAGGAGAAGCAGTCCAGGGCCTTGGGCAGCCAGGGGTAGACGGAGAGCAGCTCCGAGCTCTTGTAGAGCCCGATGGAGGGGGTGGTGCCCCCGAGGACCGTGGCGGGAATGGCCAGCTCGGGGCCCGTGGCCCAGGATAGGAATTCGAAGGCACCCTCCTTGCGGGGAGAGGACGCCGCCACCCCCAGGGACCAGCCGCCCAGCAGCCCCACGCCCCCGGGCACCGCCGCGTAGCCTATGCGGCCCACCACCGCGGAACTCCTGCGGTCGGTGAGCCTGGTCGCGTGGGCGACGAAGAGTATCATCATCGCCGCGTCGCCCCGGGAGAACTCCTCCACCTGCTCGTCCCACCAGTTGTCCGCCGATTCAGGCGACGCGTAGCGGAAGCTCTTGGCGTACTCCGCCAGGGCCCAGGCGCTCTCGGGGCTGTCCAGAACGACCTTGCCCGCGGGGTCGAATATGTCGCCGCCGTAGCCCCAGAGGCGGGGAAGGAACTCGCACACCGCCCCGGAGGAGACCCGCGCTCCCAGGGTGGTGCCGTAGGCCACCGGCGAGTCGGGACTGCAGGAACGGGTGAAGAAGGAAGCCACGGCGTTGAACTCCGGCCAGGACTCCGGGGGACGCAGCTCCGTCTTGAACCGCGCGCGGTACCGGTGGCGTATCCCCTCGTCCTCGAAGAGATCCTTGCGGTAGAAGAGCAGCTGGGTGCCGAAGAGGTAGGGAAAGGCCAGGATGCGGCCGTCCACCCTGGCGTAGGCGTCCAGGATGCCGGGTATGAAATCCTCCGTGGTCTGCGGATCGTCCCCCACCAGGGGCGTCAGGTCGGCGAAGGCCCCGCGCCGAGCCAGTTCGGGCATCCAGGGTATGTCGATCTGGACGACGTCCGCACCCCCGTCCCGGCAGGCCTCCACCGTGGCGTCGTAGAGCCGCTCGTAGCTGCGGGTCATGATCTCCACGTCGCAGCCCGTGCGGGCCATGAAGTCGGGAAGCAGGGCGGAGAGGGCCTGGGCGTGGGCGCCCTCCAGCATGAGCACCCGCAGGGGCTCTCCGGAGGCTGCGCGAACGGGATCGGAGGCGCGGCGGCCGTCGCCGAAGCCCAGGCGCCGGGAAGTGAGCCCCGCGACACGCTCCCGCCTTGGCGCCGGAAAGCCCTCGCTCTCCAGGAGATCCAGGAGCAGCTCGGCGGCCCGCTCGCCCAGCTTGACCGAAGACCGCCTGAGCCTGCGCATGCCGTCCGGCGGCTCCACGGTCCAGGAATCCTCCGCCAGGGCGGCGAATTCCGGACGTATGGGGAACAGGGACTTGGTCAGAGCGTAGGCGGACTGCACGCCCTCCATCAGGAGGCCCGAGGAGGTGATCACCGCCTGGGGGATATCCGCCCCCTCGAAGACGGCCATTGCCTCCCGGAACGCGCTTTCCCTATCGTAGTTGGTGATGCGGATGAACCGATCCGGGGGCGGCGCCCCCCGGGAGGACAGGCACTCGACGAAGGCCTCGATGCAGCGGCCCTCGCTTGAGTATTCCCGGGGACCGACCAGGAGCACGATATCCCTAATGCCCCGGTCGAAGTAGTCTGCGGTGGCCGCGGCGATCAGCTCCGCTCCGTCGCATTCCACGAAGGTCCCCGACCGCCCGGCGCGCTCCCGCTCCACGAACACGAACTGGATGCCCGCCTCTTCCATGCGGGCGACCTGCCTGCCGTCCTCGGGCATGCAGGTCGCCAGGATGCAGCCGGCGGCCCGGTTGCGGTGGATTTCGGAGAGTATCTCCCGCTCCTTGGCGGGAATCTCGCCGGTGATGTGCAGGGCGGGGGCATAGCCCCGTTCGCTCAGGACCCGCTCGGCGCCGGTGAAGATGCGCGAATAGTGGGGATCGGTGATGTTGGGCAGCACCACGGCGATGGACTTGGAAGAGGCGGTCTTCAGGTGCTTCGCCGTCTGGTCGGGAACGTAGCCCAGGGCCTTCACGGCTTCCAGCACCTTGGCGACCTTGTCGGAGGCAACGCCGCTCTTGCCGTTGAGCACGTTGGAGACCGTACCGTGGGAGACTCCCGCCGCCTTTGCTACATCCTTGATCGTGGCCAATCATCGTTCCTTTGAACGTTATTTGGAACGTTCCAAAATCTGTGACAACCTTACCACGGCCCACCCGGCCTGTCAAGAAAAAAGTTCCGGTATGCTTACGGTATGCTTTCCGGCGCCGCGACCCCGTTGAAGGCGGCGAAATCCGCAAGGGCGGGAGCCAGGGCGTCGAGAAAGTCGCCTTTCCTCTCGGCGGGCCCGTCGTAGCGCAGGGCCTGGACCCGCAGCGCTCCCGCCCTGCGGTCCGCCTTGGCGTCCAGGAGTCCGGCGAAGGCGTCTCCCCAAAGCAGCGGCAGGGCGAAGTAGCCGAAGCTCCGCTTGGGGGCCGGCAGGTAGCACTCGATGGTGAAGTCGAAGCCGAAGAGCCGCCGCATCCGTTTCCGGTGTATCAGGAAGGGATCGAAGGGAGAGAGGATGCGCAGCTCCCGCCGAGGGAGACGCAGGGAGGGCAGGCGGTCCAGGGCCTCCCGCCGAATCCAGTAGTCGACCTTGGGGCTGCCCTCCACCCGCAGGCGGACGAGGTCGCCCGATTCCTCCAGCTCCGAGAGGGCGGCATCCACTTCCCCCAGGTGCTCCCTGCGCTGGTAGGCCAGCTCGTCCCGGGCCGCTAAGCCCCAGGCGTCCAGGGCGCGCTCGACGTACCAGCGGGCGTGCTCCCGCGCCGCGGGGGTCCGGGTATCCGTCCCCGCAGGCAAGACCCGCTCCGTCAGGTCGAAGACCTTCTGGAAGCCCCTGCGGGGCATAACCATGAGCTCCCCCGCGTGGAACAGGTATTCCAGGGCGCGCTTCGCGGGCTTCCAGTCCCACCAGGGGCCTGCCCGGGAGGGGGCCTCGAAGTCCCGGGCCATGAGGGGCCCCTCGGCGCGTAGGCGCTCCAGCACCCGGTCGGCCTCGGCCCGCTCGACGCGGAACCAGTCGTGGCCCTGCCGGCGTATGCGCTCCTTGCGGGGCAGGGTGTGGCGGAAGTCCCGCCAGGGCAGGTAGGCCGCCGCGTGGGCCCAGTACTCGAAAACTTCGGCCCGGTCCAGCATGCCGCTCCCGTATGAGGGGATGCGGGAGTAGAGGATGTGGTGGTGGGCCCGCTCCACCACGCTGATGGTGTCGATCTGGACGAAGCCGATGCGCTCGGTCACCTCCGCGACGGCCCCCGCCCCGCGGCGGCGGGGAACGGCGAAACCGGCCCCCGCGGCCAGGGCCAGACGGCGGGCCTCGCGGAGGCTCAGGACGGGAAGCTTCTTTTCTGCCATGGGGCGATACTAGCCCGGCCCGCCGCGCCGCCGCAACACTCCGCGAGGGAATTTGACGCCCGCCGCCTTTTGCCTACACTATAGGTATGGCAAAACACTCCAATCTATCAATTCGTGCCGCCCTCGTGCTGACGGTCTTCGTGGCGACCACCCCCGCCCTGGTGATTATCGCAACGTCGTGGATGGACTTCCGCCGCCACACCATCGCCCACGCCAAGGAAGAGGTGCTGCGCCAGGCGGAAGCCTTCGCGGAGATACAGATCCGCATCAGCGACGCCACCGCCCAGGTCTTGGGAACCCTCGCGAGCCTGCCTGCCTTCAAGAACGGCAACCTTCCGGTGATGACTGATATCCTCAAGTCCGTGCATTCCACCAATTACAACTACCTCAATTTCACCGCCGTGGATGCCTCCGGCATCGTCGTCGCCTCGTCCCTGCTCGGACCGGGGACCGACCTGAGCGGCAGGCGGCACGTGCAGGAAGCAATACGGAATCGGCGCTTCTCCCCGGGGGAGTACGTGGTTGGGAAGGTGGACGACGTGCCCTCCTTCACCTACGCCTACCCGCTCATGGATGCCGCGGGCCGTATAAAGGGCACGATAAACACCGTCTTCAAGCTCAGCTCCTACGAAGGGATCTTCAAGCAGTTCACCCTCCCGGATAAGACCTTTCTGGGCCTCGTGGACCGCAACGGCATACGGATCTTCTATCACCCCGCGAAGGAGACGAATCCCGTGGGCAAGCCCATCAGGGCCGAAGTTTGGGACGGGATCCGAAAGGGGCCTGACCGGGGGGTCTTCGTGGAGCGGGGTTCCGACGGCGTGGAGCGCTATTTCTCCTACCGGTCGATACGCCTTGACGGCGACCAAGAGCCCTACATGCACGTCGTCTACGGGGTCCCCACCGCCTCCGTGGTGTCGGAGCTCAGGGCGGGCCTTTTGCGCAACCTCATCCTCATGGCGGCGGTGACGGCCCTGGCCCTCTGCCTCGCCGCGGGCTTGGCCCAGCTGGGTTTCGGGCGGCGCCTTGCGGACATAGTCCGCACCGCGGACGCCATACGGGAGGGCGACCTGAGCGCCCGCAGCTCCGTGGAGGACGCATCGCCGGACCTCGGCAGGATAAGCGCGGCCCTCAACATGATGGCGGGCACCATCGAACGGCGGCACCGGGAGCTGGAGGAGTACGGCGAACGCCTGGCCTGCGCCCTGGAGGAAAAGAACATACTCCTCAAGGAAGTCCACCACCGGGTCAAGAACAACCTCCAGCTCATCCTCAGCATGCTGCGACTCCAGAGCGACTCGGGCGGCGACCCGGCCCAATTCCGGGAAACCATGGAGAACCGCATCGCCGCCATGTCCCTGGTCCACGAGATGCTCTACCGGACGGAGAACCAGGGCGGGGTGGATTTGGCCGCCTATGCCCGGGAGATCGCGGAGCTCGTGGTCGGGGGAGCGGAGAGCGTGGTCAAAGTCAATCTGGACGTCCG
>CAYUPG010000081.1:0-10753 GCA_964446515.1 uncultured Treponema sp.
CGTCATCTCCAGCGAGGTGGACCCCAAGTACGAGGGCTATTCCCGCATGTACATCCGCATGGGGGACTCCACCGCTCCCCGCATACCCGCCAAGGTGGTGGGGTGGGACAAGGCCCTGGACCTGGCGGTGATCAAGGCGGAGATAACGCCCGAGTACGTATTTTCCTTGGTGGGCGGTTCCGTTCCCCGGGTCGGGGAGACCATATTCGCCATAGGCTCCCCCGCGGGACTCGAGAAGACCGTAACTTCCGGCATCGTTTCCGCCCTGGGACGCCGCTTCCTGCAGATAGGAGACGTCATACAGATAGATGCGGCGGTGAACCACGGCAATTCCGGCGGGCCCGTAGTGGATGCGGAGGGCCGCCTGGTGGGCGTCGTCTTCGCCGGCATCGAAGCCTACGAAGGGCTCAACTTCGCCGTGCCGGCGGAGCGCCTGGTGGCGGCTCTCCCCTCCATGCTCGACGGGGGCGGGGCTGAGCGGCCCTGGCTGGGCATCACCCTGAGCGAGGGGCGGGAGGGAGCCGAGATCGTGAATGTTTCCCCCCTGACCCCCGCAGCGGAACTTGCCCTCCCCGAGGGAGTCGTCATACTCTCCCTCAACGGCAAGAAGATCGAGGCCCCCGCGGGGGCCCTCATTCCCGCCCTGCAGGATGAGCAGTTCCCCGGAAAGCCGGGAGAGCTGGTCGCCCTCGTCACCTCCGACGGTGTGCGCCGGGTGCTCAAGACTGCGCCCCGCCCCGCCTTGCCGCTCTCCGCCGCCCTCAAGAACGACAGCCGCGAACGCCTGGCGGCGCCGCTGTTCGGTCTGGTCCTATCTCCCGCCTTCGGGAAGACCGTGAGCCCCTCCTATTTGATCAAAAAAGTAGTGCGCGGATCCGCCGACGAGGCCGGCCTATCGGAGAACGACCCCCTTTCGGTGCGCGGCTTCACCTTCGACGAGGAGGAGGGCTACGCCGTCATCGACATCACCGTAAAAAAACGCCGTATGGGTTACCTCGAGACCATGATGCGCCTGCCCGCGGCCCTCGATACCCCGGATACCCTCTAGCCGGAGATTCCGGCCTGCGTCGCCCGTATCCGCTGTTGCGTTCTTTGCGGACATGGATATACTGAAAGGGGGGGATACATGGGAGCTCCGAAGGTATCGGTCAAGGTCATCACCTGGGAAGGCTATCCGACCGTCGAGAAGGCGGCGTCCCTGCGGCAGGAACTCTTGGCCGCTCTGGAAAAGCATGCCCAAGTTGTTTTGAGTCTTTCTCTCTTGGATGGAATGGATATCTCCGTTCTGCAGCTGCTGCGCTCGGCATATCTGGAAGCCAAAAAACGGGGCAAAACGTTCCACTTGACCGGCACGGTGAAGGGCGATCTGGCCCGAATCCTTGCGGTTTCCGGTTTCGTGCGGCAAAAGACAGACAACGCTCGGGAGCTGGAAGTGGAACTCTTCGGCCCCGAACTTTCCGGGAGCGAAGCCCAATGATAGAAAAATTCAAAGAAGCCTTCCGCGAGGAGGCTACCGAGCTGCTGACGAACCTTGAACAGACCCTTCTGGAGCTTGAGCGCGATCCCCGCGATCCTGAGACGATCTCCTCGGTTTTTCGCACCATGCACACCATCAAAGGCTCCTCCGCGATGTTCGGTTTCGACGACATCTCCAAATTCACCCACGAGGTGGAGTCCATCATGGACCTGCTGAGGGAAGGCGCCTTCATCGCCGATCGGGCTCTGATCGATCTGACCCTGCGGGCCCGGGATCTCATCAGCGCCCTCTTGGCGGGTACCACCGAGGAGCTGTCGGAGGAGGCCAAGCGCCTGGTTCAGGAGTTCAAGGCCCACGCGGCCGCCCGTCGGGAAGCTCATGCGGCGGAATTGGATGCCTCCGTGGAACTGCCCCTGCGCCCCGAGCCGCCCAAGCTTGATCCCGACGCGGACGATTCGGCGGATGCCGCCGAGGTCCCGGAGGATGGGGGCGCCGAGGCTTCGGGCGCGGGCGAAGGGGCGGCCCTAGAGACCTTCCGCATACGTTTCGTGCCTGCTCCCGATGTGCTCATGAACGGCACCAAGCCGCTTCTGCTTCTCGACGAGCTGCGGTCCCTGGGCGAAATCAGCATCACCGCCCTGACGGAGCGCATTCCTCCCCTATCGGACCTTGATCCCGAGTCCTGCTATACCGGCTGGGAAATGACTCTCACCACCTCCCGGGGCTTGGAGGCGGTGCGGGACGTATTCATCTTCGTGGAGAATTCCGCGGAGCTCTCCATACGGCAGGTCGCCCTGGAGAGCGGAGCGGGGGAGGTGAAGCGGATAGGCGAGATTCTCGTGGATAGGGGCGTCACCACGGCCGAACGCATCCGGTCCGTCGAGACGACCAGGAAGCGGATAGGCGAGCTTCTGGTGGAGGAACAGATCGCTACTCCCGATCAGGTCAAAAGCGCCCTCTCCGAGCAGGAGCACCTCAAGCGGCTCAAGGAAAAGCAGGACCTGGGCACCACCAGCATACGGGTCGCCAGCGAGAAGCTCGACGCCCTGGTCGACCTGGTCGGCGAGCTCGTGACCCTCCAGGCCCGGATGGCCAGCACCTCCCAGAACCTGCACGACGGAGCCCTCTCCTCCATTTCCGAACTCTTCGAGCGCCTGGTCTCCCAGCTGCGGGACAACACCATGAGCATACGCATGCTCCCCATAGGCTCGACCTTCAGCCGCTTCCGGCGGGTGGTCCGCGACCTTTCCTCGGAACTGGGGAAGGAGATCGAGCTTGTGACGGAGGGCGCGGATACGGAGCTCGACAAGACCGTCATAGAGAAGCTCAACGATCCCCTGGTCCACATCATCAGGAACAGCGTCGACCACGGCATCGAGCTTCCCGAGGAGCGCACCGCCGCGGGAAAAAACCGCGTCGGCACGGTGACCCTCTCGGCCATGCACTCAGGGGCCTATGTGCTGATCAAGGTGGCGGACGACGGCGGCGGCTTGGATACGGAGCGCATCTACGCGAAGGCGGTGGAGCGGAACATCATAGCCGCGGGCACCTCCCTTTCGGAGCAGGAACTCTTCCAGCTCATCTTCGCCCCCGGATTCTCCACCGCCAAGACCGTCACCAGCGTGTCCGGCCGGGGTGTGGGCATGGATGTGGTCAAGCGGCAGATAGACTCCCTGGGGGGATCGGTGTCCGTGGAGTCCAAACGGGGGGAAGGCACGGCCATCACTCTGAAGATCCCCCTGACCCTGGCGATCATCGAGGGGCTTCTGGTCAGGCTGGACAAGGAGTTCTATGTGGTGCCCCTATCGGTGGTGGACGGCTGCATCGAGCATAGGAGGGAAGAGCTTGCAGGGGCGGGGAAGGGGCGGAACATCCTCACCTACCGGAACGAGGTGCTGCCCTATGTATCCGTGCGGGACCTCTTCGATGTGCCCGGGCCGCCCCCTGCGATCGAGCAGATCGTGGTGGTGAATGCCCTTGAATCCAGGATAGGCTTCGTGGTGGATCAGGTGATCGGCGATTACCAGACCGTCATCAAGCCGCTGGGGCGCATGTTCAAGCACGTGGAAGGGCTCTCCGGGGCAACGATCCTGGGAGACGGCACCGTGGCGCTCATCATCGACGTGAACCGCCTTGCGGGCGCCGCCCAGCGGGAAGAGGCGCTGCGAGTCCAACGGGATAAAAATGGCAACGGAACAAGGAAGCAGTAGCGCCGCCCAGACCCAGCAGATGTCCGAAAGGGACTTCAAGCGCCTGAGCTCCTTCATCGAGAGGGAGCTGGGCATCAAGATGCCCGCGACCAAGCAGGTCATGCTTGAGAGCCGCCTCGCCCGGAGAATACGGATCCACGGCCTGAACAACTACGAGGAGTACGTCGACTTCGTGTTCAGCGACGAAGGAGCGCGGACCGAACTGATCCACATGATAGACGCCGTCACGACCAACAAGACGGACTTCTTCCGCGAGGCGGATCACTTCGATTACCTGCTGAATACGCTGTTGCCTGCCCGCTCCTCCCCGCCGGGAGAGCCCTTCAAGATCTGGTCCGCCGGCTGCTCCACGGGCGAGGAGCCCTATACCATGGCCATGGTGCTGGAGGAGCACCGGCGGGCGAATCCCTCCTTCATGTATTCCGTGCACGCCACGGACATATCCACCAAGGTGCTTTCCACGGCGGTGAACGGCGTCTACGAGGAAGAGAAGGTGTCCGTCGTTCCCATGGACTACAAAAAGCGGTACCTCCTGCGGAGCAAGGACCCCGCAAAGCGCGTCGTCCGCGTGCGTCCGGAGCTGCGGTCCAGGATACGCTTCGAGCGTCTCAACCTTATGGACGAAGCCTTCCATCTGCCCCACGTCTTCGACGTCATCTTCTGCAGGAACGTCATAATCTACTTCGATAGGCAGACCCAGGAATCGCTGATAGGGAAATTCTACCATCAGCTCAAGGAGGGCGGGCACCTTTTCCTGGGCCATTCGGAAACGATGACGGGAATGCACGTTCCCTTCAGGTCCGTCGCACCCACGGTGTACCGCAAAGAGTAGGGGGAAGGAATGGCGAAAGAGGCTATCAAGGTGATGCTCGTGGACGATTCCGCGGTGGTCAGGCAGACCCTCAAGGAGGTTCTGGAGACTGACGGCGGCATAACGGTGAGCGCCGTGGCTCCCGATCCCCTGTTCGCCCTGAAGAAGCTTGAGTCCGAGCGGCCCGACGTGATCATAACGGATGTGGAGATGCCGCGCATGGACGGGCTCACCTTCCTGAAGCACATCATGAGCGGCCCTAATCCCATACCCGTCGTGGTCTGCTCCTCCAAGACCGAGGACGGGAGCGAGAATGCCCTGAAGGCCCTGGAGTACGGGGCGGTGGACATCATCCAGAAGCCGAAGCTGGGAACCAAGCAGTTCCTGGAGGAGTCCCGCCTGCGCATCTGCGACGTGGTGAGGGCCGCAAGAATATCCCGCATCCGGCGCATGCCTCCCTCAAGGGAGACCCGGGAGATACAGCCCAAGCTCACCGCCGACGTCATCCTGCCCAAGGCCGGGGCCGCAACGGCCATAGAGACCACCGAAAAGATAGTCGTGGTCGGCGCATCCACCGGAGGGACGGAAGCCCTGCGCGAATTCCTCGAGGTTCTGCCCCTGGATACGCCGGGAATGGTCATTGTCCAGCACATGCCGGAAAATTTCACCGCCGCCTTCGCCAGGCGCCTTGACGGGCTCTGCAGGGTGACGGTCAAGGAGGCGGAGGACAACGATTCGGTCATTCGAGGGCGGGTGCTGATCGCCCCGGGGAACAAGCACACCCTCTTGAAGCGTTCCGGGGCCCGCTACTACGTAGAGGTCAAGGAGGGCCCCCTGGTCTGCCGGCATAGGCCCAGCGTGGATGTCCTGTTCAGGTCCGCGGCCCGGTATGCGGGAAAGAACGCCATAGGGGTCATCATGACGGGCATGGGGGACGACGGCTCCCGGGGCATGCGGGAGATGCACGATGCCGGATCCTACACAGTCGCCCAGGACGAGCAGAGCTGCGTCGTCTTCGGCATGCCCAACGAGGCGATCAAGGCGGGCGGGGTGGATACGGTGCTCCCCCTGGAGCGGATCGCCGCAGAGGTCCTTCGCCGGGCTCATTGACGGCTTTGCTTGATTTTACCGGCCGTATATACCATACTTACGGCGGACTAAGGAGGAAGAGATGGCAAAAAGGGTCCTGGTGGTCGACGATTCCGCCGCAATACGGCAGAGCATAACCTACGTGCTGCAGCAGGGGGGCTATGACGTATCGGAAGCGGTGGACGGCCTGGACGGACTGTCGGTCCTCGCATCCATGGATGCGGTGGATCTGATCATCACCGACGTCAACATGCCCAATATGGACGGCATTTCTTTCATAAAAAAGGTTCGGGAGAACGGCAAATTCAAATTCGCTCCAATCATCGTGCTCACCACGGAATCCCAAGGAGCTAAGATGAACGAGGGCAAGGAAGCGGGCGCTACCGCGTGGATAGTCAAGCCCTTCAGCTCGGAGAAATTGCTCGGAGTCGCGAAGAAAGTGACGGGCTAGGACGGCCGATATGGAAAACGGAGAAATCCTGTCCGGGGCGAACGGTCAATACCTCACCTTCGATTTTGCGGAGGAGCGGTACGCGGTGGACGTGGCTTCCGTGGAGGTCGTCCTCGAGATGGCCTCCATCACCAGGGTCCCCAAAAGCGCCTCCCACCTCCGGGGCGTCATAAATCATAGGGGAAGCGTCATCCCCGTCGTGGACCTGAGGACGGTTTTCAACCTGCCTACGGCGGAGTCCGGGGCGGAGTCGGGGGCGGAGCCCTCCATCATCGTAACCCAGGTAGAATTCGAAGGGGAGTCCATAACCACCGGCGTTCTTGCGGATACGGTGTACGAGGTGGTGGACCTTGATCCTTCTTCCATAGAGCCGTCTCCCTCGATCGGCTCCAAGATCGATGCATCCTGCATTACCGGAATAGGGAAGAGGGACGGAGGCTTCATCATCATCCTCGATCTGGAGAAGGCCCTCGTCATGGCGGTCTCGGAACTCGGAACCCCGTAGCGGTAGGCGGCCGGCGATGCTGCGCAGCGAAAATAGGACTCGGATTCTCATCGTGGAAGACGAGAGCATCGTCGCCATGGATATGAGGAACCGGCTGAACCACATGGGCTTTGAGGTGGTGGGCATCTGCGACACCGCCGACAGGGCCGTGGAGCTCGCGACGGCGCAGCTTCCCGACTGCATCCTGATGGACATAAAGCTCAAGGGCGATCGGGACGGCGTCCAGGCGGCCGAGCAGATTCAGCGCACCCTGGACATACCGGTGATCTACATCACCGCCTTCGCCGACGAAAAAACCCTGGCCAGGGCGAAGATAACCCAGGCCTTCGGCTACATCCTCAAGCCCTTCCAGGAACGGGAGGTGCTCATAGCCATAGAGATGGCGATCTACAAGCACCAGGTGGAGCGGGATCTGCGGGAAAACCGCGAGTGGCTGGACGGCAGCCTGCAGGGTATAGCCGACGCCGTGCTTGCGCTGGATGCCGAGGATCGCCTTGTGTTTATGAATCGGAGCGCCGAGCGCTTGCTCGGTCTTTCCGGGGATGAGTGCAGCGGCCTTCCCCTGGATAGGCTCTGCTCCTTATCGGCGGAGGATGACCGTGGGGAAGGCCGCCGGGGGCTCGGATACAACGACGGGCAGGATTCGATCTCCTTGACGCTTAAGAGCGTCGCCGGACGCAGGCCGGTTTCCCTCGTGCAGCGGCCCATCGTCAACCGCCTTACGGGCGCCGAAAGGGGCAAGGTCCTGGTCCTGCGGGACATCACCGACGCCCTGGCCGCCGAGCATACCCGGTCACGCTTGGCGTCCATCGTTTCCAACTCCTACGACGCCATCCTTGCGGTGGACGGAGACCTCACCATCGTATCCTGGAATTTCGGGGCCGAAGCCATGTACGGCTACACCGCATCCGAAATGGTGGGCAAAAGCCTCCTGGATCTGATTCCCGACGAACGGGACCGCCTTTCCACCCGGAATCTGGCCGCCCATGTGCTCTCGGGCAAGGACATCGGACGCATAGAATCCCGGAGACGCTGCCGGTCCGGCAAAGTGGTCTCCGTCTCCGTCTCCCTGTCCCCGGTGCGGAACGCCGAGGGCAAGGTGATGGAGCTCTCCTGCATCGAGCGGGACATAAGCGCCGAGAAGGAATACGAAGCGTCCCTCATCAGGGCTAAGTCCATGGCCGAAGAGGCCAACAGGGCGAAGAGCGAGTTCCTGTCCAACATGAGCCACGAGCTTAGGACTCCGCTCAACTCCATCATCGGCATGATCGAGCTGACCCGGGATCTGGCGGCGGGGGACGAGCAGCGGGAGTATCTGGATATCGCCCGGCAATCCGCGGGGAACCTGCTGTTCCTCATCAACTCCATACTCGACTTCTCAAAGATCGAGGCGGGGAAGATGCGCATCAACGCCATCCCCATGGACCTGGTTGCCGGCGCGTCGGAGTGCCTGGAGAACATCGCGGTCCAGGCAGGCCGCAAGGGCTTGGATCTCCTTTTCCGCTTCGACCCTGCCTTTCCGGTGCCCCTGGTGGGGGATGTGTACCGCCTGCAGCAGATACTGACGAACCTGCTGTCCAACGCCGTCAAGTTCACGGAAAAGGGGCAGGTTCGGCTGGACCTTTCCTTTTCCATGGAGGATTCGGGGGAAATAGCCGTGGTCAGGATGGCCGTATCGGATACGGGCATAGGCATAGCGCCGGGACGCCTCGGCGATATTTGGGAGCAGTTCACCCAGCTGGACGCATCCAGCACCCGGGCCTACGGCGGCACGGGATTGGGCCTGGCAATCGTGAAGTCCCTGGCCGATCTGATGGGCGGCACCGTCGGCGTCCGCAGCGCTCTGAACGAAGGAAGCGTCTTTACGGTGGAGCTGCCTTTGGCGGTCCCGGCGGAAGCTCAAAGGGCGGTGGAGCCGCGGCCGGATTTCAAAGGCCGGAGGGTCGGCATCGCGATGGAATCCCCGGAGGAACGGGATATACTGAGCGAGCTGATAGGCGCTTGGGGCTTCGCGCCCGTGGCGATGACGGGTGCCTGCGACGTCATCGCCCTGCTCCGCTCCGGAGTTGAAGAGCTTCCCCTCGTGGTTTTTGTGGACGACAGGCTTCCGGATAGGCAGCTGCTGTACACCTGCGGGGAGGATGAGGAGTGCCTGGATGCCCTGCGCTCCCGCCTTATCGTCCTGGCGGGCGTCGGAGGTCGGGATGAGGCGGGCTGGCGCATGCTGTCCGAGAACGTGCGCTTTCTGATAAAGCCGCTGCGGCGGGAGACCCTGTTCAAGGCCCTTTCGGAGCCGCCTGCCGAGACGGCAGTGCAGGGGCGGGGCGGAGAAGGAGGGTCTACGGGAGCAACGCGGCAGGAGGGGACGCCGGACGCAGACCCCGGCCCGGTTATGCACGAGTCCGGCGAGCTGCTTCCCCTATCGACGGAGGGAGCCGGCATTTCGTCCCTGATGGAAGATTTCCTGCGCAAGGTCGACTCTTTAGGTCCCGCCGTTTCGCCCAAGCTTGAAAGCCTGGCCGGCGAGTGCCGACGGGAGGCGGAAGATCTGGGGGCTAAGGATTTCTCCAAGGTCCTCTTCAAGCTTCTTCTGGCCTGCCGCAGGTTCGATCAGGAAACGGCCGACGGCGTCATTGAAAGGATACGAACGACAGTTCAGAATATTCCAATGCGGGGGAGGGGTGAAGGATGAGAATACTGGTGGTGGAGGACGATTTCGCTTCCCGTCGGATGATGCAGAAGCTGCTGGACGGGTACGGTTCCGTCGATGTGGTTGTGGACGGCGAAGAGGCCGTCGATGCGTTCAACCTGGGGTGGGAAGAATCAAAACCCTACGACGTCATCTTCATGGACATCATGATGCCCCGGGTCGACGGCCAGGAGGCATTGCGCCGCATCCGAGCCCTGGAAAAGAAGATGGGGATACCCACGGTGGACGAGGTGAAGGTGATCATGACCACGGTGATGGAGGATCCCAAGAACGTCGTCCAGGCCTTCCACGAGGGCGGCGCAACCGCCTATCTGGTCAAGCCCATCAATCTTGAATCCCTTCGGGCGGAGCTTGCGAAATTGAACATCAGGCCGGTTTAGCGCCGGAGAACGGAGCGTCTTCCATGCCTAAGATAATCATCTGCGAGGACGAGCACATCGTCGCGCTGGACATCAAGCGGCAGCTTGAGCAGTTCGGTTATCGGATACTGGGCTCCTACCCCAGCGCCGAAGAGGCCATAGCCGCCTGCGAGGTCGAGCGGCCCGACTTGGTCCTCATGGATATACAGCTGCAGGGCGCCCTCGACGGCCTTGAGGCGTCCCGGCACATCTACGACTCCTACGGCGTTCCCGTCATACTCCTTACCGCCTATGCGGACGACCTGACCATAGCCCGGGCCAAGGACAGCCTGCCCTTCGGCTACATCATAAAGCCCTTCGAGGAGCGGGAGCTCAGGACCGCCATAGAGATCGCCCTATTCCGCCACGACATGGAACGGAAGCTGCGCATCAGCGAGGAGCGCTACCGGGGCCTCTTCGAGGAGGCTCCCTCCGCCAACTTCACCGCCGACGCCGAGGGCCGCATCACCGACTGCAACGGCGCGTTCCTGCGCCTGCTCGGCTACGCCACCCACGGCGACGCCGTGGGGACGTCCCTGCTGGACCGCTTTGCCCAGCGGAGCGAAGGGATCAGGGTCATGGCGGAGGCCCTGCAGGGTCCCCGCCAGGCCCCGGAAGAGTGGGTTCTGCAGCGCCCGGACGGCGCGGGCATCTTCGTTCTCGCCACGGTCACCGTCTGCACCGGCGCGGACGGTGCGGCGGAGGAGCTCCGGGGCTACCTGGTGGACATCACCGAGCGTCGCGAGCTGGAGGCCCAGCTGCGGCAGGCCCAGAAGATGGAGGCCATTGGGCGCCTGGCAGGAGGCGTCGCCCACGACTTCAACAACATCATCACCGCAATTATGGGGTACTGCAACCTCCTGGCGGAGGACGTGGGGGACAACCCGACCCTCAAGGACGAGGTGGACGGCGTGCTTTCCGCCGCCCGGCGGGCGGTCAACCTGACCCGGCAGCTGTTGGCCTTTTCCCGCAAGCAGCCCGTGGAGCCCCGCATTCTGGACGTGAACGAAGCCCTGACGGACCTTGAAAAGATGGCCCGCAGGCTGGTGCGGGAAAACATCGCCCTAAAGTTCTTCCTGGAGGCGAAGCACCCCCGGGTATC
>CAYUPG010000082.1:0-10739 GCA_964446515.1 uncultured Treponema sp.
TGTTCTTTTGAGCGGCGATAGCCACGATCGCGGTTTCGTCCCCGATCAGAACGGCCTCCGCCAAGCCCGCCGCCCGGGCGGCTTCCACCGCCTCGAGCACTTCCTCGTCCTGGGCGGCCGCGACGGCCAGACGGACCCGGCCCGCGGCGGCGGAGACGGACCTGGCCGCCTCCAGCAGCTCGTCGATAGTCTTCAGCATGGCATCCCCTATTTCAGTATTCCACGGGCATCTCTTCGCCCTTGAGCACCCTGACCCCCGCGTCCCGCAGGGCCTCGAGCTCTCCTTCCCCGGGGTAGACGGTCACCGGAGCTATCCAGGAGACCATGGGCTCTATGGCGGCGACGATGTCCCGTCCGTGGGCTATGCCCCCGGTCAGTAGTATGCCGTCCACCTTGCCCGCGGCGGCGGCCGCCAGGGCGCCTATCTCCTTGGCGACGCGGTAGGAGAAGGCCCGGAGCACGAGGTCCGCGTCGCCGTCGCCCTCGCCTGCGCGGCGCTGTATCTCCCGCATATCGTTGGTTCCCAAGAGGTTCACGAAGCCGCCGTGGCCGGTGAGCAGCTTGCGGACCTCGTGTTCCGTATAGTCCCCGGAAAAGCAGAGGGTCACCAGGGAGCCCGCGGGAATGGTGCCCGCCCGCTCGGGGCTGAAGGGCCCCTCGCCGTCCAGGCCGTTGTTGACGTCCACCACCCGGCCCCGCCGGTGGAGCCCCACCGTCACGCCGCCGCCCATGTGGGCCACGATGAGGGTGAGCTCGTCGTAGCGGCGGCCCTTAAGCTTGGCGTGGCGCAGGGCCACCGCCCGCTGGTTCAAGGCATGAAAGATCGACCGGCGCTTGACGTCCTTGAGCCCCGTGACCCGCGCCACGTCCTCGAGCTCGTCCACCACCACGGGGTCGCTGATGTAGGCGGGTATGCCGAACTTCTCCCCCAGGCGGTCGGCTATCAGGGCGCCCAGGTTGGACGCGTGGCCGCCGTAGCAGGCGGTGCGCAGATCCTGCTTCATCCGCTCGTTGACCCGGTAGGTCCCGTGGGGCAGGGGGCGGACCAGGCCGCCCCGGGCGACGATGCAGTCCAGGGCCTTGAGGTCTATCACGTGCCGGTCCAGGAGCTCCAGTATCGCCTGCTCCCGGAATTCCAGCTGATCCGCCACGGTATCGAAGCTCTCTATGTCCGCAACGGAGTGGGAGACCCCTGCGGAAAACACGGTCTCCTCGTCCCGGTACACGCCCACCTTGGTGGAAGTGGATCCGGGGTTGACGACAAGTATGGTATGGGCCATAGCCAGTTCAGTATATACCGCAGATTGGAGATTTCGCAAGGGATGCGATTCTACTATCGATAAGTTATTATCGATAGAAACCCTTTGACCGGGAGACCGCTTTGGCGTAGACTGGCTCAATGGAAAGCCTCTACGACGAAGGCCGCGCCGACGCAGCCGCCGCGGACCTGGTGCATGCATTCTCCTCGGCCCAAGCTCCGGCCGACGGCTTCTCGGTCTGGTTTTTGGGACAGAACTCCTTCGTGCTCAAGGGGAGCGACGGCTTCACCGTCGCCGTGGATCCCTACCTGAGCGACTGGTGCGCCTGCCGGGGAAAGAGCGTCGCCCCCACCCCCAAGAGCAGGCGCTTTCCGCCGCCCCTGCGGCCCGAGGAGCTCTCCGTGGACCTGGTGCTCCTTACCCACTCCCACTGCGACCACGCGGACCCGGAAACCCTGGCAGCCCTGGCCGCCGATCCCCGCGTGAGGGTGGCGGGGCCCCGGGATGCGGTGCGGGTCGCCGCGGAGGCGGGCTTCCCGGCGGAGCGGCTGCGGACGGTCCACGCCGGAGAGGAGCTGGTCTTCGTCAAGAAGAAGGGAGTCCTGGCGGCCGCCGAGCGGCTGCGCAGCGGCGGGACCTCGGAGGGTTTGACGGTCCTGGGGACCTTCGCCCTGCCCACGGACGGCACGGACCTGAACCACCTGGGCTTCCTGCTCCGCTTCGCCTCGGGGGCCACCTTCTGGAACACCGGGGACAGCGCCTGGTGCGACCTGCTGCCGGTCTTGGCGGGAGAGCGGGTCCTGTCGGCGGCCTCGGAGTGGCGGCACAGTCCCGTCGATGGTCCCGCGGGGCCGGACGTCATGGCGGTGTGCATCAACGCCGGGTACGGAAACCTATCCCACTGGGACGCCGCCCGGCTCGCCGCCGCGGCGGATCCCCGCATCGTCGTACCCACCCACTGGGACCTATTTCCCCACAACTCCCTTGACCCCGAACCCTTCCGGACCTCCCTGGCGAAGAACGCCCCGGAGGCGGAGTACGCCCCCATGGAGCGGGCCGTGCGCTACGACTACCGGGGCGGCGTTTTCGCCCCGGCCGGGGAGCTTTCCTAGGCCGAGGTCCTGCGGGCTACGTACTTCCGCACGAAACCCGAGGGCCGATAGGTCATCTTGGCCTGCCGGAGCCCCTCGTCCCCCAGATCCTGCTCCCGGTTGATGTGGAGTATGTGCTTGGGCAGAGTTGCGGCGAAAGCCTGGTTGATGAACTGGTAGATGCCCTTGTACGACTCTATGCCCTTCTCGAAGTGGATCGCGAACATGCGGCCCTTGGCCAGGCTTTCCCCCAGGCACCACCCGGCGGGGACGCCGTCCACGTAGTACATGGCCCCCTGCATGCCCAGGGGCTCGAAGAGCTCCAGGGCTTCCTTGGCCGCCACGTAGTCCCCCTCTATGCCCTTGTCTGCGCACCAGCGCTCCAGCACCTCCATAGCCTGGGGGACCAGTTCCCGGGTGAGGGGCCGCTCCTCGTACTTGTAGGAATTGATGAAGGCGTTCACCAGATTCCGCTTCTTGTGGTACTTCTTTCCCGAGAGCTCCGCCAGGTCCGTGCGCAGGTACAGGTAGTCGAAGTTGTCCCTATCCTCCTGCACGTCGATGCCCCACTGCTCCAGGTGTATGCGGTTGGGGCAGAGCACCGAATCGCTCATGCCCTTCCAGTAATCGTGGGTATCGAAGAGTTCGTCCAGGATGCCCCGTCCCGGGACGTCGCAGGGGGTCATGAAGAATTTCTTTCCTTCCCGCTCCCCGGAAATCACCAGGGTCTTCTCCGGCACCCGGGAAACGCGGTAATTGTAGCGCCGCCTGAAAAGGTAGAGGTTCGAGAAGGTGTATTCGGAAACGCCGTCGGAGGTCAGGTTGAGGCGGGGGTACATCTCGTCCTTGAGCTCGTAGCTCATGGGCACGAATTTAGGAAATTCCGGTATATGCATATGACATTGAATATAGTGAGGCCCGGGCGGCGGGGCAAGGACTTTACCCGGAGCGGTTTTGTCATCATATTATACCCATGAACACTATTTCAGAGCGGCTTGCGGACACGGAGATCATTGACCGCCTGCTTCCCCGCTTCCTCAAGTACGTCTCCTATTGGACCACCAGCGACCGCCACATAGCCGACACGCCCTCCACCCCCGGCCAGTGGGACCTGGCGAAGGCCTTGGTGGAGGAGCTGCGCTCCTTGGGCATAGCCGAGGTGGAGCTCACCGACCACTGCTACGTCATAGCCCGCGTCCCCGCCTCGGCGGGGTACGAGAACGCCCCGACCGTCGGCTTCATGGCCCACCTGGACACCTCCAGCGACGTGTCCGGGAAAAACGTGGTGGCGACGGTGGCCAGGAACTACGACGGCGTGCCCATAGCCCTCGCGGAGGGCTATTCCCTCGACCCGGCCGAGGACCCGGCCCTGCTGGAGCGCATCGGGGACGACATCGTGCACACCGACGGCACCACCCTCCTGGGGGCCGACGACAAGGCCGGCATCGCGGAGATCATGGCGGCGGTGGAGTACCTCTTGGCCCACCCGGAGCTGCCCCGGGGCCCCCTGGAGCTGGTGTTCTCCCCGGACGAGGAAACCGGCAAGGGTCTGCCGGAATTTCCCCTGGAACGATTCAAGGCCGCCGCCTTCTACACCCTGGACGGCGGCCCGGCCGGGGAAATCGAAGTCGAGTGCTTCAACGCCTACAAGGCGGACATAGAGTTCATCGGAAAGGCCATACACATCGGCTACGCCCGGGGAAAGCTGGCCAACGCGGCCCTGATGGCGGCGGCCTACGCGAACCTGCTCCCCCGCTCGGAGAGCCCGGAATCCACCGACGGCTACTACGGCTACTACTGCCTCATGGAGATTTCAGGGGATCTGGAAAAGGCAAAGATCGAGGTCTTCATCCGGGACTTCGATCAGGAGGGAGCGAAGCGGCGCCTGGAAGCCCTGGACGCCTTCGCCCGGACGGTGGAAGCCCAGTTCCCCGGCGGCAAGGTGGTCGTGACGCCGAAGCTCCAGTACTACAACATGAAGAAGAAGCTGGACGCGCGGCCCGAGGTCCTGGACTTCCTGCAGAAGGCCGCGGAGAAGGTGGGGGTCCCCCATTACCTTAAGCCCATACGGGGCGGCACCGACGGGGCCCGGCTCACGGAGATGGGCATACCCGCCCCGAACGTCTACGCGGGGGGACGGAATTTCCACAGCCGCACCGAGTGGGCGTCCGTGTCGGACATGGTCGCCTCGACGCGCACGGTCATAGAACTGGTCAAGCTTTGGGCCCGGGAACGGGCATAACGTCCTATCTCAGGAAAGGAGAAGCACGATGAAGTACAGCTTCAAGGTCCCGGATATGAGCTGCGGGCACTGCAAGATGCATATAGAGAACGCCTTCAAGGAGTGGGGCAAGGCGGCCTCCTGGTCCGTCGACCTCGGAGCCAAAACGGTCGAGGTGGAGAGCGAGGAAAGCGCCTCCGCGGTGGCCCGGGTCATCGCGGATGAAGGCTACACCCCCGCGGAGGCCTAGGCCACAGGCGCGCCGCGGGCAGGCAGGCGCTTCGGCGCACGACGCGGCGCAGACCGCGGCGCACGACGCGGCGCAGACCGCGGCCGCGCCCGTTGGGTCCGATCCCTGGGAAACCGCCCTCGCGGAGCTTTGGCGTTCACTCCGGGGAGCGCGGGGCGCGGGGTTGCTGACGGAACGGGAGCTGGACGCCGCGGGGCTAGAACTCCACGCCCTGCAGCGGGGACTCACGGGGGAGCGGCGCCTGGTGGGAGGCGCCTACATGGACGAGGGCGCGCGCCTGGGCGCCTACCTTCTCTTCTACTGGCCCGTATCCCGCGCCCAGGCCCATGGAATGCTCCGCATGGCCTCTGCCGCTCACCCGGTCCCCGCCGTTTCTCGGAAGCCCCTGCGCATCCTGGATCTGGGGGCGGGCCCCGGTCCCTGCGGCATAGGGGCGGCGGAATGGGCCCTCGCCCGGGGCGCCGAGGCGGGCCTCTCCTCCCGGGACATAACCATCGTCGCCTGCGACAAGAGCGAGGCGGCCCTGGCCTGCGCCGGACGCCTGGCCGACGCCGCAGGCTTCCGCTGCGAAAAGGTGCCCTCCTGGCGCGCCGGAGTGGATCCCGTGCCCCAGGGCCCCTTCGACCTCGTCGTCCTGGGCCACCTGCTCAACGAGCTGCACGCGGGGGAGGACGACCGCACCCAGCGCCGCCTGGCCTTCCTGCGGGAGGCCGCCGCGCGCCTTTCGCCTGAGGGATCGCTCCTCGTCCTCGAGCCCGCCACCCTCTCGAGCGGCAGGGACATGCTGGAGCTGCGGGACCGCCTGGCCGCCGAGGGCTATGGGATCGCCGCCCCCTGCTTCAGGGACGGCCCCTGCCCCGCCCTGGCCCAGGAGGGGCAGACCTGCCACAGCGACTTCTCCTGGACGCCCGGGCCGCAGCTGCGCGCCCTTGAGCGCAGGGCGGGCCTGGACAAGAGCCGCGTAAAGAGCACGGCCTTCGTTTTCCGCCCTCAAGACACCCCCGAGGCGGGTCCGCCGGAAGAGCCGCCGCGCTACCGCGTTGTTTCGGAGCCGATGCTGAACAAGGCGGGCCGCCTGCGCCTCCTCCTCTGCGGGGCCGAGGGCCGATTCCCTCTCTCCGCCCGGATCGGCGAAGGAAATCCCGGAGAAACGACCTTCGCGGAGCTCGGAAGGTCCGACGCGGTGGTCGTGGAAAACCCCATGCAGCGGGAAACCGGATGGGCACTGGGGGCGGATACAATTCTTCGTAGGATATGACGAAAATCCTGTTCCAAACTTGACGGAATCGATTAGCCGCGGCATAGTTGTAGGTAAAGTTGGGGTTAATGCTTTCCATCTATAAGAACTGATTTATCGATAAAATAGCTTCACTGTCCGTGTACCTGCGATAGGTTTCCGATACTCCAATCCCGACGCAGTTGTATTCTATGCCGAGGATGGTGCAATGATGGGACGGAGGACTATGCCGGCGGCCTTTCCCGCGGTATTCGCGATGGCGACGGCCCTTTCCGTCGCGGCCCCGGCCTTGGATTGGACCGTCCGCGTCATTCCCCAGGCTACCGTTCCCCTGAACGACTCGGACACGGCCCTGTTCACCACGGGAGGCGGCCTCTCCGCGGCCGCCGAGGCGGAGCTGTTCCGAGGTCTGTCCCCCCTGGCGGAAGCGGGCATCTCCGCGCTTCCCCTGAACGGCACCGGCGAAGCCATGACCCTCGCATCCTTCGGTCTCGGCGCTTCCTACTTCTACTATCCCATACCGCGGCTCAAGCTGCGGGCCGCGGGCACCTTCGGCCTCTACAACGCCTCCGCCCTGGAGCTGGGCCGCCGGGGCGTGTATTGGAATGCCCGCCTAGAGGGGGGCTACCGCTTCTCCCCCACCTTCTCCCTCCTGGCGGGCCTGGGCTACGCCGATTACCTCAACGAGCCGACCCCGGGCGCGAGCCTGTTCAAGGGCATATCCATAGCCCTGACTGCGGACCTGGGCATAGGATCCGCTTCCGCCCGCTCGTCGGGAGTTACGGTCTCCATCTCACAGGCCGAGCCGGTCTTCCCCATCCGCTACTACGCCTACGCCGAGGAGCCCCTGGGGACCGTCACGATCAGCAACGACGAGGCTTCGGATATCCGGGACGTGGAGGTCCTCTTCGAGTGCGAGGGCTTCACCTCCGCGGCGGTGCTCTGCGGCAGCATACCGCTGATACGCAGGAGGGGCAGCGTCGACATTCCCCTCAGGGCGGCCTTCGGAGAGCGGGTGCTCGAGTTCACGGAGAACGCCAAGGCCCAGGGGCGCGTGCTGGTGCGCTACCGCCTGTTGGACACCCGCATCGAGCGGTCCTATTCCACCGCCGTGGCCTTCCACCACCGGAACGCCGCGACCTGGAAGGATCCCCGCTGGGCGGCGGCCTTCGCTTCCCCCAACGACGCGGCGGTCCTGGACCTGTCCAAGTTCGTTGCGGGGCTCGTCCGGGAGCTCATACGGCCGGACCTGGACCATGCCCTGCAGTACGGCATGGGCCTCTTCGAGGGTCTCCGCCTGGCGGGGCTCTCGTATTCCGCCGATCCCTCGGCTCCCTACGCCCAATACCGCGGCGATGCCGCCAAGATCGACTACATCCAGTATCCCTACCAGACCTTCGCCTACAAGGGAGGAGACTCGGACGACCTTTCCCTGCTGTACATCGTAGCCCTGGCGTCCGTGGGACTCGAAACCGCTTTCGTGCCCCTCCCGGACAAGGCCTACGCCGCCTTCGCCCTGGATACTCCGGAGCTGGAGGCCCGCCGCTTCTTCACCGACCCCTCCATGTTCGTCTGGAGGGATGGGAAGGTCTGGGTCGTGGTGGACACGAGCCGGCTGCGGGAGGGCTTCATACCCGCCTGGCACGCGGGAGCGGAGGCCTGGAACAGGGCCGCGGCGGCGGGGAACGGCGGCGACTTCTACCCCATGACCGCGGCGTGGCAGGCGGTCAGGCCCGTCGGCGTCAGCGCCGCGGAATCCCGGATTCCCAAACCCCGGGAGGACCGCCTCGAGCTGGCCTTCGAAAACGCCATGTCCCGCTTCGTGGCGATGGAGCTGGGGCCCAAGGTGGAGCGCATACGGGCCGAGCTCGGACCTTCCGGCGGCACCGCGCGGCAGCTGAATTCCCTGGGCATACTCTATGCCCGCTACGGCCTGCTCCGGGAGGCCAAGGACCTCTTCGCCCAGGCGGTCGCCAAGGGATCGCGCCCCGCGGTCATCAACAGGGCCAACATCGCCTTCCTGCTCCGTGAGTACGACGAGGCCGCACGGTACTACGGGGAGGTGCTCGCGGAGGATCCGAGGAACCGGGCGGCCCTGCTGGGCTTGGCGCGGGCGCGCTACGAGCTGGACGCCTACGCCGAGGCGGACGATCTGTTCGCGCGGCTCAACAACATGGACCCCGCGTATGCGGCAAAATACGCCTACCTCTCGTCCCGGGTCGGAGGGGCGTCCTCCAGGGCATCCGCCGCTTCGACGCGCGACGTTTCCGTCCCATGGCAGGACGAAGACTGATCGCGGCGGCGGCCCTGATGCTGGGGACCGCCGTCGGCTGGACTCAGGAGAGCGCCGCATCCTTCGGCTACTTCGGCGGCGGCAATTTTTCACGTCCGGTGCTGGGGGACGAGGAATTCTTCGATTCGGGCTTCGACCTTTTTGCGGGAATGGAGTACCTCCGCTTTTCCCCGCTCTTTCCCTACATCAGGGCCGGCACCGGCTCCTTGGCCCTGCGCAGACTGGAGGCCCTCACCCTTACGGAGGCGGCCCTGGGCCTTGCCGCACGGCGCGGCCTGGGCGAACGGCTCTTCGCCGGAGGGGAAGCCGATCTGGGCGTATACCGGGCCGAATGGGGCGACTACGGAGCCGGGGGTATAGGAGCCCGCGTCGCCGTGGAGCTGGGCATGCGCCTGTCCCCCGCCCTTCGGCTCTCCGCCTCCTTCGGAATCAACCGCTATTTCCAGGGATCCTCGTCCCTGTACACGGGGGCCGTCGCCGGATTGCGGCTGCGCATCCTTCCCGACGCCTTCGATCCGAGCAAGACCGGCCTGCGGGTGGGAAACGAGGACTTCCAATCCCTCTTCCCGGTCTTCTACTCCCACTACGACGACCAGGCATTCGGAAGCGTGCAGATCGGCAACGGGGAGAACGCCCCGGTGCGGAATGTAGTAGTCTCTTTTCATGTTCCGGAGTACATGTCCGGCCCAACGGTATGCGCCGAGATCGATCGCCTGGAGACCGGAGAGACCCGGAACATACCCATCACCGCCCTGTTCAACGAGCGCATACTCTCCCTCACCGAACAGACCGTAACCAGAGGCGAATTGAGGGTCTCCTACCGGGTCCTCGGCGCACGGCGCGAGGTGCGCAGGTCGGTCGACCTTTCGGTGCACCACCGCAACGCCATGACCTGGGAGGACGACCGCCGGGCTGCGGCCTTCGTTTCGGCCAACGATCCCGCGGTGCTCTGGTTCTCCCGCTTCGTCACCGCCGTCGTCCGGGACCGCTTCAGGACGGGCATCGACCGGAACATTCAGCAGGCGGTGGGCATATTCGAGGCCATGAAGCTATTCGGCCTCTCCTACGTAGTCGATCCGAACAGCGCCTACGTGGCCGCGGCGGAGAACGCCGCGGTGGTGGACTATCTGCAGTATCCCCACCAGACCCTCTTCTATCGTGGCGGGGACTGCGACGACCTGTCCATACTGTACGCCTCCCTGCTCCAATCGGTGGGCATAAGGACCGCCTTCATCACCATCCCCGGGCACATCTACATGGCCTTCGCGACGGAGCTCTCCGAGGAGGCGGCGCGCAGGGATTTCTACGACCAGGACCTCCTGATCATCCGGAACGGCGTCGTCTGGGTTCCCGTAGAGATCACCATGGTGAAGGATGGGTTCATCAAGGCCTGGCGGGTGGGGGCCAAGGGGTGGAAGGACAACGCCGCGGCAGGAAGCGCGGGATTCTTCCCCATGGTCGAAAACTGGAAGGAATACCCGCCCGTGGCGGTGAGCGACGTCAATCCCCGCTTCCTCTTGCCCGACGAGGCGGCGACGATGCGGGCCTTCGACCTGGCCATGGACCGGCACGTGGCCCGGGAGATCGATCCCCGCATCGCCCGGTACCGCGCCGGAGCCGCCGGCCTCTCCGCGGGGGAAGCGGACAACGGCATAGGCCTGATCTACGCCCGGGTGGGCATGCTCAACGAGGCGTGGAACTATTTTACCCAATCCGCGGAGGCGGGCTTTTCCCCCGCCTGGACGAACCTGGCGAACATCGCCTTCATTCGCCGGGATTACCAGCTCGCCGCCGACTACTACCGCTACGCCGAAGGACTGGACGCATACAATCCCCAGGCGGTCCTGGGCATAGCCCGGTCGGAATACGAGCTTGAGCGCTTCGCGGATGCCGAGGCTGCCTACGGCCGCCTTCGTGCCCAGGACGGGGAGCTCGCTTCCCGGTACACCTATCTGGTGTCCCTGTTCGGCGGTTCGGGCCGCGCCTGGTCTCTGGCCGAACGGGCGGACGCGGTGGAATGGATGGAGAAGATCCCCGCCCGCCCGATAGCGCCCAAGGCGGCGGTAGCCGCGCTCGCCCCGACGCAGGAGCCCGCTCCTGCCGCGCCCGTTCCAAGCCCGGCTCCGGCGGCGGCTCCCGAAAAAGCTCCGGAGCCGGTCCCCGCCGCGGTCGTCGAGGCGCCGCCTGAGGCCGAAGCCCGGGCGCAGGAAGTTTCTCAGGCGGCGGCCGCAGAAGCGGCGCCTCCGGCGGCGCAGCCTGAAATCGCGGCGCCGCTTGAGCCCGAGCAAGCGGCCGAGCCGATCGTGGCGGCCGAGGCCGAGCCGGCCGAAGAGCCGGCTATTGCCGAGCTTGCCGAGGAGCGGGTGGAAGGCGAGGCCGTCTCCGTCG
>CAYUPG010000083.1:0-10736 GCA_964446515.1 uncultured Treponema sp.
GGTTCCGCCGCCCGGGTCTGCGGGGAGCGCATCGCCGAGTACACCCAGGCCCTGCTCCGCGGCAAGAGCGCCTTCCACGTCAGCTTCGTGATGAACGTATCCCCCAACTGCGACTGCTGGTCCAACAACGACGCCCCGGTGGTGGCGGACATCGGCATCTTCGCCTCCCCGGACCCGGTGGCCCTGGACCAGGCCTGCGCCGACGCGGTCAACGCCGCCCCGCCCGTCGCGGGCAGCGCCCTGACGGAGCGGAACTACTCCGGCTCGGGGGAAAAATTCCTCCACATCCACCCGGACGCCGACTGGGCCTCCTGTCTGGACCACGCCGAACGCCTGGGGCTGGGTACGCGTTCGTACCGCCTCATCAAAGTCTAGGAGACCCCCATGAGCCTGTTCCAAGAACTGTACCGGTCGGAGTGCGCCTGGGGCGAGCGAACCGCCTACCGCATCCGCTGGATCATGATCGCCTTCTTCTTCGTCATGGCGGTCATCCAGATCCTGACGCCCGAGCAGCGCACCGCGGGCATCTGGGCGGCGGTCACGTTGACGGCGACCACGCTCTACAACGTGCTCCTGTCCCGCTTCCTCGCCGGGGGCAAGCCCGCCCCCGCGGTCAAGTGGGCATCCGTCACCGTGGACGTGCTCATCGTCTCCTTCACCATCTTCACCACCACCACCTTCCAGACGCCCACGGGGGCGGCCACCACCGCCATCATCCTCATCTACCCCACGGTCATCCTCATCTCCGCCCTGCGCCTGTCGCGGCCCCTGGTGATCTACGCCACCGCCCTCTCGGTGGTCTCCTTCAACCTCATCTTCTACCTGGGCCTGCCGCGCATCCCGGCGGAGCTCTTCCACATCGCCCCCCTGGTCAAGCCCATCGGACAGTTCTACAAGAGCATGTACCTGATCTTCTTCGGCATCGTGCTTCTGCAGGTGCCCGCCACGGTGGAGCGCCTGCTCCGCACCCAGAACGACGCCTTTACCCGGGCCACGGAGAAGTGGGAAGCCCTGGCACTCAGGCTCCGCGCCGCCCTGGCCGAGCTGGACGGGCAGGGCGCGCGCCTGCTCGGGGAACTGCGGAACGTCTCCGCCGCCATCGTGGACATAATGTCCCTGGCGGAGGACACCCGCTCCCGGACGGGCGAGCTGGGCCGGGAGCTGGATGACGGCAACGCCCTGTCCGCCGACCTGAACAGCTTCGCGGGGAACCTGGAAGGGGTGATCGAGGAGCAGTCCGCGGCCATACGGGAGACCGCCGCCGCCACGGAGGAGATGATACGGAACATCGCTTCCATAGTGCGCCACGTCGACCAGACCAAAACCGGAGTCTCGCGGCTCCAGGGGGACTCGGAGTCCGGCAAGACCCGGCTGGCCGACATGGCCTCCTCGGTGGCGGAGATAGCCCGGCGCAGCAGCGGCATGCTGGACGCCGTCCGGGTCATCCAATCCATCGCGGGGACCACCAACCTTCTAGCCATGAACGCCGCCATAGAGGCGGCCCACGCGGGGGACGCCGGCCGGGGCTTCTCCGTGGTGGCCGACGAGATCCGAAACCTGGCCGAGCAGAGCGCCAAGCAGACCAAGGAAATCGCCGGTGAGCTCAAGGCCATAAAGCAGGCCATAGACGGCGCCGTCGCCGCCTCGGGCCAGGCGGGGGAAGCCTTCGCCGCGGTCCTGGCCGCGGTCGCAGAGGTAGCGGACCACATGGCGGAGATAGGAGGGGCCATGGAGGAGCAAGCCGCGGGCTCGCGGCAGATCACCGCGGCCATGGCGGCCATGCACGGAGCCACGGCCAAGGTGCAGGAGGGAACCCGGGGCCTGCGGAAGCGCAGCGGCTCCCTGGGCGAGGCCATGGGCAAGCTCGGAACCCTGAGCGCCCTGCTGCGGTCCCACGCCGACGAGACCGTCCGCCACGTGGGCTCCGTGGACGGCGCGGGAAAAACCATCCTGGAGCTGGTGGAGCGCAACAAGGCGGCCACCGAGCGCGCCGCCGCGGAAATCGGCAGCTTCCGGGTGGTGGAGGAGAGCTAGAAACCTAATGAAGGTATTTCTACCTATGAAAGCCCTGCGCACCCTGCTCGTAGTCCTGCACGTCCTGGTGGGCCTGGCGGCCCTGGCGGGGGGCATCCCCGCGATTCTCGATCCCCTCTCTCCCCTGGGGGCATCCTCGGAGCTCCTCAAGGCCGGCCCCTTCAAAGACTTCTTCATCCCCGGTCTCTTCCTGGCAGTGGTTCTCGGCGCAGGAAACCTGGCCGCCGCGGCCCTGGCGCTGTTCCGTTTCCGCTATCTTGGCCTGTCCTCGGGCGCCATGGGGGCGGCGGAATGCGCATGGATTCTCGTGCAGTGCCTCGTCATGAGAACCGTGCTGCCCCTCCACGTCGCAATCTTCCTCATCGGCGCGGTTACGGGCCTGGCGGCCCTCGCCGTCCTGCACGGAGAGGGGTTGCTTTCGGCCTGGACCGCCGCCGGCGGGGAGCACCGCTGAAGCCTTTTTTTGCGCGGCCCACACGCGGCTCCCCGCCCATGCCTTCGATTGCCCTCGCGGTGTTCGCGGAACATCCGCAAGCCGTCGCCTACGGCTTGGTAGAGGCAGGCGCCCGACACCGCGATCCCGTTCGAAAAGATTTCGCCCTCCTGTTTGGCCGTATCCAGTTCCGTCAGGAGGAAGGGGGCCGCGACCCGGCCGACGTCGATGACGGCGACGCTGAGCTGCTGCTGCCGGCCCAGCCCGCTCAGGGCCCGGGTTTTTTCGTACTGCCCGGCGATGAAGTAGGCGTTTCCAAGGTTGATGCGGGGATTCACGTAGGAACGATCAAGGGATGCGGACCGCTTCAGGGTTTCGACGGCCCTGTCGGCATAGCCGAAGCGCGCGTACCGAACGCCGAGCCTGTTGAGATCCTCCTTGGACTTGGGCCTGGCCGCGGCGGCCACGGGCGCCAGGCTCACCGAGTCGACGGTGCCCTTGCCGCCCTTGGTCGCCGCGGCGATGGGATTCCTCACGTACCAGCTCTGCATGGCGGGAAATACGGCAGGGAAACGCAGCTCGCCGAACCGGATGCTCCTGAGAATCGAGGCGAAATTGTAGGAGGGAGAGAGCCCCACCTGCGCTCCGGCCTGGACGAACAGGTTGAGCGCGGCGAGTTTCTCCTGATCGCCGACCAGATTCGGAAAGACCGAGAGCGAGGCGCCGCTGATTCAGAAGGCGTCGTAGCCCGCCGGGTCGGCGCCGAGGGGCTTCAGCGCTCGGTACTCAGCCGGCGTCTTTTCGGTTCTTGCGGTATTCGCTCGGGCTCATGCCTTTGAGTTCAAGGAACTGTTTGTTGAAGGCGGTCTTGGAGGAATAGCCCGCCTCCATCGCGAGATCCAGGATGGACCGTTTCGGGTTCCCTTCCATGCGGCGGCAGACTTGCTCGATCCGGAGGGCGTTGAGCCACACCGGAAAACGTACGGAAAGGTGCTGGCTGAAGTACTTCGAGAGCCGGTATGTGGGGATGCTCAGCTCCTTGGCCAAGATGCCTATGTCGAGTTCGGGCCGGGCATAGATCCGTTTATCCTCGACGAGCTTCTCCAGCCGCGCAGCGATGAGCGCGGCCTCTTCGTCGGAGATGGTCAAGCGCCGCCGGTGCTCTTCGCCGATCGCGCGGCGCACCGCGCCCAACTCGTCCGGGTAGCGTACAAGAAACAGGTACATGAGCACCATGTAGAATTGAAGCGCGATATTGCCGAGCCGGTACAAGGTCCGATGACCTACGATGAGCGCGACCGCTATGATCGAGAGGATGGGAACAGCGAGGGCGACGAAGAGTCGGGCATGGCGCAGGGGGGCCGCCGCAAGGGGAATATCGGCGAGTTTCCACCGCCCCTGAGCGAAGGCCGCGACGGTGACGGCGATGGGCCAAAGGTACACCAGGATGGTGGCGGCGGCGTGAAGCGGCTGGCGGGGCAGGGCATCCTCGACGCTGACATGACCCGCCTCCAGTCCCAAGGCATAATCGATCAGCGGCAGAACGATGAGCGCGGAGGTCCAAACAGCTCCGGCGATGTAGGTTCTCTTCGTCCAGCCGCGTTTCCGCGGACCGCCCATGACGAAGAGGCAGAGCTCGTAAAAGGCTTGGCTTATCGCGAAAACCAATGCGGCGAGCAGGATGATGTCGATATCCTGCTGGAACCGGATGATCGAGGAGGCGAAGCTGAAAACGAAGAGGGCCCCGACGCCGACGAACAGCGTGCCCAGGGCCGGACGCGGCCGGTCCGTCCGCCGTTCGGCGAAGAATCCGAGTCCGACTACGATAAGCGAAAAACCGCACCCCGCGCGGAAAAATCCGTAAACGATGTCTCCCATGATCGGCCCAATATGGCTCGGCGCAGCCCCACGGCATCCGCCGGATGTTCATACTAGTACGGGTCGCCCGAGCGATACAAGCGGCACGCGGAGGAAACCGCAGCGTTGCTGCACGCTTACAGAGTCTACCTTAAAACCCGTACCTGTGGTACCTTGGTTCAGCCATGAAGCTTTACTTCCTCAGGCACGCCGAGCGGGACACGTCGGGCGATTTCTTCAATCCCGCCCTGGGGCACCAGGACAACCCCCTCACCGAACGGGGCCTAGCCCAGGCGAGAGCCCTCCCCGCTGCCTTCGCGGGAAAGGAGATCGCATCCCTCAGGATAAGCGCCTACCGCCGCACCGCCCTGACCGCCGCGCCCCTGGCTGAGGCCCGCTGTCTTGAGCCGATCGTCGACGCGCGGCTCAACGAGATCGACAACGGGGTAATAGAGACGCTTTCCCCTGAGGAGATACGAGCGGCCTACCCCGACTTCTGGGAGGCCTACAGGTCCCGCACGTCGGACTACCGCTTCCCGGGCGGGGAATCCGGCGCCGAGGTCAAGGCCCGCCAGGATGCCCTCTTGGCGGAACTCACGGCCCGGGGCGAAGACGCGGTCCTGGTGAGCCACGAGGGCTACATACGCCTCCTTCTCTGCAACGTCCTGGGCCTGCCGGTCTACCACCGCGGACGCTTCCGCATCGACTTCTGCTCGACCACGGAGCTTGAGTACGACGGCGACCGAGGCGATTTCCGCGTCGTCGCCGTCAACGTACCCCTCCCAGGCCGGTGACACGGCCGAGCCTCACTGATCATAGCCCGGCCCGCCGCGGCGCAGTCCGGCGTCTCCCTCAAGGAAGTCTCGCCGTATAGCCGCCCCCCTGGGGCAGGGGGATGCAGACGCCCCCGAGCTCCAAGGTTCCGCTGCCCGTCTGAGGAAGCCTCAGATCCAGCATCCGGGTGCCGTCGGCTTCCGTCCGCACCGTAAAGCGCAGTTCTCCCCCGGGCATGCGGTAGCGCAGATCCAGGGGCGGCAGATCGGCCGGGGCAGGCCTGACCCGGTATCGCGCAAAACCCGGTTCGATGGGCTGTATGCCCGCCAGGTCGAGGTAGAGCACGATGAGGGGGACGATGCCCAGATGGGAGAATTGGTCGACGCTGTCCGACCGGGGATGCCACAGCTCGCTTATGGAGCCGTTCTCCAGCACGGACTTCATACCCGCCCATTCGCCCCGGTATTCCTTCAATAGGATGTCGCTCCTCCCGGCGGCGGCCAGCGCGCGGTGGCGCCATATCTGGTTGGGCACATAGGAATAGCCCATGCACTGCGGCCGCTCCGCAAGCATGTCCGCCGCCGCCTGCGTATCGTTCCCGGGACATAGGCCGAAGAGCAGCGCGGTGGCCAGGGAGCGGTCGCAGCAGCGCTCTTCCTTTTCCTCCTCAAGCCAGGGAAGGTTGACGACGAAGAGCCGCCGCTCGGCGGACCAGAACCGGCGGCAGACCGCATCCAGCAGGTCGGCCGCAAAGGCCGCCGCCCGGTCCGCCAGCGCTCCGTCGCCGCAGAGCCGCGCAAGGGGCTCCAGGGCATGCCGCGCCGCAGCCGCCGCATACAGGCTGAAGGCGCACTGCTTGTGCTTCTGCCGACGGTAC
This sequence comes from uncultured Treponema sp., assembly GCA_964446515.1. Taxonomy (GTDB): domain Bacteria; phylum Spirochaetota; class Spirochaetia; order Treponematales; family Breznakiellaceae; genus CAYUPG01. The sequence goes on from CAYUPG010000083.1 coordinate 5,976, forward strand.
CCGTCGTGGTCCATCCACACCGTCGGAATCCCTATGTTTTCCACCGGCAGGCATCCGTCCGGATCGGCCCTCCGCAGACCATCCAGGTAGCTCAGCAGCCGGCCGAAGCGGGGCACTATATCCCGAACGGTATCGACATCTCCCGAGAAAAGGGCGTAGTTCCAGGTGTCGAACACGAAGCCCACCGAGTGATCGAGCAGCGGCCCCCAGGGGGTGAGTCCCAGCATGCGCTGGGGAATCCGGTTCATCCTATCGTAGGCGGGCCAGGCATCCATGAAGTAGCCTTCGCCGGAAAGGCCTGAGGACCAGGTGGACAGGTAGCGGGCCGCATGCCGGTACTCGCCGAAGGCGCACATCACCGCCAGGGTCTCGTGCCCCGCGTCGCCGGAATACTGCTGCCGCTCCCGGCCCATGCAATCCACCAGGGTATCGTGCGCGTTGTTGAGCACCGTGTTGACGCAGGCATCGTAGAGGCGGGAAAGTTCAGGATCGGAAGTGATGTTCCGCGGCACGATCGGAAAGGGATATACCCGCTCCACGAGTCCGCATTCCCGCACCGTCACCGGCGCAGTGTTGCCCATGACATGGAGCTGCATCCACAGCATGGAGTCGTACTCGAAGGCCTGGAAGCGGTTCTCCCCCTCCGCGCAGCGGAAATGGAGCCAGCGGTAGTGGTTGGAGTCCAGCCAGCGGGTCCGGGAGGGGTCATGGCTTTCGGCGAGCAGTATCTCCACCGTCGTTCCCAGCGGCGCATCCAGGACCACATAGGGCCTCCCGATGCGATGGCGGTCGATGCGGAGGGTAAGGACCGCCGCTTCATTCGGCGCCGCGGCCGGCAGAAGGATGCCCTCCGCCCTTGCTTCGTGGATGTCGTCGCCTTCGTCGATTTCGAACAGGCCGGGGGTACGGAACTTGAAATAGAGCTCGCGGTCGCCGGTCCAGCGAAGGCGCCGGGAGTAGACCGGACGCGCGGAGACAGGTTCGGTTTCCGAAAGAAGCGCTATCTTCCTCGGGACGAGGCTGCAGCATTCCGGGGCGGCCGACGCATCGTACAGATAGTCTCCGTAGCTTCCCGCAAGGGGAGGCTTGTCCGCCGGCGCGTCCAGCTCCATGGCATTGAGCCACGGCGTTTGGGTGGCGGACAGGTCGGCTATCTCCTGCAGGGCGCGCAGGTACCATCTCTTTTGGGCCCCCGGAGGGCGCGTCGGGTCCAGGCGGCATTCCCAGGATGCATCGGTCGCCACCGTCCATGGGGCGCTCCCCGGTACTTCAATGTCGAGCTTCGCTATGAAGCCCGGCTTCCCGCAGACCCAGGTGCCGTCGCCCCAGCCGTAGAACAGCACCGTCGCCTCGATCTCGTTCTCCCCTTCCACCAATACGGCCGACAGATCGACGGGATCGGCCTCCAGGGCGCGGGGGTCGCAGGGACCCGGGCCGTATTGAACGACGCTGCCGTTGACCGTCAAGCGGTAGCGGCTGTCCGCGGACACGAAGCCCGCTGCGCGCGAGGGGGGGCCATTCAGACGGAAGCGTTTCCTGAAGGAAACGAAGGTATTGGCGAGCGTCCGCTGCGAAGGCAGCCAGATCCATCGGGCGGGAGACAAATCCATGTAGATACCTCTCATTCGGCGATGCAAGGATCGGTGTAGTCGGCGCACCTGCGATGCCCGCCGCCTTTTTCCACCGCGCAACGGTCTGCCTGCTCGGCGCTTCGACGGCGGAAAGGGGCGGCGTCAGACCGAGGCTATGATAGAGCATTAGTTCCACGCCGGCCATACCTGCGCAGCGGGATCGAAGGCGCCGGAGCTCCGCGAAATGGCTGCCGAATCGTGTATTCCATGAAAACCGCTTGCTCATACCCTCCGATGCGTCCATGGTTCGGCAGGCGCCCTCGATGCCCTACTATTTGAAATCCGACTGGTAACGGTCAAGCTTGGTCTCAGGCGTAGGCTCGCCGCCCCTAAATAAATGTTGGCAAATTTCAACATAAATAGGTTGACAAATATCAACCTACAGGGTTACGCTACGGATGCCGCATAGTTATGGGCGGAAGGAGCGTATCCGTAATGGTGAACACGAAGGCGGGTGATAGCGGCATCCCGAAGGGCATTCGGGACTTGCGGGAGAACGGAGAGCTCTACATCCTGCTCATTCCGGGGCTGCTCCTTCTTCTGGTCTTTTTCTATCTTCCGATGCTCGGCGTGCTCATCGCCTTCAAGAGTCTGCGCTTCCATGGGAACATATTCCGGAGCTTCTTCCGGAGCGAATGGGTTGGGTTCCGAAACTTCGAGCTCCTGGTAAAGACGGAGGCCGCCTGGATCGCCATAAGGAACACCATAGCGTACAACGCCGTGTTCATCGTGCTCGGCCTTATCGTCTCGGTGACCCTGGCTATCCTCCTCAGCGAGCTGCGGAACAAGCGCCTGGCCAGGCTCTACCAGACGACCTTCATCCTGCCCCATTTCCTTTCCTGGACCATCGTCGCCTACTTCGTATACAGCCTCCTCAGCGGCAAGTACGGCATAGTCAACAACGTCATCCTCAAGGGCCTCGGCGCTGAACCCATCAACTGGTACTTCAACGAGCGCTACTGGCCCTATATCCTGGTGCTGGTCAACCTCTGGAAATCCGCCGGCTTCAACTCCATCGTATACTTGGCCGCGCTGAGCAGCATCGATCCGGAACTGTACGAGGCCGCGCAGATCGACGGCGCCTCGAAGCTGCAGCAGATATGGGCGATCACCATCCCGTCCTTAGTGCCCATCATGATCATCCTTACCACCCTGGCGATAGGGCGCATGTTCTTCTCGGACTTCGGACTGTTCTACAACGTTCCCTTGAACGTGCCCGCGACACGCAACGCCACGGAAGTGCTGGACACCTATGTCTTTAAGCTCATGAGGACGGGAGATTTCGGTTTCGCCACCGCCGCAGGCCTGCTGCAGGGCACCGTCGGATTCGTGCTCGTCGTCGCATCAAATCTGGTCGTCAAGCGGATACGGCCGGAAAACAGCCTGTTCTAGCGAGGAAACAGCATGACCCCTACGGAGTTCGAGCGCACCCGTACCTTCTCGGGTAAAAAGCGCAGGCTCGGATCGTCTATTAAGAACGAGATTTCCGCCCCTGCAGACTACCTTCTGAACCTGAGCTTCATCGCCTACATGCTGCTGTGCATCCTTCCTGTCCTAATCGCCGTATCCGTGTCCTTCTCCAAGGAAACCACGGTGTTGCTGGATGGGTACGGCATAGTGCCCAAGGATTTCACCCTCGAGGCGTACGAATTCATCTTCACGGACTTCAGCCGCCTTGCACGGTCCTACATTACGACGATCGCCGTCACGGCGGCGGGCACGGTGCTCACCTTGGCCGTATGCACCTCCTTCGCCTACCCGCTTTCCCGGGGCAAGCTTCGGTACGAACGGTTCTTCATGGTGCTGATGCTCGTAACCTTTCTGTTCCGCGGCGGCCTGGTGCCTACCTACATCGTGAACGGTCAATTGCTCAGGATCAACAACACCTACTGGGTTCTGTTTCTTCCCCTGGTGTTCAACGCCTGGTACATCATCATCATCCGCACCTTCTTCAAGACCTCCATCCCTTCTTCGTTGATCGAGGCGGCGAAAATAGACGGCGCAGGGGAGCTTACGATCTTCGCCCGGATCGTGCTTCCCCTTTCCAAGCCGGCGATGGCGACCGTCGGCCTGTTTCAGACCATAGATATCTGGAACAACTGGTTCCAGTCCCTGGTGTTTACGACGGACGAGAAGTACCACACCATCCAGTACTTCGTGTACCGCATGCTCGCCGAGGCGGACTCCATCAGCCGCATGGCGAAAATCATGGGATTCGCCGCGGCGAATCCCCCGACCGAAACGGCGCGCTTCGCCATGGCCGTGGTCGCCATGGGCCCCATTCTGTTCATCTACCCGTTCTTCCAAAAGTACTTCGTCAAAGGACTGACCATAGGCGCCGTCAAGGGGTGATCATTGCTTCGCCTGGCGAGGCTCACAATAGAGGAGGACTAGAGATGCGGAAAATAGGTAGGCTATTCGCGACGGCGGCTGCGATTGCCCTGTGCACGGCCGGAACCGCCTTCGCCGGAGGGCAGAGCCAAACAGTAAAAAGCGGGGACGTACCCACCCTCAGCTGGTACTACTTCGGTTTCGACGCCGGCCCCGGCACCGCCGAGGTCATCGAGAAGATGAACGAGTATATAGTCCCCAGGATCGGCGCTCAGATCGAGATGGTGCCCCTCGACTGGGAACCCTTCTTGACTCAGACCAACGTCAAGCTCGCCGCCAACGAACCCTACGACATCGTCTTCAACCCGATCTGGATAGATTTCCTGGACGGCATTAGCCGCAACAAGTACAAGGACATCACCGAGCTCTTTCCGAAATATGCCCCCAAGACGCACGCGCTCCTCGGGACGGCTTCGCTGTCCGGCGCATTCAACGGCGTGCAGTATGCGGTACCCACGCTTAAGGAAATTGCCGAAAGCTACGGTATCCTTTTCAACAAGCAGGTTCTCGACAGGCTCGGACTGAGCGTCGCCAACGTCAAGAAGATCGAAGACATCGTGCTTCTCTTGACCGCCGTAGCCCAGCGGGCACCCGACATCCTTCCCTTCGACGCCTCCGGTCTCCAGCTGACCCGGCTCGTTGAGCTCGACTACATCCTCGGGGACGACACGATTCCGATCGTCACCAACGTGGACGGGACCAAGGTCATGTTCGCCACCGAGGTACCGGCCTACGTGAA